>CAYPEW010000033.1:0-16239 GCA_964409845.1 uncultured Jutongia sp.
ATCCAGGCATCTGGAGCAGAGATCAACGCAGAGGAAGCAAAGGTTACTGATGTGTACATGGATAAGGATAATGTAGAGTATACAGTAGCTATTGAAGGTATTGATTTATCTGGTGCTGCAGAAGGCTTCAAGATGTTAAGTGTTGCTACTGACTTAGATAGTACTGTATATGCAGGTGCTACTTTGAAAGACGCTACTATTAAGTTTGATGGTCAGGAAATTCCTATGGATGGCGATTTAGTTAAGAAGTCAGATGATGATTTTTATAACTTCATGGCTATCAACAGCTGGGATCCTGACAGGGACACAAATGGTGGCGATGTACACTATCCATTACAGGCAGCTAATGAAGATGGTGAGTTTGATATGCCAACAGAGAGCATTGAGATTACCTTTACTGTCACTGGTATTGGCAAAGCATTAGAAGATATTGCAAATGGAACTTATGTTGATCCTGAGACAGGAGAGCCAATTGGTGGTGGTGATCAGCCAGGTCAGCCAGGTAGTCAGCCAAGCACACAGCCAAGCACACAGCCAAGCACACAGCCAAGTGTTCAGCCATCTGTTAAGCCATCTACTGCACCTCAGGTTACGACTGTAGGTCTGGCTAAGGGCAAGAGCTTTACAGCTGGTAACTTCAAGTATAAAGTTACTAAAGCAGCTACTACAGCTGCTAAGGGTAAAGTATCTGTAACAGGTCTGTCTAAGAAGGGTAAGAAGGCTAAGAAGTTATCTGTAGCAGCAACAGTTAAGAAATCTGGTGCTACTTATACAGTATCTGCACTTGGTAAGAATGCATTCAAGGGAGCTAAGGCTACACAGATTACTCTCAGCAAGAATATCAAGAAGATTCCAGCAGGTGCATTTGCAAACTGCAAGAAGTTAAATAAGCTGACTTTGAAAGCTAAACTGAGCAGTGTTGCCAAGAAAGCATTCAAGGGCTGCAAGAAGAAGATTACCGTTAAAGGTGGATCTAAGAAAGCTAACATCAAGAAGTTAAAGAAGAGCGGATACAAGAAGTTCAAATAATATCACGATAATAGGTTAATAAATTGTTATATATTTGATTAAACTTATTGATTTATTCACACTGTGGTATAGAGATATATCGCAAAAAATGAGCGTGTCATATGACACGCTCATTTTTTTAAGTAATAAAAAAGTGTTCACAAAAAAGTGGCACACTATTATTTCCAGTATTTTTCTACTTTTGCCCGGGATTCTGCCTCATCCAGACCAAATTTTGATACTACAGTCTCTACCGTATCGACCAGAGATCTGCCTACTTCCTGGCAGACTTCCACCAGAGTTTGTATCGCCTCCTGCCTATATTTCTGTAAAAATACAGCTAAAATGCCCTTCTTGATACATTCTGTCACAGCATGGTCAACTGCCATTGGAGTCGGCATTACTGCTGCGTATTTCCGTACAATGTCTACATACTGCATATATTCCGATAAAATGCGGCATTGTTCCATGATTGTTTGGTTGTAGCCGATGTTAATATTTAACATGCGGACTTTTAGCTCCAATTCCGGATTGTCCTCTTTTCGCAAATAGAGATCAGAAAGTTTTAGGATCTGGCATTCTTCCTGTTTTTCTACTCCGTTGTAAAATACGACAAAACGAGGATTGGGGATTTGTATCTTTATATGTTCGATTAATCAAAGGCTGTAGCTGGCTATTTTGTTTTTCTTTGTCCATATAGTTATCTCCATTATATGAAATGATTTATCAAAAATCAACTAACAGGTTGATTTTTGATAAGGAATTAGTTGATTGGGGAATTGGTTGAAGCGTGCTTATTATAATAATTATATTGGTTTGATAAATAGTATCATGAAAATTTCGGAAAAGATGAATTGATATCTTTACATGAATGTGAGAGTAAACATTAAAAGGTAATAAAAAAGAAAAAGAAAATATAATTTTTAGATACTATAGCACGGATTGGATGAATTGTCAATAATTATTTACGTATGTCTTGAAATAGATTATTATATATAAAAGGGTCCGTCGATGGCCATAATATGGAATAATCAATTATTATATTTACTAGCCTTTTTTCTTTGAATTTGTTATAATGATACCGTAGCGATGCAAATGGGATAGCCGATCCTGGAATTTCATATAGCAGTTTCTGAGATTTCTTTATCAATGAGCATGGGACAGGCGATCCTGACATTTCATTGGAACAGAGGAGGATTATACAGTATGAGGCAAAAAATTATGGGGAGATTGATTGCCATCGCATTGATGTGTGCTATGTTATGCAGCTTTGATGGCGTATCAAACATTGCTGTGGCATCGGCGAAGACAAAAGCGCCGAAGATCAGCACAACCAAAGTCACACTCAAGGTTGGGGCAACGAAAAAAGTAACAATCAAGAACAAGCCATCTAAGGCAAAGGTAACATGGAAGTCCAAGAATAAAAAGATTGCCACAGTGAAAAGTGGCAAAATTAAGGGAATCAAAGCAGGAAAGACCAAGATTACAGCAAAGCTTACATACAAAAAGGGAAAGAAAAAAGTTACCAAGAATTTTAAGGTTGCTGTAACTGTTCAGGCTAAGGCTGGTACAGGGAATAAGGTAACACAGACACCACCGCAGATAACGCAGGCGCCATCTCAGGCACCGCCACAGACATCTCAGGCGCCGGCAACAGACGTACCAGTTGTGTCAAAAACACCAATTCCGGCACGCACACCAGAGGCAGATCCAAAGGAAGCTAATGTAGTGGAAGATGGTAGTGTGGATGACAGTAACCTGACAGAAGAACATACTTCCCGGTACGGCATTGTTACCAAGGACAATGGTATGATGCGTACCAATCTGTCTGCGCAGGATATTACACCTGTGATGGGTATGGGATGGAATGTTGGTAACTCTTTAGAGCAGACTGGTGCAGGTAGTTGCGAGAGTCTGACTCCGGCAGAGCAGGCAGCTTTGACGGATGAAGACTGGGTAAAAGGATATGAGACGAATGCCGGCAATCCAGTAGCAACACAGAAACTCTTTGATGGATTGAAACGGTATGGCATCAATACGATCCGTATTCCGATTGCCTGGTCTAATATGATGACACAGGAAACACAGGAAGATGGCAGTACCTATTACCGGATCAATGAAGCATATTTTGACCGTGTTGAAACGGTAATTAACTATTGTTTAAATGACGAGATGTATGTTGTGATCAATGACCATTGGGATGGCCAGTGGTGGGGTATGTTTGGCGACAAAGACCAGGCTGTGAGAGAACAGGCATGGAAGAAATATGAGGACATGTGGACACAGATCGCTAACCGTTATATAGATTATTCTGACCGACTGATTTTTGAAGGAGGTAATGAGGAGCTGGGAGAGCGTCTCAACGATAACTGGAAAGGTGATGGCGGAGAAAAGGGTGTTCTGACACGGGAAGAGTGCTATGCACTGACCAACGAGATTAACCAGAAATTTGTAGATATCATCCGTGGTTCTGGCATTAATGCGGATGGCAAGAAAAATAACAACTACTATCGTATGTTGCTCATTCCGGGTTACGATACGAACCTGCATCAGACCTGTGGAGACAAATATTCCAATAAAGCAGGAGATCAGTATACCAAGAACCCGACAGAGCCAAATGATGCATATACCTTTAATATGCCGACCGATGTAGAGGAGAATGGCATCAATAAATTGTTTGTATCCATTCATTATTATGATCCGTTGGGATGGGGAATTGCCAAAACGGCTGCTACCTATGAGACACCAAAAGGGACATCTTCTTTCGTAGATACCTGGGGTAGTGAGGAAGATTATGCAGCGATGTTAGAAGATTTTGAATCTGTCAAGGAAGCATATACCGATCAGGGATATGGTGTGATCTTCGGTGAGTTTGGCTGTGTATCTGTAAATAAGGATGGTATTCCAGCATATTTCAAAGAGTTCTTTACCAGATGTCAGGAATATGGCACTGTTCCGATTATGTGGGATGAAGGAGGTCATGTAGACCGTAAAGGAACTGGTAATAGTGGATATGCATATTTTGTATATGAAGATATTGGAGCCGTATTTTGTGAAGTCACTGGCTCAGAAGTAGAGTTAAAGGATGAAGCGAAAAAGAAACTGACCATAACAGGTAAGCCAGAGGATTTGGTAGCTGAAAACCAGAATCCGTTGGTAGTGGCTACCTGGGAAGGTGATTTCATACGTAACACCAGTGGTTCTGGTTCCGTTAATTATGATGAGATGAAGAAGGTGTTTGGGGATGATTGTCTGATGACGATGTCAGACAATACTACAGCGGCATTATTCCGCACCAATAAGATTACAATTAACCCTGATTATCCAGATTTGACACTGACTGCAACCAGCGATCAGTACCGTTGGCATTCTCACTTCCAACTGAGTGACTGGTCTCAGATCAAACAACCAGGACTTCGTATCACAATGCATGATGATATGATTAGCAAATCTGCCCAGTTACAGCTGGTATTTACGAATGGTTTATGGGAAAATGATGATCAGTATGATTGGAAATATGAGTCAGATTATGAGCAGGTTGAATCTGTAGCTGGTGATACCTATACAGATGCACAAGTTGCTGTATTGCCTCCTACTGTGAACTACATTAGTGATGGTGAAAAGTTTAGTGATTCATTGCCGAAATTGGATGAAAATAACAATATGATTTTGGCAGAAACGGCATGGCAGGAAAAGGCATTAAAGCTTAATACCAAATATCTGGAGAATGATCCGGTGCTTCTCCTAACTACGAATACTTATCTGGGTGTGGATTTCCAAAAAGTGGAGATTGTAGATCTGGCATACCAGGCAGATGGTACAGAATTCGTACCAGCACCTACGGAAGATTGATGTTTGTGACAAAGTAATGCCATAGATAGGTTGTATAATTGGCAAAGAATAGCTATTAGATAGTCTTTGCCATGTAGAAAGCTTATGGTAAAAGTACTCTAATAATTACCAGTAAAATTCGCCAAAGGATGGTCTGATTTTATTGTGTTTTTTGGAAGAATGTGATAAAATATTTTCGGAAGAAGACGGACCATCTTTACACGAGAGTGTAACAGACCATGGGTTAGTGGACTCATGGTCTGTTAAATTATAGTTGCTATTTATGATGTCTTACAGACTGCTTAAATAGTGACAAATATATAAAAAAGGAGGAGATAACTTATTATGAAGCAGTTGACAAAAAAAGCTCTGGCTTATGTGTTGGCTTCTGCAGTAGCATTTTCTGGTATTAGCGTTTCCGCATTGACCAATTCTGCATCTGCTAGTGCCGCCAAGGCAAAAAAGGTTACACTCAAGCTGAGCAAAAGCAAGGACACAATGAAAGTTGGGGAGTCCAAGACATTTAAAATTCAAAAGAAAAACGTTAAAAAGATCAAATCACAGAAGTGGTCTTCTACGAAGAAGACAGTTGCTACTGTATCCAAGAAGGGTAAAGTGACAGCAAAGAAAGCTGGTAGCACGAAGATCAAAGTTAAAGTGAAATACATTGCAAAAGGTAGTTCTAAAGCAAAAACCAAGACTTTGACTTGTACTTTGAAGGTAACAGCAGGAGCAACACAGTCAACAGGAGCACCGGGAACAGGAACAACAGCGCCGGGAACAGGAACAACAGCGCCGGGAACAGGAACAACGGCGCCGGGAACAACAACAGCTCCAACAGCTACACCGGTTCCGACGAAAGATCCAGAAACTGTAGTAATCACAGATCCGGTTTCACCGGAGGATGTAACAATCAAGACAAAGATGGATGATACATCAAATATCGGTGATGAGTACGAAGTGTCTATCGTTGGTGGTACTTCTGACTTTATGACGGTGAAGGATAATGGTGAGATGCGTCCAGAGCTGTCCAGTCAGTATCTGATTGAGAATGAAATGGGGGCAGCAATTAATCTGGGTAATACTATGGAGGCTACTCTTCCTTATGCACAGAAATTGACGGCTACTGAGGCTACCCAGTTTGAGCAGGCATGGGGTCAGCCAATTACCACGCAGGAATACATTGACTGCGTGCATACTTATGGTATCAATACCATTCGTATTCCGGTAGCATGGTCCAATATGATAGATACAGATACTTATGAAATTGATGAAAAGTATCTGGGTCGTGTGGAAGAAATTGTGAACTATGTGCTTAATGATGGCATGTATGCTATTATCAATATCCACTGGGATAGTCAGTGGTGGGGACAGTTCGGTGCCTGCACCAGAGATGAAGATGGCAAGAAGATTCCAGATGAAAAATGGCGTCAGGCGGCATGGGATCGCTATGAAGCTTTATGGACACAGATTGCTGATCGTTTCCAGACCTATTCTGATCATTTGATTTTTGAGAGTGCCAACGAAGAACTGGGAACCAGATTAAATGATGGTATTTATCCTTCTACCGGTGATTGTAATACCAGTGATCCGAGTGAAAAGACGATCTCTGGTAACCTCAAGCCAGATGAGTTATATGATATGACCAACCGGATTAACCAGAAGTTCGTAGACATTGTACGTGATTCTGGTGGAAACAATGTTAATAGGCATCTGTTGATTGCAGGATATAATACAAATATTGATAACACCTGCGATGCAAGATTTAAGATGCCGGTGGATCTGGAGGAAAATGGCAATACCAAGTTAAGTGTATCTGTACATTATTACACTCCATGGGATTTCTGTGGTGATGGTGCCGATGGTGAATATACATTGGCTGATCAGATGGCTTTACCAGGATATTTTGAACCGTTGCAGAAATTTACAGATGCTGGTTATGGCATTATCATAGGCGAGTGTGGTATTGTTAACCCTACTGGAGTAATTGGAGGGGTAACCCAGTGGCTCAATGATGTCTTTACAGAAGCTGCTAAGTATACAGCGCTGCCTGTTCTTTGGGAGACTGGTCAGTACTTTGACAAGAGAGCAGCCAAGCTGAAATTCAAAGATGTGGCAGAGTTCTATAATGCGTTGACAGGTTCAAGTGGTGATACCAATATGACCAAGGTAACCGGACTGCCACCGGCAGGTGCTGCCATTGATGTGTCTGATAAGACTCCTGTATGGAGCTGGACTGGCAAATGGTATAAGAATGGTGGAGATTCCTTGATTGGTGATGGTAAATTTAAGGAAGATGCTGTAGAGGGTGTCGATTATGTAAAAGTGCCAGACACAGCAGAGGATCCAACAGATATGTTTGTACCAGAGTCTGAAGTTACATCAACGATTGATGGCGATACCACAGAAATAGTATTTAATCCATGGGGGTATCAGACATTTATCAAACTGGATCGGGAGAAATACAAAAATCCAGTCATTGCTTTTGAATTCCTGGATGGTACGGATATTGAGGACAATGTAGGTAGTTTGCAGTTGGGGGCTACTAATGAGGCTGGTATTTTTGCAGAGGACGTTCTAATCAAGTATGCAAATTTCCATGATGGTGGAATTGCCTTAAACGACAAGATTACCTTATCTGATGATAAGCCATGGATTTCTGTCTGCTTCTCTGACAAGCCGATTGTAACAGCAATTCACATCTACGATATTGAGGAGTAATCCGATAGTTGTAGTATCAAAAATGATCTGGCGGAATTATGCAGTTTCATGATATGCTTTTGTGGAATGGTGCTATTCTGCCCCAGAAGATGCAGAAACCATTGGTATCGTTTTGCCAATGGTTTCTGCAAAATAAGAAAGCTTTTCAAACGGTCACAAATCATAGAGAATATTTTGAAGTATGTAATTTGTGACAAGAAGTGGGAAATGATAGCAAAAAAAGGAAGATAATTTCCACAAAAAGACTAGTATTATTTAAAATAATTTTGTATAATTATAATGACTCGTTCAAGAATGTGAGATGGTTTGCTCTCAGTAACTATTGTAAATATGAAAAGGAGGAAGTATTAATGAGAAAAACAACGAAAAGTATTATTTCGTTAGTGATGTCTGCCGCTATGGTTCTGACATTAGGTTCTGGCGTTACCATTTTTAATGGGGCAAAAAGTGCATCTGCTGACGAAGCAGCAGCAGAGAAGATTTCTACCCCGTTTTCACTGACACTGATGCAGAATAACAGTGGTATTTTCAACTGGGCTGGAGATGTGAGTGAAGATCAGATGACAGTTGCAACATCAGAAGTAATTGAGACAACAGGTGAGTATTCTATTTCTGCGGTAGCAGGAGATGATATTGATGGTTTTGAAGATGTAAGTGGGGCAATCTGGATCACAACAGATCTGACAAAGATTCCTACTGATTTCAGTGTAAAACCTAAGACTATGGTAGTGAAGCATCCAGATGGTAAGGAAGATGTGTATGACTGGTCTAAAGCAGCTTTATATCATAACAGCATGAAAGAGACAGATGAAGTTAGAATTGGTGTTGTAAACCACTATGTTGGAACTTCTTCTTCTAAGGCTGAGGAATATGCACTGGCTAATCCTTTTGAAACTAATGTAAATGGTACATGGACAGTAAACGAGCCTATTCCGGTTATTGCAGAAGATGAAGTGATTTTTAACTTCGCTGTAACAGCAGAAGCACCAGTTGTTACTCCTACTCCGGTACCAACGGCAACTCCAACTGCACCACCGGCACAGAAGGCGTACAATGCATACCTGGGATTCCAGACAGATAACTATTCATTCCATGATCCGTGGGATAGCGAGAAGTATGGTATTAATGGTAAGGGTGACAAAACAGGTAAGTTGGATGACTACAAGACACAGGTTGGTTATTGGGATGGTGATTCCTTGAAGAAAGCTACTGCTCAATTTACCAATGCTGAAATCAAGGAAAATAATGTTACCTATACAGTTGCTATGTCTGGTGTGAATCTGAAGACCTTAAAGGGAGCGGATAAAGATGCAAAGGCATCTACCTGCTTTAACTCATTATTTATATCTACAGATATTCCTGTAGCTATGAAGGGTGTTACTGCTACTGCTTCTTTGAAAATCGATGGACAGCAGATTCAGACTAACGTTGCAGTTCCAACAAATACAGAAGCAAAGTATTATGAGCTTTATCTCTGTGATTTATATTATGACACACATAAGACAGAGAAAGCACCTTATATTAAGGGAAAATTATTAGAAACTCTGCCGGCCTCCAGCATTGAAATTACCTTTACTATGAAGGGAGTTCAGTTCCAGGGAGACTTTAGTACCAAGACAATTGGACCAGCTAAAAATAAGACCTTTACCAAGGGTAACTTTAAGTATAAGGTTACAACAGTAGCAACTGAGACAGCAGGTAAGAAGAAAGACGGTAAGGTTTCTGTAGTTGGATTATCTGCAAAGGGTAAAAAGGCTAAGAAGTTATCTGTACCTGCTACTGTAAAGAATACAGGAAACTATAAAGTTTCCACATTGGGTAAGAGCGTATTCAAAGGTGCTAAAGCTACACAGATTACCTTGGGCAAGAATATTAAGAAGATTCCTGCTAATGCATTTGCAAACTGCAAGAAGTTAAGCAAGCTTACCCTGAAAGCAAAACTTTCCAGTGTCAAGAAGAATGCATTTAAGGGATGCAAGAAGGCAATCAAGGTTGCTGGTACTTCAAAGAAAGCAAACTTAAAGAAAATTGCAAAAGTTTATAAAAAAGCAAAATAATCTCATGATTTTGTTAAGAGTCAACTATAGTTCTTGAACTAATAAATACCCGTGCGACATAGTCGCACGGGTATTTTTGCTTAATGAGCTTTTTTCTTTATCCTTGTGTATTAAAAAAGAAATTTGTCGCCAAAAACATCAAAATAGTGTTAAAAACTGGTACAATAATTGTAGACGGATTGGGAAAAAATGTCTATAATTATTGTATTGATTGGGATATTCGGGAATCTATGGGAATGAAATCTATAAACATGGATGGAAACAATCTGGATATCTTAATGGAGCAGGGTATTACAAACTTAAGGAGGTAAACAAACATGAAGGTAGCAGACGGATTTTGGCTAAACAAACGGGGGTACGATGTAAGATATGCGTCTCAGGCATACAAGATTGAAACCACAGAGAACGCAATCAAGGTATTGGCAACACCATATACGGTAATGAACCGTGGTATGACATTGGGGGGACCAAACCTGGAGATTACTTATTCTTCTACATCAGAGAATATTATTAAAGTACACATTGACCATTACAGGGGAGGATTAGATAATGTTCCTCGTTATGAGTTAAACGAGGATACTGGTTACAAACCTGTCATTAACGCATCCGGGGAATATTATGAGTTGATTTCTGGTGATACGAAAGTAGTGATCAAAAAAGGCGATGACTGGGATGTACAGTTCTATTATAAAGAAAAGCATCTGACTGGTGGTGCATGGAGATCTACTTCCATCATCAGTGAGAGCCAGTTTACAGCAAATGCACGTATGAACCTGCAGGAGGATGACCAGTTCTTTAACTATCCACAGGATGCAAATACCACATATCTGCGTGAGCAGTTAAAGACTGATATCGGTGAATGTATTTATGGTTTTGGTGAGAAGTTTACGCCGTTTGTCAAGAATGGACAGACTGTGGAGACTTGGAACTGCGATGGTGGTACCTGTTCTGACCAGAGCTACAAGACAGTACCATTCTATATTTCTTCTAAGGGATATGGTGTGTTAGTTAACAGTTCAGACAAGGTATCCTTTGAGGTAATGTCTGATACAGTATCTAAAGTTACTTTCACAGTACCTGGGGAAGAGTTAGAATATTTCGTAATTGGTGGCGAGAATCTGGAAGGTGTATTGGAGAATTATACAAACCTGACCGGAAAGCCAGCACTTCCACCAGCATATACCTTTGGTCTGTGGTTGTCTACTTCTTTCACTACCAGTTATGATGAAGATACGGTTAACAGCTTTATTGATGGTATGGCTGACCGCAAGATTCCTTTGCAGGTATTCCATTTTGACTGTTTCTGGATGAAGGAATATGAGTGGTGTAACTTTGAGTGGGATCAGGATATGTTCCCAGATCCAGAGGGCATGCTTAAGAGACTGCATGACAAGGGCTTGGAGATTTGTGTATGGATAAATTCTTATGTTGGCCAGCAGTCCAAGTTGTTTGACATTGGTAAGGAAAAGGGGTATTTCATCAAGAATCCGGACGGCAGTGTGTTCCAGTGTGATATGTGGCAGCCGGCCATGGCAATTGTGGACTTTACCAATCCGGAGGCTTGTGACTGGTTTAAGGGCTTGTTAAAGAAACTGTTTGACATGGGTGTGAATAACATCAAGACGGATTTTGGTGAGAGAATACCTACCAAATGCCAGTATTATGATGGTTCTGACCCAATCAAGATGCATAATTACTATACTTATCTGTATAATAAATGCGTATTTGAAGCATTGGAAGAGTATTATGGCAAAGATCATGCCTGCCTGTTTGCACGTAGTGCTACCGTAGGTGGTCAGAAATTCCCAGTACATTGGGGTGGTGATTGCTATGCAGAATATTCTGCTATGGCAGAGACCGTTCGTGGCGGATTATCTCTGTGTTCTTCCGGATTTGGTTTCTTCTCCCATGATATGGGTGGATTTGAGGCAACCGCTCCGGCGGATGTTTATAAGAGATGGTGTGCATTTGGTCTGATGTCTACCCACAGCCGTCTACATGGCTCTACTTCTTATCGTGTGCCTTGGGTATATGATGAGGACGGGGATACAGAAGCATGTGATGTACTGCGTCACTATACTGTGTTAAAGGGACGTATGATGCCGTATCTGTGGGCACAGGCAAACAAGACCCATACTGTTGGTGTGCCGATGATGCGTTCCATGGTTATTGCATTTACGGATGATACGCCATGTAAATATCTGGATCAGCAGTATATGCTGGGTGACAATCTGTGTATCGTACCAGTTATGAATGAAGAAGGTATTGCAGAGTTTTATGTACCGGACAATGGAACATGGACGGATGTTCAGAGCGGAGAAACTTATGAAGGTGGTAAGTATTACACCAGAAAATGTGATTACTTCCAGATGCCAATTCTGGCACGTCCGAACAGCATTGTTACCTATGGTAACTTTGATGCAGAGGGCGAGATGACTGTAGTTTATGATTATCTGCAGGATGCAGAGGCAGTGATCTATGCATTAGAGGATGGCAAGACTGCAGAGGCAGTGATTTATGATAAGGACTCCAATGTAATTACAGAGATCAAGGCAGCTAGAAATGGTAACAAGATTACCGTATCCTATGGCGCTACTGATAAGAGCTTCAAGGTAACAGCAGAGGGACAGACAGTGGAAGCTGCAGCAGGCAGCACATCTGTAGAGATTACTCTGTAGATTCTGTACTTGTATGTCTAAGTAAGCAAATAATAAAAAGTAACAAATCCCCCCGTATATAATATGGGGGGATTGATTTTGAATGGCTACATAGTTGTAAATATTTGTTATTTTATAATTTATTGTTATAAATCTTAGATTAGTATGTTATGATAATATAGGTATTGTATTTGAATAGAATTTATGATAACATATGTATGAGTAGTCGTGTGCGAGGTGCGGATAATCTCCCTGTGAGAAGGGAGGTGGTGCGATGAGTACATACGAGGTAATGACATTGTTGTTTCTGAGTGGTACGTTTCTAATTGCATTGCTTGCCTATTTAGATAATAGGAACGAGCGAAAATAAAAACTACCCTATCCTTGTACTTTGGCCGTTTAGGATAGGGTAAAACCATTCCAGGGAGCTGAACCCACCTTGTGGGCGACTGCTCTTATAAAGAATTATAATTCAGATGATTTTTTCTGTCAATATGCAGATTATTATGATGCTACAATGAACTGATAAAGGAGAATATTTTGGAGAAGAAACATAATTGGTATCAAATTATATTTTGTGCCCTTTTGCTTTTGATAGTGGGCATGGTAGTTATTATACAGGGTACCGTAGGTCGTCAGAGTGACAAGCGTTCTGCGAAAAAGGAAACACTGGCTTCCGATTCGGTGAAGATCACTACTCCTGTACCGTCTGGCGATGTGATGGGCGAATCAGCTCCGACACAGACACCAGAGGAAAGTGCCGCTGCAACAGAGGATCCTGCAGCAGAAGTCTATACGTATTTGCAGGGGCCAAAGTCTTGGAAAAGCCGTTTGGACTGGTCTGGCAAATGGGGTAAAACCATATATGATGGTAGTTCTTTTGGTGCCTTTGGCTGTGGCTTGTGTTGTCTGGCGAATATCTATAGCACGGAGGCAGCGGGGGAATGCTCGCCAATTGATATGTACCAATACACCAAGAAACACACAGAGTATGGAGGTGGGGGTGCCATTGCATGGGAGTATATGCTACAGACATTAGATCGGACAGGCTTTACAGCGGAATTATGTCACAAACCTGGCAGCTATGAGGAATTTCGATCAGCAGTAGCAGAATCAATAAGCAATATCGTATTGGTTAGCAGTGCTAATTCGACCTGCTATTGGAAAGATACGCCGGGACATTATGTAACTATATTTTTGTATGATGAGCAAACAGATCGAGTTTTTTTGGCAGATTCCGGGGATCCCAATCATAACAGACATTGGATAAAATTGAAGAAAATTTACAAGTCCCTAAAGACGGACAGTGATTATCAATATTTGAGGGTGACAGGCTATGTTCCGGAACAGGATCAGTGGAAGCATAACAAGGCAAACGGTACTTGGGTCAGACCAGATCAGTTATGATGGTTTGACTTGAGAGATAGCAAATGGGCAGGAAGGCTTATAGAGTATTGATGAAACCTTTGGTGATTTCGTGTTTAGCATTGTGGGATTTGACCACAAGAAGCAAATGCGGTACAATGGGTATTGAGTTTCAGACACGGTAGCTAGACAAACGAATGTGTCAGTTGTTTCTTGTTCGTTGTCTTAGGTGTAGGAAGAAGTAAAGTTTAGATAAGATGGAGGAAACAGTATGGCTTTATTACAAGACTGGAGAGAATACGCATACGGTGTGGACATTAATTCCAAGGCAGGAAAGGCAATTTGGGATCAATATTTTAAGTTGGAAAAGGTGGTTTATGAAGAATTACTATCCGATCCTTCGGTAGTGGTAAGCGGTACCGTACAGGAATTAGCGGATCGTTATCACATGGAATTAAAATATATGGTAGGTTTTTTGGATGGCATCAATGAGAGTTTAAAAGAACCAAATCCAATTGAAGATATGGACGCTGACACACAGGTAACTTTGGATATTGATGTTGAGAAATTATATTATAATATGGTGGAGGCTAAGGCAGAATGGTTGTATGAAATGCCGGAATGGGATAAGATTCTGACACCAGAGCGCAGAAAGGAATTATATTGGGAACAGAAGAAATCCGGTACAATTGTCAAGGAGAAAAAGATTGGACGTAATGATCCATGCCCTTGTGGGTCTGGCAAGAAATATAAACATTGTTGTGGCAGAGCATAATGTATGCGAAGACAAAGTGAGACCTCCATTAGGAAATCGTTGAAAATTTACCTTTTGACGGTTTCCTAGCGGAGGTTTCATGCGTACACAGATCATTATGATCTAATAAAAAAGTATCCCTGGAACTAGAGGAAGATATAGTTCCAGGGATTTTTTCATATAGGACATTTCTGAATCAAATGAGATGTTTGTACTACAGTAATTGCATTTGTACATCTTTCGTCAATACGTCAGTATAACTAAATGAAATATTCTGAGTGGTATCATCGAGTTTATTCTCCACTTCTACCAAGAAGACGCTGGGATAGGTCTCCCGAATAATTCCCTCTGTGACATCAATTTTATGTCTGCCACGGTTGGCACGGATTTTCACTTTGCTACCAATATTTTGATTGACGGAGAACTTAACACGTTTGATATCTGACTGACTCATGACTCACCTCTACCTTTCTATATGAGATTATTTCCAAAAATTCCAAAAACAATCATTTCAATTATCATAGATATTGTACCATAAAATGGAAATTATGTCAAAGTACCACAAGAAGTAGATAATTGCCAGGATATTGTCCTTAGTTAGACAGGCATTGACAGGATTTTCCCAATTTAAAAAGAAAATTATCAGATTTTATGTATAAATTATCAGAAAAAAGTCAAAAAGGCTGGCAAGGTCAATGATAGAATATTTATATAGTTTTTGTAGTGTTTCGCTAGTACAACGAGTGTTAAGACTTTGAAGCAAATAAGCAAGTAAAAATGCTGGTTATTTGGTATTTGTGTGTATTAGCAAGGAATTCATATATGAATGGGGGAATTTAAATGGAGGATTGGAAAAGAAGAAGCAGAGATAAAAGGGCGAAAAAACATCTCAGACAAAAGAGATGGCTGAAAGTCGGATTACTGGTTGTGATGATGTGCATGGTTTATTGTGGAATAACTGATGTTTCTGGATTTTGGCATGGTGGTACTGGCGGCATAGATCATTGGATTGCCAGGAATCAGCAGGAAAGTGCATGGAGCAAACAGGATTCTCTGCTTTGGTTAGATGGAAGCTATCCGGATAGTCTGCGAAAATTAGCGCAGAATAATCCTGAGACAATAGATTTTGTGAAGCAATATCCCCAAAAGAAAGATAGGCGGGATAAAATTGATGTATCCGAGGACTTGACAGGAGATATTCCACTGTTTCTTCAGTGGGATGAGAGATGGGGATATCGTAAATACGGTGGAGATTATATGGCTGTGAATGGCTGTGGTCCCACATGTTTGTCCATGGTATGCTGTGGTTTGACTGGAAAAAGTAAATGGAATCCTTATCAGGTTGCCAAGCAGGCAGAACAGGATGGATATTATGTGAAAGGGACAGGTACTTCTTGGGATTTAATGACAAATGGAGCGTCTGGACTGGGTCTGCATGTGGAAAAACTATCTTTGGATGAGAAGAAAATTGTAAAACATTTACAACAGAATCATCCCATTATATGCACGGTAGGACCGGGAGATTTTACAACACAGGGACATTTTTTGGTTCTGACAGGCGTGGATGCAGAGGGGAAAATTATGCTTAATGATCCCAATAGTATCAAGCGAAGTGAGAAAAAATGGGAACTGGACAGATTGATGTCACAGATCCGTAATCTTTGGGCATATAGTTTGTAATGTTGCCAGTGTTTATCCGATGTTCTGGGATTGCATCATGAGAGAATGATTTACAAATGAAAGTGTGAGGTGTATTGTCTGAAGCAATACACCTTTTTCCATTGTTTTTAGTGCAAAGTTTGTAGGTTTATGATATAATGAGCACAGCGGCGGTCGTGCTTGCACG
>CAYPEW010000033.1:16339-41577 GCA_964409845.1 uncultured Jutongia sp.
ACCGACATTGTGCGAACGCACACACCGAGACGCTAGTCGAGGTGATATAATACATTCAGATGTGTTAGGTTTTGATACCAATATTTGGGGCAGAGGGTGGCATGGAGGATAGAATGAATCATGTAATGATCGACTTAGAGATGAATAAGATAGAGCGTCAGCAACGGGGAGAATACAAGCTATCCAGTGAATTGATTGAGATTGGTGCAGTTAAAATGGATGCACAGTATCAGGAAATAGATCGGTATCAGACGTATGTTCATCCGGAATATGGTTCTATGGATCAGCGGATTACGGAATTGACGGGAATTACGGATGCAAAGTTAGAGGGTGCGCCCTTGTTTGCAGAGGCGATGGATCAGTTTTGTGCCTGGATCGGCGATCAAAAGACACAATTTTATTCCTGGAGCATGTCTGATATTCGTCAGTTTCAGAAGGAAGCAGCATTTAAACAATATGATAAAACCTTTATTCATCGGCTGGAAACCCATTGGAATGATTTTCAAGAGGAATATAGCCATTTGCTGGGAATAGAGAAGAAAATCAAACTGGATCAGGCAGTGAGTGCTGCGGATTATGAGTTTTCCGGGGCGCAGCATACGGCATTGGCGGATGCGGTAAATACGGCAGAGATATTACGGTTGTCAAAGAATCCGGAGCTTTTTGAAAGAGTGATGAAACCGGTGTTGGATTTGTTTCGTCCAGCGAAGCAGGAAGCAACCCTGTTGGATATGTGTCCGGAATTTTTTGCTACACTTTTAAACCAGGAGCAGTAGGAAAATACAAAGGGAGGTACGCATGGTTAGAAATCGATATTATGTCGTTCGGAAATTGGCAAATGTTATTTATGCGCTTCCGGTTGGACAAGGGATTGTGGATCAATATCCCGTGATGGAATTAGGGGCGTTGGAATATGATATTGTGTCACGTTGTGATCAGGACGAAAATCATAAGAAAATCTTTGAAGATATGGCTATCGGCTATAAGATACCAGAGGAAGAAAGAGATGGTTTTTGGGAGGATTATTGCACTGCGATTAGAGAACTGGCGTCATGTAATATTTTAGTTAATGTTACGATGGAGGGAATGTCATGAAATACCGTATAGCAGATACTGTGATTCAATTGGATGTTGCTGATAAATATATGCATCCGGGTTTTAAGCCTTTTGTCTGTGAGGCGGAGGCACCTGTAGACTTGTCCTGTGATATCGCCATATTGGAAGACTTCAGAGAAGCGGTACAGATTACTATGGGGCAGCTGGCATTAGTAACGGAGCCGAGAATACGGGTTTTTGAGGGAGCCATAGGAATTGATCTGGTTTATCCACAGAATCAATATTTAACCAGTATTAGTATTAATCGAGATCAGACAGAGGCGCAGATTTTTGTGGTTCAGGATCGAGAGGGAAAATGGGCAGAAGAACTGTATCATGCGTTAAAGGATGTTGTATTGTTGGTTTTGGGGCGCAAAGGAAAGATTGTGTTAGATGCTTCGTCCATTCTGTGTGAGGAACGGGTTGTCCTATTGTCGAAGGATCCTGGGGCAAAGTTTGCCTCTTTGTGTGTAGAACAAGGGATGGGATATCTGTTTCATGAGTCATTAACTGTATGTGGCATTGAGGGGGAGACAATATATGCTTATGGCACGCCATGGAGTGATACTGCGCAGTTTAATCCAAATCGTGCCGTATTAGGTGGGATTGTGTTCATTAAAAAGTCAGAAGTAGGCGCTATGGTGGATTTACAGCCGGATAAACGGCAATTATTTATGGTAGTGCGTCTTTTATCTCCAGTGTGGAGAGAGGGATTATTAGATCGTTGTTTAGGACCGATTCAGATGATGGAGCCGGTATTATGGATTAAGCAGTTGCAAGCGGGGGCAGATTTGGCGGGGGCGCGTATCTTGATCCAGGAGCTGGCGAAAATTTTTGGTGGAGTTCGTTTGTTAGGATAATTAGCACATCGGCTATTTGGTAGCACAGAGTTTTACGCTATTATATAGCCAGTGTACTTTATTGTTACAAATTTGTTTATTATGGGGGCTGACATATTCCGATATGTCAGCCCTTTGTTCTGCACAATTTACAGAATAAATTCATATATTATTGTGAGACGACTTTCGTAACATTTTCAGTAGTTTCACAAGGGAAAAGTTTCGGGAATGGGGGATTATGGAGATTTATGTTGTGCAGGCGTTTGATACCGTAGATCGTATTGCGCAGGAATACCAGGTGTCAGTCAATCGGCTCATAGAAATTAACCAGTTAAGTTATCCATATGCGTTGGCGGTTGGGCAGGCTCTGCTTATTCCGACGGCAGGCGGTTTTCAGGATCAACCGGAGGTGGTAACCAACGGCTATGCCTATCCGTTCATTGATACGGATATTTTGCAGACAACATTGCCCTATCTGACGGATTTGTCGGTTTTCTCTTATGGTTTTACAGAGACAGGAGAATTGGTGTATCCTGAGTTAAGTGATCTCTGGATGTTAGAGCTTGCACGGCAGGCAGGTGTCAATGCGATTCTGACCTTAACACCCATGGATGAGCAGGGAATGTTCAACAATCGGTTGATTCATGCAGTAGTTAACAATAGAGTGGCTATTGATACTTTAATTCAGAATTTACTGCGTGTTATGGGAGAAAAGGGCTATGGTGGTGTAGATGTGGATTTTGAATATATTTTAGCGGAGGATCGGGATGCCTTTACAGATTTTGTTGCGGAACTGACCAGAATCATGAATGAGAATGGATATGTGACTTCGGTTGCTTTGGCACCAAAAACATCAGCAAACCAGCCTGGTTTGCTGTATGAGGGGAAAGATTATGGAGGCTTGGGAGCAGCAGCTAATTCTGTGTTGCTGATGACATATGAATGGGGATATACTTATGGGCCGCCTATGGCAGTGGCTCCTCTGAATAAGGTGCGTCAGGTAGTGGAATATGCAGTGACGGAGATACCGGTTAATAAAATTAATTTGGGAATACCAAATTATGGTTATGATTGGACATTACCATATGAATCCGGAGTATCTAAGGCAACTACCATCGGAAATGTCCAGGCGGTTCAGATTGCAGTTCGCCAAGGTGCAACCATTGCATTTGATGAAGTGGCACAGTCGCCCTATTTTCGTTATACAGAAAATGGATTAGAGCATGAGGTCTGGTTTGAAGATGTGAGAAGTATGCAGGGAAAATTTAATCTTGTGAAGGAATTCTCCCTGCGTGGAATGGGATATTGGCAGTTGATGCGGCTTTTTTTTGCAAATTGGGTGCTTTTAGAAGATCAATTTACCATACAGTAAAGAGACTGTATTATTTCTTTACCCGGATAGTTAGTTTGGTTGTTTTATTATTGTAAGTCTTGATTATAATTACAGCGGTTCCTGCTTTTTTTGCAGTAATTTTTCCATTCTTATCGACAGAAGCAATCCGGGAAGCGTTAGAGTGGAATGTCAGTTTATGACTGGCACTTCCTGTGGACAGGCGGGTGCGTATCTGATATTTTTGTTTCTTTTTTAGGGTTTTGTATTGTGGTTTTGCCTGAATGGTTTTCGGTGCTTTTTTTACGGTTACTTTATACTTAGCTTGGATTGCTCCTGCAGAGACCGTAATTGTAGCAGTTCCAGTACGCTTTGCCTGGATTTTTCCATTTTTTTTCACTTTTACCACTGATGATTTGTTGCTGCTGTATTTTAAATTAGAAGCAGCCATATTTTTGGTGGTAATCTTAGGACGATAGCTTTCTCCTTTTCCCAGAACTACTTTTTTTTCGCTTATATTGATATACGGTGCTTTGGCGGTATTCTTGGCAAAGGCCTTGACACATAGATTGTTATAGCCGTTTTCAGAAATATCCACCCATTTTTTTTCGGAGTCAGCATAATAAAAGCTTTGACCGGGCTTGCTTCCATAGATCGTCTGAATGGCGCCCTGGGAAGATGTCTGGTTCTTTCCTTCAATTGGCATGTAGTTGTTGCCGACAGGGCAGTCAGAATAGGTAACCACAACGGAAAAACGTGTGCCTGCGTTCAGTTTGACGGCCTGTTTTAGTGGAATGGTATGAAAACCATTATATGGAATGCGTCCAGAGGTTGTACTGGCTTTGACTAATTTGCCGCTTGTTGGCTTGTTTTTACTGCAATTGGTGTAGATTTGTATTTTATATGCCTGGTTGTCGTTGATGGTATATAGTCCGATTGCGTTTAATGTCTGGTGGTAGTCTTTTTGAACAGTATAGATATTTGCAGCCTTGACGGGATTTTGTTTGCCTACAATAGCAGATCCCCAGCCAGAGCCATCATATTGGTAGTTGGTATCGTAGTTATCAGCCGGTTCAACCTCAAAGGAATAGATTTCACAGATGGAAGGTTCCTGGTAGGAAAGCCAGAAATATCCCTGATCGCCAACAGAAGTACCATAGCTATTTGCAATGAGCCAGGCACCATTTTGGGATGGTCGACGGGAAGACGGAAAATTGTTGCGAGAAAAATTGTCATCCCATCCGATGATGGTCACACAGTGATTGGCTATATTAATTGCTGTGGAACCTTTATATGTATTCTGGTAATAGGTTGTGATGTTATTTGTGTTTGTGTGCATATAGTTTTTGGCATAATAGAATCCAACAGATAATGCGCCTTTCGTCAGGAGCATATCTTTAATTACATTTCGATCTGCTTTATCATAGCAGGTAGCATTTTGCATATGATACTTGGATTGATAGCGTAGTTTTTTATCAGCTTGCTTCATAGAACCTGCCATGGCTTTGATTTCGCGCTGGTTGGCAACTTGTAACGGTGCCGTATCTTCCATAACAATGCCGGACCAGCGTGCCAAGGTAAAGGAGGCTATCAAAGCAGAACCTCCACGATAATAAGCAGCATCCACATCATTAGAAATTGGATAAAATCCGTCTAATTGAAGTGGATCTGAAGTTTTTTGCGAAGCATGAAAAGAAAACCACGCCAGGTGGTTCTCTGAAAAGTTAGCTTTTTCGATAGGAAGCAGTCCTTTTCGGATGGCATTGGATTCTGCTGACTTGAGGGAGGAAAATGCCCAGCAGATACCACTGGCTCCTTGATCCTTGATGTCTGTAACGATGCCATCGTTGCGAAGATCATAGGATGCAGGGAGAGACGAGCCTGGAACGGGAGTGTCCGTATCCGTCGGTGCTGGAGTTTCCGGGATAATTGGCGTCTCTGTTGGAACTGGTGTTTCTGTTGGAAAAGGAATTTCTGAAACAGCAGGAGTCTCATCTATAAAAAGAGTCTCTCCGGCAGACGGTAAGATATCTTCCACAGTAAGAGCCGTCTTCATAGATGGCAAGATGTGATTAACAGGGGCTTCTTCTACGGGAAGCGCTCCCTTGGCATATAGCCGGTTCCGGGTAGTTGGATTTTCTACAACAGGGATGTTATTTGTTGTAGACTGTGATAGTTCAGCTGCTGATACAACAATATCCCCCAGAGAAGACAGGAGAATACTCATGACTAAACAAATACATAAGGTGCACAGGTAGGTTTTTCTTTTCATATTAGCTCCATTCTATTACTGTGATAAAAGTCTATCTGACTATTGTTATTCATCTATTTCTATAGTAGAATGTCTCTATGGCAAAAATATGAAATCTGGAGGACAAAATGAAATTAGTAAAAGACATTCTGAAAGGTATTTTGATCGGTGTTGCGAATGCGATACCAGGTGTAAGTGGTGGTACAATGATGGTTTCCATGGGAATCTATGATGATATTATATATTGTATCACACATTTGTTCAAGCAGTTAAAGAAAAGCATTATGACATTATTGCCGTATTTAATTGGAATGGCAATTGGCATCGTTGGCCTGGCATTTGTCATTGGTTATCTCTTGGAGCATTTTGAGTTTCAGACTAAAATGGCATTTATTGGTTTGATTTTAGGTGGAGTGCCATTACTTTTTGGTAAAATTAAGGAAAAGAAAAAGGGATTTCCACATGCATGTATTTTCCTGTTGTTTTTTGTGGCGATCATCGCGATGGAATATTTTGGTGGAGAAAGCAGTGATGTTACTTTAAAAGTAGGTGTGATCCCGGCAATTATTATTTTTCTGATCGGTGTTATTGCTTCAGCAACAATGGTAATACCAGGAGTTAGCGGTTCTATGATGCTGATGATTTTGGGCTATTATAATCCGATTATGGCAGCTGTCAAAGATTTTGTTGTGGCACTGACTTCCATGGATATTCCTAAAATATTGACTTTATGTGGTTCTCTGATACCGTTTGGTTTGGGAGTCGTCATAGGAATTTTTGCGATTGCGAAGTTGATAGAAGTGTTGTTACAACGCTATGAAGTCTTTACCTATTGTGGAATTCTAGGATTAGTTATATCTTCTCCTGTTGTGATATTAATGGGAACTGCCTTAGCGAGTATGGGTATTTTGACTTGGATTAGTGGTATAGTGGTAATGGCATTGGGAATCCTATTTGCATGGAAGTTGGCAGATTAACTTGTCTAGAGGACTTTGTGGACGGAATATGTAGAGAGTCAGATTATTGTAGTATACTATATATGTTTGAATTATAGTTCCGTCATCGCATTCGGAGGATATGAGGGGGAATGTAAGATGCAACAAGATAAGCGAGAGTTACATCGGAGGATTTTAGTCAATCTAGGTGTTACACTTTTTTGGATTTTGTTTATTATTATATTGGGTCCCCGCTTACTCCGATTCTTTTTACCGCTTCTGATAGCGTGGTTAATTGCCATGCTGGCAAATCCATTGGTTAGTTTTCTGGAGCATCGGATTAAGCTGATGCGGAAACATGGTTCTATGTTGGTCATTGCTTTGGTTTTGATTCTGATTGCCGGTTTATTGTCTTTGTTGACATGGTGGATCGTTGCAGAGATCCGGGGATGGCTGGTTAATTTGCCGGAGTTGTATCAGAACGTTATCGTTAATTTGCAGTTGGCGTTGTCATCGCTTTCGGAACGCTTTCATTTTCTACCAGATAATTTGGATACCTTTTGGTCAGAGGGGAAAATCAATGACTATATTTTATCTGCATTAAATTCTCTGAAGGTAGATCCGATTCAGAAGGTGGGCGGTTTGGCCGGTTCCATTGCAGATGGTCTGGTTATTTCTGTTTTGACTATTATGCTATCTTATTTTTTTGTGGCAGACAAGAATCGGATTGTGGAAACCCTTCGGAAATATATGCCAGATAGTGTTAAAAACATTTGGAAAACAACACAGAAGGTAATGGTTAGCGCAGTGGGAGGTTATCTCAAAGCATGTTTTAAAATAATGTTTGTTATGTTTATTATTCTATCCATATTTTTCACGGCATTACATGTGGAGTATTCTCTGCTGATTGCATTATTTACGGCTATTATGGACTTTCTTCCATTTATTGGAACGGGAACTATATTATGTCCCTGGGCATTGTATCACTTGCTGATTGGCAATTATTTCCGTGCCATTGTATTGATTATTGCGTATTTTGTGACTTTATTGGCGCATCGTCTCCTGGAGCCGAAGTTAGTGGGAGACAGTGTGGGGATCAGCCCTTTTCTGACCTTGATTTCCATGTTTATCGGCTACCGTATGATTGGAATGCTGGGATTGATTGTAGGAATACCAGTGGGGATGCTGATTAAGGCACTGATAGAAGAGGGGATCTTTGAAAGCCAGATCCGGGGAATCCGGATTTTGGCAGAGGATATCCGGGAATTTCGGAAGTATTAATGTCTATGTAACGAATACCAAATAACGGATATATTACTAAGGTGGTTAAATATCGATGAATTTTACGCAGAATAAATTTCAATCTGCAAGGCGGAAGATTGAGCTGTAGCGAGTGCTACAGCGATTGATGACAACGTAGCAGATAGGAATTTATTCAAGTAAAAACGTTGATATTTAACCACCTTAGTAATATTGCTTAGTAGGTGTTGTAGTTATTTGGTATTCGTTGTTTTAACTATATTTCAAAATGATGAATATTCAATGTGGTTCGTTCTGCAGCGATTGTTCGTCCGGCTATTATGTGGAAAAGGCCATTGAGTGCATGGTATAGCAGGACACCAATCAATGTTCCGAATAGTGCAGACACATAATCGTCAATATGACCACGACCAAGTCCGGTTAATTTCTGCGATATTTCCAGAAGTAGCGGGAACAATAGATAGCAGAGCAGACGCAGGATAAATGGTTTCTTTCTGCCATAAGCACAGATATAAAATCCAAATGGAATAAAAAGAACAACCATTTCCGCCAAGAAGCAAAACAGAGGAAAGAGGTTCTGGTTTGTTCGTACCGTTTCTTCTAGATAGGTGCCTGTGGCCATGTATGGTATGAAGTTTTGGGCACCGAATGCCAGCTCTTTATATGGCGGTACAATTGGAGTGAGATAATATTGTTTGATCAGTGAGAAAACATAAACAATCAATAGTATTATGCTGGTTTCACGAAAAAAACGATCATATCCATTGAACCGGGGGCTGGGATCATTCAGATCACGCAGTGTACAATAAATAAAAGGAGTCAGCCAGTTAGATAATACCAGAAAAACCAGACTGAAATCATAAGAAATCCACTGGTTTGGCTGAATCATATAAACAATTGTGGAAAAAATTAATGTACCAAAAGTCATAAATCCAGCGTGTAATACATTATAGGTATAACTGAGTGCCATTTCCAAAAAGAAATGGGATAATATGAGTGAACAAATAATCGAGAAGATAATTGCCCATATATGCTGTGGCAGAAAATAATAAATAAACCCTTCGCAGATTAAGGCAATCAATGATAATAAAATAACCAGACTGCTAATATTGATAGTACGTGCATTCATAGTTTTTTCCTTTCTTCGATCCGTATCTCATTTTGGTCTTTGGTATCTGTTTATATGGCGACGGTTCTATTATAGGATATTTTTACAGAAATTTCAAAGAATTTCTACAGAAAATGCTTGACAGGTTGGAAAAGTTTTGATATATTAAACAAGTCGCATAAAGCGCATGGGATCTTAGCTCAGCTGGGAGAGCATCTGCCTTACAAGCAGAGGGTCACAGGTTCGAGCCCTGTAGGTCCCATTTTGATAAGGAATAAGTCCTTGTCAAAATGGTTATATATATTGATATGGCGGAATAGCTCAGTTGGCGAGAGCACATGGTTCATACCCATGGTGTCAGGGGTTCAAATCCCTTTTCCGCTATTACTTAAGCCTTAGGAAGCTCCTAAGGTTTTTTGCTTATAAAAAATAGTTCAGTACGGATTGTATTTCTGAAGCAAACAATTTTTAGAGAGGTTCACGCATTATTTATTTGTAAAGGAGAGAGAATATGCGGATTGGAATGGGTTATGATGTTCATAAATTGGTACCAGACAGATCGTTGATTTTGGGTGGTGTTACGATTCCCTATGAAAAGGGATTGCTGGGGCACTCAGATGCAGATGTGTTATTGCATGCCATTATGGATGCCTTGTTAGGGGCAGCAGCAATGGGAGATATTGGAAAGCATTTTCCAGATACAGATCCTGCCTATGCCGGGGCCTCCAGTCTGAAATTATTAGAACAGGTAGGGAAATTGTTAGAGGATGCCTGTTATATGATTGACAACATTGATGCAACTATTATTGCGCAGCGACCTAAAATGCGTGATTATATTGATACTATGCGGCAGAATATAGCGGATACTCTGAAAATCGATATCGATCAGATTAATGTCAAGGCGACAACGGAAGAGGGCTTGGGCTTTACCGGTCAGGGCGAAGGAATTTCTGCCCAGGCAATTTGCATGTTATCTTCTATGTATGATCACGTGGGGAATGTACAAGAATCTGACTGCGCATCCTGTGGGGGTTGTGCTGGCAGGAAATAAAAAGCATTGAATTGTTATTACTAAGGCGGTTAAATATCGATGAAATTTATTCAAGTAAAAACGTTGATATTTAGCCACCTTAGTAATATATACCAGACTTAATTCGTTTTAGGATATATGAAATATGTTATTATATTGCTTAGGCGGTTAAACGTGGAGTGAATTTAGGTAAGTAAGAATCTCCGCATTTAACCGCCTTAGTAATATCATCGTATACAGGGGATTACAGTTTAATTCCTTGTAACAGTTTGGCAAAGGGACTTTCATCCTGGGATGTTTCTCCGTCATCTACCTGATATTCTTTGGGAATATCATATTCTTCTTTGGTTTCTGTTTCCGGAGCATCTTCCATTAATGCCTTGATGCTTAGGGATATTCTGTCGCCTTCCAGTTTCAGAATCTTCGCACGAACCGTTTCTCCTAATTTTAGAACTTCTTTCGGTGATTTAATAAACTTATTCGTAATTTGGGAGATATGGCATAACCCAGTCAAATCTCCACCGATATTGATAAATACACCATAGGATTCCATACGTTCCACGGTACCCGAAACAATTTCACCGGGAGCTAGACGGCTGATTTTTTCACCTTTTTCAATCCGAGCCTGTTCTTGTGCCGGAATCTTAGCAGATAATACCAGCCGTTTCTCGGAAGCATCTGCAGTGATAATGACGGTATCTACAGTCATACCTACATAGCTTTCTGTATCTTCCACATAATCCAGCGCTAATTGGGAAGCCGGAATAAAGGCGCAGATTCCATTCAGATATCCAGTAACACCTGCACGATTGGCTTCGATAATTTTGACAGGAAAGTGTTTGGCCGCATTCATGTCATCCTGAAATTCTGACCAGACTGTCAGATTGTGTGCCTGTTTCCATGACAATAGAACGGAACCACTGGTGTCTTCTGGATCAATGACCATTGCCTGGATCGTATCCCCAATATTGACATCGTTTTTGATAGAAAATGCAGGATCATCACTACATTCTTCTAAAGGGATAACTCCTTCGGTATAGTAGTTGAGATCGACAGTAATTTCTGTTTCGGAAATGCCAATTACTGTAGTGTCAATAAGATCCCCTTCGTGGAGAATGGTAAAAGATTGTTCTAATTCGGATTCAAAGTCTTTCATGGTCTGTTTGTTTTCCATGGATCAGCCCTCCCTAGTCGTTTTGCCATAATCATATCATTGCAGGGGAAGGTTGTCAAAATAAAGGGGTATCACTGATATTCAGCATCAGCAATGCTAGTGGCGGAAAATAGAATGTTTTGGAGCAAGAATCTTGGTTCCAGTGGACATTATGGGGAATGAAATTATTGGACGGTAATGATACAGGTAGCAGTAATGCCATCCAGTTTAGCTTTGATAGTAGCAGTGCCTGCTTTGACAGCAGTAACGATACCATCCTGGTCGACGAAGGCAACAGAGCTTTTGCTACTGCTCCAGACTGGCTCCAGACCGGAAGATACTTTTGCTTTGATCTTTTGGGTTTCTCCTGCTTGTAAGGTATAACTTTTGGCAGAGAGTGTAATTATAGGTTTCTTCACGGTGACTTTACATTGAACTTCCGTCTGGTTTGCTTTTACGGTAATGATGGCATTGCCAGGTTTCATGGCTGTAATTTTTCCGTTTTCACTGACTGTTGCGACACTTTTTTTGTTGGATTTGTAGGTAGGAGTGGTACCGTTGGAGGTTTTGGCAGTTAGTTTGAAGGTAGCACCGTGTTCCATAGAAATTGATTTTTTATTTAAGGAAATGGTGGTTTTGGATACCGTAAGTTTACAGTAAGCGATGCTTTTGCCGGATTTTACGGAAATTCTACAACTGCCTGCTTTTTTGGCTGTGATGAGACCGCTGCTGTCTACTGAGGCTATGGAACGTTTCGAACTGGAAAAACTTGGGATGGATAGGTTGGAAGTGACTGCATGAAGACGGAACTCCTGCCCTATTTTCATAGTACGAGAATAAGCGGATAAGATAATCAAAGGAGTTTTAGAAGCCGCTGATGCCGATGCTGTGGAGATAATGCCAGAGAAAAGCAGAGACAGAGCTAGGCAAATGGCAAGGAATGGGTTGATTTTGCGCAATTGTCCTGTAGGTGTGCCATGGGATGGGAGAGAAGAATGCTTGGACTTTCCAAGCGGCACTCCAGATTTGATTTGGTTTGCTAACGTGTGGTTTTTGTGTTGAGAATAGTATTCATTTTGCATAATGATCCCTCCTGATCTGATAAAAACATGATGTTGGGAAGGGGGGAGAGAATTATTAACTGCTATTATAATAACATAGAATGTTGGATTTGTCAACACATATGAATAATAAAACTCTATTATTTTTCTTTTGTGCTGTATGTTGTATGGTTTTAGCAGAGTTTTGGATATGTAATGAATTGTTATAGCGTTTGTGTAAGAAATCGTATGACAGATTTTTATAAAAAGTTTTGGAGGATTGTCTGGCTTTACCGAGTTAACAAAATTGATCTGAGCATTGTGTTGATCTATCTTGTTCACAAACTGGAATTTTTATGCTATGATAGAATGCGGTTATGAAACAGAGTATGTAAGAGCATGTAGCTACGAGAGGAGGACTACACGATGGACAGAATTACAATGACAACACCGTTAGTAGAAATGGATGGAGATGAAATGACTCGCATCCTTTGGCAGATGATTAAAGATGAATTATTATTACCATTTGTGGATCTTAAGACAGAGTATTATGATTTGGGTCTGGAGTATCGTAATGAGACCAACGATCAGGTTACCATTGATTCTGCAGAGGCAACGAAAAAGTACGGTGTAGCTGTCAAATGTGCCACGATTACACCGAATGCGGCGCGTATGACGGAGTATAATCTAAAGGAGATGTGGAAATCGCCGAATGGCACAATTCGTGCGGCACTGGACGGAACGGTATTCCGTGCACCGATTCAGGTCAAAGGAATTGATCCATGTGTCAAAAACTGGGAAAAGCCAATTACTTTGGCACGTCATGCCTATGGTGATGTATATAAAAATACAGAAATTAAAGTACCAGGTGCTGGTAAAGCAGAGCTGGTATTTACTGGTGCAGATGGACAGGAGATCCGCCAGACCATTCAAGAATTTGCTGGCCCAGGTGTGATTCAAGGAATTCACAATACTGACAAGTCCATCAGTAGTTTTGCCAGAGCTTGCTTTAGCTATGCGCTGGATACCAAGCAGGATCTGTGGTTTGCAACAAAGGATACAATCTCAAAGATTTACGATCATAATTTTAAAGATATTTTTCAGGATATTTTTGATAAGGAATACAAAGAGAAATTTGATGCAGCAGGGATTGAGTATTTCTATACTTTGATCGATGATGCAGTTGCTCGTGTCATGAAAGCAAAAGGTGGTTTTATCTGGGCATGCAAAAATTATGACGGTGATGTGATGAGTGACATGGTATCTTCGGCATGCGGATCTCTGGCAATGATGACTTCTGTATTAGTATCCCCAGATGGTGTATATGAATATGAAGCAGCTCATGGGACGGTACAGAGACATTATTACAAGCATCAAAACGGAGAGGAAACTTCCACCAATTCTGTTGCCACGATTTTTGCATGGTCTGGAGCGTTGCGGAAACGTGGAGAAATGGATGGGCTGGCTGATTTGCAGGCATTTGCTGATAAATTGGAAAAAGCTACTCTGGACACAATTGAGTCTGGTAAAATGACCAAAGATCTGGCATTGATTACTGATCTAAAAGATGTGACAGTATTAAATAGTCAGGACTTTATCAAGGCAATTAGGGAAAGTTTAGAGAAGTTGCTGTAAAAGTGTGTGTAATGTATTGCCGTTATTTTCATATACAACATTGTTCGAATTATGGAGGTCAAAATGGAAAGGATATTTGAGCAGGTAACCGGTGTACCAGACCGGGGATTCACCCATGGATGTAAATTTCATTCGGATGATGTGTTTGCCACGGCTTTTTTGCGGATTCTCAATCCGGATATCCAAGTGGAACGGGGATTGCAGGTTCCGGAGAATTTTGACGGAATTGTGTACGATATTGGCAGGGGGCGTTTTGATCATCATCAGGAGGATAAAGAAATCCGAGAAAATGGATGCCCTTACGCTGCTTTTGGATTGATTTGGCGAGAATATGGTGCAGAATGTGTTGGCGCCAGTGAAGCGGCCAGATTTGATGAAAATTTTGTACAGCCCTTAGATTTATCAGATAATACAGGCTGTGCCAATGTTCTGGCAGAGATTATTGAAGAATTTAATCCATCCTGGGATTCGGAGGATTCCTATGATAGCTGTTTTTGGAAAGCAGTAGATTTTGCAGAGCAGATTTTGCGAAACCATTTTGCGTCTGTGGCAGGAATTTGTCGAGCGAAGGAATTGGTGCAGCAGGCAATGGAAGAAAGTGATGGACAGATTCTGCTGTTGCCTCAGTATGCTCCCTGGAAAGAGGCGGTCATCGGCAGCAGTTATCAGATGGTGGTTTATCCCTCTAACCGAGGTGGTTACAGTGTACAGGGAGTGCCATCCACTCATGGAAGCAATGAATTGGTATGTGCCTTGCCGGAATCATGGCGAGGCAAAGAGGCGGCAGAACTGCCGCAGATCAGTGGAATTGCAACACTGCGGTTTTGTCACGCAAGCGGATTTCTGGCGGCGACAGATACCAAAGAGGATGCTGTGTTGGCAGCACAGGTGGCATTGGAAGAACAAAAGAAATAAGAATTGTATTAAAAAAACAGCCGATATCATTTTATCTGCATTGATGGTGTTGTCAAATGCATTGAAATGTTATCGACTGTTTTTTGTTTTACATATAATTACGGTTATTCATTTGAGAGTGGTGGATTTTGATATAGTTTTCGCTCAATCTGTCTCCGTTTTTTTGCGATCAGTTCCAACGTGTCTTCCAGATTGCCTTTTTTGGCTGATTCTTCAATATCTTCAATTAAAGAAAGCTGGTCAAATAAATAATTATTAATTTCTTTTTCGTTTGTTGGCATATGATCACCCCCTTTTTATGGAGTATAGCATAGTGTTGGTATAAAGTCTAGGATTACTAACCCAGCTTTTCGACTGCCTGAATAGCGTCAGTAAACCAGTCATTTTCCAGATCTTCTACCGTACCTGCATCACTGGCAGCAGCGATCTTTGGTGTCATAGGAATGTGTCCCAAAATTGGGATATCATATTGTTTTGCTACTTCATCTACATGGCTTTTACCAAAGATTTCAATGTGTTCACCACAGTTCGGACATTCTACATAGCTCATATTTTCAATAATACCCAGAATAGGAATATCCATCATTTGCGCCATTTTCACTGCCTTGCCCACAATCATGGAAACTAATTCCTGTGGGGAGGTTACGATGATAATACCGTCTACTGGGATACTCTGAAATACGGTCAAAGGTACATCTCCGGTTCCCGGTGGCATGTCCACAAACATATAATCCACATCTGTCCAAACCACATCCTGCCAGAACTGCTTGACGGTACCAGCAATTACCGGACCACGCCAGATTACAGGATCAGTAATATCCTCTAACAATAAATTGACGGACATAACCTGAATGCCAGACTTGGTTTTTACAGGATAGATGGCATGTTCGTCGCCCATGGCATGTTCTGTGATACCGTAGGTCTTGGGAATAGATGGACCAGTAATATCGGCATCCATAACAGCGGTATGATAGCCTTTTCTCTGGAAATTGGCGGCGAGCATGGAGGAAACCATGGATTTGCCCACGCCTCCCTTACCACTGACGATGCCGATGACCTTTCGGATCGTACTCTGCTCATGTGGTTTTTCTAACAAACTTTTCGGATCACGGGAAGCACATGCTTCTCCGCAATTGGAACAATCATGATTACAATCACTCATTGTAAATACCTCGTTTCTTCATTTTCATATTTAGTATGTCAATAATTCAGAAACATTATAACAGTAGTGAAATAAATTGTCTATGTTTCTTTCTCCATCGCTTTTCCATTCAGTACAGTCTCCACAAGTACATCTTTTTCATATCGTAATTTCAATGAGAAAAAGGGTTGATCCTCCTCGATCAGACGGAAAAATATCTTATCTCCCTCCCAAATGGGTAATTCATATACTTTTTCTTTAGGGATCCATTCCAGATTACCCTCATCACATTCCACAAGATTCCCAGAAAATTCATCTGCTGTATACAAGCACATATATTCTGTTTGCCATCTGTCGCACTGAAAGGTCACAAGTCCTCGGAATTTCCAGGATTCAAGAGTCAGTCCGGTTTCTTCTTTTACCTCCCGCAGTAGGCATTCTTCAGGACTTTCCTCTGGTTCAAAATGGCCTCCCACTCCTACCCATTTATCATGATTGATGTCATTCTCTTTTTTTATCCGATGCATCATGAGATATTTGTCCTCTTTTTCTATATAGCATAGGGTGGTAAGGTTGCTCCGGTTATTTGTTGCTGAAAGCATAGTAAAATTTGATTCCATTTCTTCTCCTCCAGTTATCATAAATGATTTCTTATAACATCTTCAAAGCGTAAAAGAATGTCTTTTGAAAAATTTTCCTTTAATACAATGATAACATAGAATATGAAGCTAGAGCAGTAGATAATTCGATTTAATGGGAAGGCTGCCTATCAAAAGTGGTAGAAAAAATGATTTCAGACGACTATTCAGCTTGCTTTAATGAAATGCCGGTATTATAATGAATCCAACAAAGAGCGGGAACTAAGAGGGGAGAATGGATATCATGAATTTCAGAATAGCTGTTCTACAGAAACGAGCTGTCAACAAACAAGCCAAAAAGAATCTGGAAATAATACTTGCCAGCATGAAGGAGTCGGCTGAAAATGGAGCTGATCTTTTGTTATTGCCAGAGTGTTTTCTAACGGGATATGATTTGCCGATTACGCAGGAAGATGCACTGGCAGAAGACAGCGAATATATTCAGGAAGCATGTAGGCTGGCAAAATTACATGGGGTTGGTCTTGTGCTGACTTCCTTTATCAAAGGATCAGTATTGCCCCAAAACACTGCCTTTTTGATTGACAAACAAGGAAATGTGTTAATGAAATATGCGAAAGTCCATACTTGCGATTTTGCAGATGAGAGTATGGTGGAAAGTGGGACAGAATTTAAGGTATGCGATTTTGATGGAATTAAAATCGGCATCATGATCTGTTATGACCGGGAGTATCCGGAAAGCGCCCGTGTTCTGATGATGAAAGGGGCAGAGATTATATTAGTGCCAAACGATTGTGGTTCTATGCAGCCACGGATACAGGCATTGTCCACCAGGGCGTACGAAAATATGGTGGGAGTGGCAATGGCGAATCCTCCGGGAGAAAATGCAGGTATGTCATGTGCCTTTAGTCCGATTTGCTGGGATCGGGAAGGAAATTGTATTGATAATACGCTTTTGCTTGCCGATGATGTCTCAGAGGGAATTTATTATGTCGATTTTAATATGGATGAAATCAGAACCTATCGGGAACGGGAAATGATGGGGAATACCTTTCGGAAAACAGGAGCATATGGGGAATTATTAAATGCTGATATTGCCTATCCCTTTGTGCGGGAGGGACAGAATTAATTGCTCTGACAGATAAAAATATAGAGGGGAAGGGGACAAATATGAAATTAAAAAACATTTTGCTTGTCGTCAGTGATCTGGAACAATCCATTGCATTTTATCGTGATTTATTTGGTTTGGAAGTGATTTTGGATCAAGATGGAAATGTCATTATGACGGAGGGGCTTGTACTGCAAGATGCAAAGATATGGAGACAGTTTTTAGGACAGGATATTATTCCAAAGAATAATACCTGTGAACTGTATTTTGAGGAACAAAATATAGAAGATTTTGTGGAGAAACTGGAAAAGTATCCAGTGCCAATTGAATATGTCAATCCCTTGATGGTGCATAGTTGGGGACAAAAGGTGATTCGTTTTTATGATCCGGATGGCAATTTAATTGAAGTTGGCACACCATATTGATAAGAGTTTGTGAGAATATTTTAATGGGATATCAGGAGTAAATTAATTGTAGACAATTATTTTTGGAGATGCCATTTTTGGAAAAGTAAGAAAAATGAGCTAATAACAGAATAATTAAGGTAATTATGGGAGAAAATATTATGCTGAAAAAAGTGATTACAATGTTTGTTTTGTCTGCTCTGTTAGTTTGCTTGTCGGAGTGTGCGACAGGGGAGAAAAAGTCAGCTGCTGAGATAGTACAGACAGCTACAGTGTCAGAGTTATCAGATAAATCCCGGAAAGAAACAATTTCATTATCAGAATTGTCCGGTAAATCAGAGGAGGATGCTATTGCCTCACAGAAGGAATGGAAAAAAGCCTATGAGGAAAAATTGAATGAGATCTATGAACAGGAGAAGGAAGAAGTACAGTTTACTTTTACTGTAAGGAATCTGGATGGTAATGGTGCGCCGGAGCTGATTCTTTGTCGCAGGGGAGTGGAAATAACAGTATATTCTTATGAGCAAGGAATACAAGAAATCGGTACTTATGACTTTGTCAGTGGGACAACGGTGCTCTTAGTAACGGATCACCCATCTTATCCGGGGATTATATATTTCCATGTGGGCGGTGGTCTGGAGCATTATGACTATCTGTCTATGGTGGATCAGACATTACATACCGAAGAATTATGGAATGAAGATTATTCGGGAATATCCAAGAAGTTAGGGAAGGATCGGGAACGTATCCAGGAAGTCTCAGAGGATGCCGCTTTGATTCAGGAGTCGAAGAAAGCATATGAGGCAAGGAATGAACTGCTTTTTCAGAAACTCGAGCAGCATAATGATATCGAAATGCTAGAGGGGAAGATGGTAACGAAACCTGATTCGAAGCATGTGATGTATGCCTTTGAAGATTGGGTAAATAAAGAGGTATGGCTACTGGGAAAGGACATCTATATTGGAGAACAGGAATATCTGGATCGGGATAAAACGGCAGAGATCTATTATAAGCGACTGGATAAGGGGAAGAAATATGAGGATCAGGCGTTTGAAACCTATTTGTATTTCCATTATAAAAATGGGAAACGTTATGAGTGCTTTACTTTTGAGATGGACATGCATGGATTTAGCCATGATCCAATAAAAAGGGACAGTGATTGTACGTCGGTGGCAGAGGGGCTGACTTATCTGGGAACGGAGGGATACTATTGCAGTAGTGAAGATCCGGAGCAACCATATTATCTGCCAGATAGGAAGACGGCTTTGTTAGAAAGGATACAGAAGCAAGTGACGGAGTGGTATTTGTCCGTTGATGCAGAAGAAGATCCATGGGAGCAATGTGAAGTTTATATCTGTGATTTTGATGAACAGGATGGGTATACTAGCGCAGCTATTATCAAAGACCGGAAAAAGAGAAGTCTATGCAACGGTCTGACTTGGAATGTCATGCTGGATAATGGGAAAACCTCGGATAAAATCTATCTCAGTAGATTTAGTCCAGGTACAATGGTTGATGATTGGCCAGATCAATACTATCAAGAAATATTGGATGCATCTATTTGCCATTTTGTGATAGAACGATGAGCCTGTAGAGTGGAGATGTTATTTTGTTACTTTTAGTGAGGAAAGTACTGCTTAGAACAAAGTGTGCTTCGCACACTCTCGCAAATTAACAACAGTAAAATGCGAAGCACACTTTGCCGCGCCAGCCAGCGTCACGAAGTGACATCTTCTTTTGCTGGCTGTGCGCATAAATATTTTTACTTTATAGGAAACGAGGAGTTTCCTATAAAGTAAAAAATGGCGATACACTTGACAACCCCAAATTCCGTTGTTATAATCTAAAAAAATTTAGGAGGAGAATTGTATGTTAAGTGTTGTGAGAGGAAAAATAAACGGCTAATTTCATATTGCCTGGCAGTTTGTATAGTATCATGCTAGCAGTCTGCCCTGTCATCTGTGGTGTTATGGATGACGGTTATTTTTGCCCTGCATTTTGCCTAACATATGGTGCTCCTTATTTAAATTCATAATAAGGATTTATAAGAATAGACAGATTACGTTTAAAAGACCATAGTTTTTGCAATACCAGCGAGCTATGGTCTTTTTTGCGTTTTTTATGGAATAGGAAATTCCTTATATTCGATTAAAACACTCCATGTGGATCGTACGCAAATGCAGGGATCAGATTGGATGGAAAAAATTATAGGATAATGCCAGTTTATGATGCTGGAGAAATGAGGTTGAGATGGATATTCAAAAAATGTTAGAGTTTCATGTGATAAAAGAAAAATGGATGCAGTTGGCGGTAACAGAATTTGCAAAAAGTCGGATACAGCAAATGGAATATATTCTGGATGAATCTGTTTTGCGGCAGGAGATCCGTGATACCACATCTGCCAAGAAATTGATAGAGCAGTGTGGGGAACCACCTTTGGCATGTATTGATGAAGTGAAGGAAATTGTCAGTTACGCTACAAAAGAGAAATGTTTGACACCTTATCAATTAGAGCGGGTGGGGGCAGTGTTAGTTATGATACAGAGGTTGAAAGACTACCTCCATCGAGGGAAGACATGGGACAATCCAATTGCATATTATGAGGAGAATTTGGAGGTAAACCATGAGCTTCGTGAGGAAATCGCCAGACAGATCCGTGGAGAAAAGGTAGATGATTATGCCACAAAAGAATTGCTCCATATTCGGACGGAGATATCCAAAATTCGGGACAGGATCAAACAGAAGGCAGAGCAGGTTATGCGGGCACAGAGGGACTGTATGGCTGACAGCTATAGCACAATCCGCAGTGGCAGAATTTGTATTCCAGTAAAAAGAGAGTGCAGAAAAAAAGTGAAGGGAAATGTGATTGATCAGTCGGCTACCGGCAGCACCTTGTTTATGGAGCCGGAGAGTGTTGCAGCATTGCAGGACGAATTATCTTTGTTGGAAATAGCAGAGGAAAATGAAGTGTATCGTATCCTATATACTTTGACAGCCATGGTGGCAGATTCCGCAGAGGAAATGGGAAATAATATTCAGATGATTGAGAAATTGGATTTTATTTTCTCCAAAGGAAAGCTGAGTATGGATATGGGTGGAGTGGAACCAGAGATTAATCTGGAACGGAAAATTATTTTGAAGAATGCCAGACATCCATTGATGGATTCCAAACTTAGTATTCCGCTGCAGTTTCATCTTGGCGGGGATACCAGAGGAATCGTGATTACCGGCCCTAATACGGGAGGTAAGACTGTGGCAATCAAGACGGTAGCATTAAATTGTTATATGGCACAGTGTGGTTTGCATGTGACCTGCCAGGAGGCAGATATCTGTATGAATAGCTCCTATCTCTGTGACATTGGAGACGGGCAGGACATTACAGAGAATCTGTCTACCTTTTCTTCTCATATCAAAAATGTAATGGAAATTACAGAGAGAATGGATCAGGATAGTCTGGTAATTATGGATGAGCTGGGATCTGGGACGGATCCCACCGAAGGAATGGGAATCGCAGTGGCAATTATACAGGAATTGCAGGCAAGGAATTGTCTGTTTTTGCTGACCACTCATTATCCGGAGGTTAAAGAATATGCGGAACAGGCAGAGGGAGTGGTAAATGCCAGAATGGCGTTTGACAGGGAAACGTTGCGTCCGACCTATCATTTGGTGATTGGCGAGGCAGGAGAGAGTTGTGCCTTTTATATCGCCCGAAAATTGGGCATGTCACGGCATATGTTGGAGAATGCCGTTAGGGCTGCTTATGGGACAGAGGGAATTCAAAACTATTCTTTTGATGAGGAAAGAGAACAGCAGTCGGAAGAATGGAATTTTGCTGAGAAAGAGAAAATGCAACAGTTGGGGAAACGAAATTTTGCTGAGACAGAAAAAATGACACAGCAGGTAAGGAAACCGAGGATTCAGAAAATAAAACGGAATAGGGGAAAAAATCTGTCGGAGAAATTTCATATTGGAGACAGTGTGATGGTATTGCCGGATCAAAAAATTGGAATCGTCTGCGAGCCAATAAATCAAAAAGGAGTGCTACGGGTGCAGCTACCGAATAAAAAGATATATATTAATCACAAGAGAGTTAAATTGCAGGTAGCAGCCACAGAATTATACCCGGAGGATTATGATTTTTCCATTTTATTTGACAGTGCGCAAGTGCGAAAATTGCGGCACGATATGGAACGAAAATATGTAGAGGGGAAATTGGAATTATAATAATCTCCAGGCTTTACACTTCTCAATAAATTCGATATAATGTGACTGTAATAATACATGCTATCAGCAAACATTATCGATGTAAAGGGGCGGTGAAAGGATGGTACAAGATATGACAGAGAAGGAATTGATCACAGTAACCATTGATAAGTATACAGATTTACAGCGTATCAAGAAAGCAAATGGTAATAACGAAAATAAAGAGCTTGACTATCAAATTAAAGTCGTTATTGCAAAACTATCTAGCTTTGGAGTGAATGTTGAAGATCTGACACTTTAGTAAAGGTTATTTAGTCGCATGACAATGTAGTAAAAGGGTGTAAAGTTTATTGGATTATTAAAGACTTTTACACCCTTTTTGCCGTAAAGTATAAAAAATATATTACGGATGATATTCCAAGTCCTAACAATTAGATAAAGCGTCGCTCTTACGAATCCGTTGGTTTCTGCAGAGATTGCATATAATTGAGCAAGCGACGGGTTACTTCGATGCCTTCATGGTCGAGACAGGTAACATCAATGATCTGTTCACTGCTTCTTCCGATTAAAAAATCAGTTGTAACCTGAAATAAATCGGCAATATCCGATAACTTATCTATGGATGGTTTATTGGTTCCCATTTCCCAAGCGTTTACCGTAGAACGTGTGACAGATAATTTTCGTGCCATTCCAGTCTGTGTCATGCCATTTGCTTCTCGAAGTTCTTTGATTCTCTCTGCGGTTTTTAATACCATGGATTGTATACCCTCCCTATTGTCTGCGGATTTATTCTTGCGAACGCAAAGTGAGGGCACAAGATGTCCAGTGGACATCTGTTATGTGCCGACCGCAACAGAGTGAAGAGTGCAAATGAATTTGCACATCTGAGTGCGCCCGCGGGGTCAAATACCCTATTAAGTATACAAAATGACTGGTTTGAAAGAATCATCTTGAGTGATATTGTTGGTTGACATTTTTTGACCTGGTGCGACAGATAAATATAGTTTCTGGCATTGAATGTTAATTTATTCTATATTGGAAAACCAAAAGAGTCTATTTATGTATTATAAAAGCAGTTAAATGATTTTAACTGCTTTTATAATAACATTGCTTATGCTAATTGTAACAACTTCTCTGCATTTTGTCCCAGTATTTGTTTCAGATTATTCTGGTCAAGGGAAAGATTGCGGAGATAGGTGAGGGATTCCTTCCCGCCACTCCATGGACTGTCTGTGGCGAATAGGATTTTATCTGCACCATGTTTTTGTAGAATTTGCAGAAATGTAGCATCTTCAATAAATCCAAAAGTATAGGAGGTATCTAGATAGACATTTTTTCCAGCGATCCGATCCGCTACTTCGTCCCAAAGACCAAATCCACCATAGTGTGCTAGAACCATCCGCTCTGGTGCGACCGTATCAATGACGTTACAGATGCCTTGAATAGAGCAGCGGACGTTGTCAGGAAAACCAATGTCAATGCCAGCGTGCACTACACTGATTAGCCCTAATTCCGTTGCATAATCCAATATTCGCATATATTTGATATCATCGAAATAGGTATCCTGATAGTCGGGGTGCAGTTTAATGCCCTGTAAACCCAGGTCTTTGATGATGCGCAGTTCCCGCTTATAATTGAGAGTATCAGGATGAATACCGCCAAATGACAAAAGGCGGTATCTGCTTTCCTGGTATTTTTCATTTAATCGGGCGGCGAATTCGTTAATGGTGTTAAACTGTTCCGGTCTGGTAACAACGGGAAGAACCACAGACAAATCAATGCCGGATTCTTCCATGGATGCCACCAGACTGGCTTCCCGCCCATCAGTAAATGCCTTTACATTGGCACTATTCTCCAATTTTTCTATAGTTTTTGCAGCAATTTTTTCCGGAAAAATATGTGTATGAAAATCAATAATCATATGGGCATATCCTCCACATTTATAAGTTTAGCTATACTGATATCCGGTTAGGAATGCTTTTTTATTAATTTCAACAGTTTTTGGCGGTACGGTTTTCTCAATAACCTGCAGCCATGCTTCCTCTGAGAAATCCATATGTTTTGCTGCCATACCCAGAATGATAATATTAAAGACTTTGGAATTTCCCAGTTTTTTGGCTTCTGCCATGGCATCCATCTGGTACAAAGTATGTGTCTGTGACAAGCCTTCCAGTATATTTTCTGGATATCCGGCTGCTCCTGTTACCACGGTAATTGGTTCAATCTGTTGTTGATTGACAATGAGGACACCATCTTTTTTGAGGTAGTGGGCATAACGCAGAGCTTCCAGTTCTTCAAAGGCGATCAATACATCGGCCTGTCCCTCCTCTACAATCGGTTCTGCCACCTGTTCCCCATAGCGGACAAAGGTAACAACGCTTCCGCCACGCTGTGCCATACCATGCACTTCTGATAATTTTACATCATATCCGGCATCCAGTGTGATACCGCCAAGGATACGACTGGTCAGAAGGGTTCCCTGGCCACCCACACCTACTATCATAATATTTTTTGTCATTTTTTACCTCATTTCTGCGCTGCAATCGTAGTTCTGTACTCAGATTTTACGCTTCCTATTATGTTTGTATTTCTTTGTCTGTCTCAAGACAAATTTTGCTTCCAATAATTTTATTGTATCGAGATTGTTTCCCGTTTATGCTTGTTTGCCTGTATTAGAATTGTTTTCTGCTTATGCTTGTTTGGCTGTATCAAGCTTGCTTTATGCTTTTACTCGTTCAATTGCACCAAATTTACAAAGCTGTTCACATAAGCCACAGCCATTACACATCGTATCGTCAATAACAATGCTGCCGTCTGCTTTCTTGGTCAGGGCAGGACATCCCGGTTTCAGGCACATGCCGCATTTTTTGCAGGCATCCTCCACTGGCTTGCATTTGTATGGGAATACATTTCCCTTCAACAGGACGCAAGGCGCCTTGGTAATAATGACAGAAACAGCGTCTCTTGCCACTTCCTCTTTCACGACCTGTTCCAATTTTTCTGTATCAAAAGCATCCACTTCGGTTACATGTTTAATCCCCATTGCCTTACACAATTCATAAATATTAATTGCTGGAACAATTTCGCCTTTTAATGTTTTGCCGGTGGCTGCATGATCCTGATGTCCGGTCATACCAGTGGTGGAATTATCTAAAATCAGAACTGTTCCCGTTGCCTGGTTATATACCATATTCA
>CAYPEW010000034.1:0-40428 GCA_964409845.1 uncultured Jutongia sp.
CTCTGCTCTGCTCTGCTCTGCTCTGCTCTGCTCTGCTCTGCTCTGCTCTGCTCTGCTCTTAGCATATTTCCAGTTCACTCTCCTGTCAAGTTTTTGTACGCTTTTCTTGAGTATTTTAATCTATAAATATTTTCCTATCAAATTCACCCAATATGTCAATTAAAACCTACTGATTAGCTAAAAATATCCCTGCACCACTCAGGAATCTCATCCGTACAGTCGCTACACTTTCCCCGAACAAAAGACGCTATCTTCCTAAATGATTTAGAGTTATCATAAATCTTTACTCGATCACATATAGAAATTACCTTCTTCAAATTTTTCAATGATTCCACATATCTTCTTTCAATATCTTTCGCTGGAATCCCATGACCTCCATCCCTTACCCGTTGTTCCACCCTAGATATTGCCAATTCAGCAGAAGACAATCCTACGTAATTTAATTCCACCTCGTAACCTAACTCTTTTGCTTTTTTAATATTTCTAAAAATACTATAACCACATAAGGTCGTCTCTTGATTAAATGATTCTCCCTTTTCAAAATATTCTTTTATCTGATTGACAGCAATCTTTCCAGCCTTAAATACATCAGAGCTAACTTTCCATGAACCAAAACCACGAACAATTTCATCAATATTAACACGTGGCAAACTTTTATATTCACTATTTGTCTGATATAAGGTTGTTTTTCCGGCACCATTAACACCAGCAAATATAAGATATTTTTTCAATTCTAGAACCTCTTTTCCGCAACTACTTTTTTTTGTTTTTGTTGTAGGATATAGTCTGTCAATGTACGAATAAATCCCTTTTCTTCCTCATCAACTGTTTGAATAATAAAATCATCTGCCTCGTCAATATTAATATCCTTACAAGTTTCATATAATTCGTGTATTTTTTCTAATTTTGACATATTTTCACATCCTTTTTATTCTTAATTTCTTCTCCATCAAGAAAACATTCTATTGCTTTTACGATCCTTATTATATATTTTTCAGAAACCTATCATTAAACGTTTTCTAAGAATTTTAACCAGAAAATGTTTCTCTGTCAAATTTCCCCAGCATACCAATCAATTGCCACTAGTACAATAACAACTGCCTACTCTTAATGTTCATTATTCTGCTCACTTTGTTCTTCCAATTCCTGCTCCCGCTCCGGTGTATAACCCCATTTTCGTTCCACCAAAAAGGTAACGACCATAATTCCTGCTGCCACCACGATCACAAAGAGCAGCACTGCCAGAATAATATATGGAGTACCTACTATTGTTGCCACCTGCATCCATTTAATCCCTTTCTAAAATACAATAAAACAATAAATTACGTCACATCCCAATATTTATAATGATACCTGCCATATTCAGCATAACCGTATTCGTCACTTTCAATTATTTTCTTCAATAATTTAATGGTCACTTTAATCATCACAAAGACGACCATTAAAGCGACCATTAAATCTCTCTAACACATGCTTCACATAGGCATGAGCGCTCACCTGTGCTACGCATAAGCACGAGCGCTCACCTCGGAATCTTCGATTCCTCGGTGTTCGTTGACACTCATATAGAATGATTATTGAGATTCCATCTGTCTGCAAGCAGACATGGAATCTCAATAATCATTCTGCACTCATGCTCTATGCGTTCAATTTCCAAATATCCTCATTATACTGGGCAATGGTACGATCGGAAGAGAAGAATCCTGCCTTAGCAATGTTAGTCAACATCTTGTCAGCCCATGCCTGGCGGTTCTCATAATCTGCCAATGCCTGCTCTTTTACCTTGATATAATCTTTCAGATCCAGCAGAGTCATAAACCAGTCCTTGGTCACAAGTTCCATATAGAGACGGATCAGGCTCTTTTTATTTCCTACCGCAAACATCTCTTTGCTGATAATGAAATCCACCAGTTTAGCAATTTCCGGATCATCATCATAAAACTTCTCAGAGCTGTAAGAACTCTGTTCATATAATTTGATGACATCTTCACTGGACTTACCAAAGATATAAATATTATCATCACCTACAAACTGATGAATCTCCACATTGGCACCGTCTTCGGTTCCCAGAGTAACCGCACCGTTTAACATAAACTTCATGTTACCGGTTCCTGATGCCTCTTTGGATGCCAGGGAAATCTGCTCGGAAATATCAGCTGCTGGAATCACTTTCTCGGCATAAGTTACGTTGTAGTTTTCCAACATAACCACCTTGAGATAAGGGCTGACATCCGGATCTTTCGCAATCAGCTCAGACAGGCACAGGATCAAATGAATGATATCCTTGGCAATAGTATACGCAGGAGCAGCTTTCGCACCAAAGATCATGGTAATCGGTGTCTTTGGTTTATTGCCTGCCTTGATGTCCATATATTTATGGATAATATACAGGGCATTCATTTGCTGTCTCTTATACTCATGTAAACGTTTTACCTGTACATCAAAGATGGAGTTTTCATCAATATCAATACCCTCTTTGTTTTTCAGGTATTTCTTAAACTCTGCTTTCTTCTGCTGCTTAATATCAATCAAAGCATTTAATGTATTTTGATCCCCTGCAAATTGCAACAGCTTTTCCAGCTCATCCGCATTGCGCTTGTAACCATCGCCTATCTTCTCTGTGATAAAAGCGGATAGTTCGTGATTGCAATGCAGCAGCCAACGACGGAATGTGATACCGTTTGTCTTGTTGTTAAATTTATTCGGATAAATATCCTGGAATGGTTTTAACTCACTCTTTTGTAAAATCTCTGTATGAAGTGCAGCCACACCATTCACACTAAATCCGTAGTGAATATCAATGTGTGCCATATGGACACGCTGATCTTTATCAATAATCGCTACACGCTCATCTGAATATTTTTCTTTCGCTTTGACATCCAACATCTTAATAACTGGTATTAACTGTGGCACCACACGCTCAAGATACCAGATTGGCCAGGTCTCCAGTGCCTCTGCCAGAATGGTATGATTGGTGTACGCACACATTTTGGATACAATTTCAATTGCCTCGTCAATGGCAATGTCTCTCTGCAGCAGCAGACGAATCATTTCCGGAATAACCATAGTTGGGTGGGTGTCGTTAATCTGGATCACTGCATAGTCTGCCAGATCATGCAGGTTGCTTCCCTTCGCCACTGCTTCATCCAGAATCAACTGTGCCGCATTGCTGACCATGAAATACTGCTGATAGATTCGCAATACCTGCCCCTGATAATCGCTGTCATCCGGGTACAGGAACAAGGTCAAATTACGCTGGATATCCTCTTTATTAAATGAAATGCCATTTTCATCTACAATACTGTCATCCACGGTGTCCAGATCAAATAATTTCAATGTGTTGCACTGATTGTCGTAACCAGTTACATCAATTTCATACATGGTAGACTGTACCTTAATACCGCCAAAAATCACAGGATAGCTCACATTCGTACGGCGCAGCCAGCTTTGATCGGTAATCCATGGATTTTTCTTTTCCTTCTGTAAGTTATTCTCAAATTTCTGCTGGAACAGTCCCAAATGATAGTTCAAACCAATACCATCACCCGGCAGTCCCAAAGTAGCAATGGAATCCAGAAAACAGGCAGCCAGACGTCCCAAACCACCATTACCTAAAGATGGCTCCATCTCGATTTCCTCGATTTCAGCCATGCTCTTTCCATGTTTCTGTAATGCCTCTGCCACCTGATCATAGATCCCCAGATTAATCAGGTTATTGGACAACAGCTTACCAATCAAAAATTCCGCAGAAATATAGTAGATCTTCTTCTTTCCTTGAATCTGTCCCTTTTTCTGCATCATTTCTTTTGTTAGCTTTAAAAGCTCCACATAGATTTCTTCCTTGCTTTTCTTGCTTGCAATGCTCTCAATCTCATTCTCGTACATAATAACCTCATTTCCTTACATGACTTCCAATTCCCTATCCTGGTGTAACGAATATTAAGTTATTTTCTCTCATAATCAAAAAAATTAATATTCGTTACACCAGGTATGCCAGGTTTCCCCGACAAACACCATTCTATACAATACCACATTTCATTCTAAAAATACACTGTTTTTTTCCTATTTTTACATATCGTTTTTGTGCATGCTTACCATATATATTAGAATTGCTTAAATTCCATAAATAAATCCTTCTACATATAGCAATTTTTTAGCAAGATAATCCATAATTAACTTCGTAATACTGCCTTCGCCAGATTTTTCTGAAAATAATGGCTTCCATTCCTTTGGTCAAATCGATCCCCAATCATTCCTGCCTGTTCATAAAACCAGCTCTCAAGTTCCTTACAATGATACAGCCCATCTGCCGCATAAAGCGGAAATTCCTCTGGCAGTTCTAATGTAATACTGTCCCTGACTTTAACAAGCTCATGGAAACATACATATGCCCCCTTATAATAATCATATACTTTAATCTGATCCCAAAGTCCCAGTGCTAATTTCATGCCGGATTCCAATTTTTTAACCGCCTTATCCAAATCCGTGTATGTAAAACAACGCACCACTGCCGCCAAGAAACTTAAATCATGGATACGGTGTTCCAATTTAGCACTAAGCTGGTTCGCATACTTGGTTGCTTCTTTTAAATCCCCTCTGTCCAAGGCATCTTCCAGATAATAATAGCGATACAGTTTCGGGGCATCATTGCAGAAGTTGGTACGTCCTGCTTTTAATGGTTTGGCATATTCATCCGCTGCCTTTCTATCCCCTGCTAACAAAGACATATGGACGGCATAACAACGTTCGCAGGCACGACAGTCAGAAAGCCCGTCTCTTCCGGTCTTCCAGAATTTTTGAAAATACTGAAACGCCTTATCCTTGTCAATATACTGCCAGAAACGTGCCATCTGCCACCAATAAACCTTGTGTCCCAGGTTAAACCGTTTCACCAGACCATGGAACCGATCCATCATCTTATCCCATTCTTCCTTAGGAATCTGCGGCAACGCCACCACATTATCCAATCCCATCTGTGTAATCATAAGATAAGATTCTGGCCCTCCATTATCACGCACATGGTCCAGCGCATGGGGATTGGCTTCATAGATCTCTGTGTATTCTGATGCAATAGGCATAGCCTTGACTGGATCGCCATAAAAATATTCCTGGTAGGCATAATCATAACGCCACACCAACTGATAATAGGCTTCCCCGGCTTCATCTGCCTCTTTTATGTATTCTTTCAAGGTAGTTATTTTCTCTGCCCCCTTTGGAATCATCCCTAGTATCATTGACATCGCTTCCCCATCAAATGTATGTGCTGCCATGATAATCCTCCTCTTTCCTAAGTATTATTCGCCATCTTATAACTTATATTCCACCAGATTTAGCAGTTCTTCATTCAATGTCTTTAATTCCGTTCCCTTTAAAGGATACCCGCCTGCCAGAAGTGCCTGTACATACAACACTCTAATCAGGCTTTTTAACATTGCCTCATCGCTAGGCCGTAATACCAGACGCTGTACCAAGGGGTTGTTCAGATTGAAATAGACAGTGGCAAGAGGCTTTTCTTGCACACCATTGATTAAGGAAGACAGCGCATCCGAAAACAGATTAGAGCTACTTTCTCTGGCTGACTGCATCTGCCTTAAAAACTGGGTTTCATCGCTCATAGAATAAAGCACCGGTAAATCCACTGGAAGGAAACGCCGGATTTCTGCCTGGCAGTCAAATTTCTTTAAGATCCGGCTGGCAGTAGCTGCAAACAATTCTGTGCTCTGGTGTTCCAATGTATTTAAATCCTCTAACACCAGATCCATGCTTCCCTCCCGAAAAGGTTTGATAGGAAGATCAAACAGTTTAGCCAATTTTCGAATCAATTCCTCGTCATGCATATACCCTGTACAGATCAACAACCTGCCCTGGGCTATAAACAACGGTTTTAACTGCTGGAATCTGGGAACCGAACTAATCCATTCTGCCTCAGCTACGTGTTTGAAAAAGCTTCCTGTATATTTTCCCTCACTGGTCTCAAACGGCAGATAATCAATAAAAAGCTGGAACATTCTATCATCCCATACCGCCATTGACTTAATAGCTTCCACATGAGTATTGACAATTGCTGACAAACGTTCCGGACTATCCTGCGCCAACTGTTCCAGATAATATCTGACCGCTTCCTCAAATTCTTCTCTCGCTTCTGCCAGTGCATGATCCTCATAAAAATCCTCTCTTGATGCAGTAGGACGCAGATTTCTGGTATTCAAGAAACAACGCAGAAAAAAAGCCCAGGAAGGCAGCAGTGTATTTCCATCTTCGGTGAGAAGCATGTGCTTTAAGTAAATACGGTGTCCACTTTTCATAGAGGGATCGGTTTGATACGGCAGTATATATGCAACACCACTAAGATGTGCTGTCTGTATTGGTATGCCATCTAGAAAGTCATCGTCAAAAAGCCAGTTCCCAAATGACAAAAGCTGGCTGCGGCCTATGCCGGAAAAATCAGCAGGAACCTGATTAAGCCTTTCCGGATTTCCCGCCAGATATACCGGCACTGGCAAAGCAAGTCCATAATACCGTACCAGTTCTACCACCCTTTCGCTCTGGAAATAATGTTCTTCCCCTTTTTTGGCATGTAATATAACAGTGGTGCCAGCTGCCCCATTTGTCTGTTCCAGATCAAGGGGCTCTATGCTATAGGTACCATCTGGAAAGCCCGTCCACACATTTGCCGGACTTCCATCTGCAGGTATAGTATGCACGACAATAGAATCGGATACCATAAAACAGGATAAAAGCCCGATACCAAATCTTCCTATATAATCCTCCGGAATTTCCCCATTGACAATCTGTGTCTTGGAAGAACTTCCAATGACCGCAAGGAAATGGTGTATCTCCTCTTCCGTAAGCCCTGCACCATTATCCGAAAACTCAATTCTCCTGCCCGGCACAAGTGTAATGGTAATGGTTCCCCCATGCCATTCCGGCTGTTTCTTCTGTCGCATGGTTATAGCATCCACACCATTTTGCAGAAGTTCCCTGATAAACACATCAGGGCTTTTATATAAATGATTCGATAAGATATCTAACATCCCTCCCAGATTTACCTGGAAATGATATCTGCTGTCTCCCTTTTCGCCAGAAACAGCAGGGGGTTTTTCTAAATCCTTGTCTTCCATAAAAATCCTCACTTCCGCATTGCCTTTACTTTCTTCCTGAAAAATGGTAATTTCCCTGTCAAACTGCCCTCTATTCTGCCACAATACCCATCAAACCACTCCACTTCCTCTACGCTAACCATCTCTCTGGAATATGCCGCTCTGCGTACCAGTTCTGCTACGGTCTCCATTGTCTCCGGACTTATCTGTTCCTGCGATACTTCTGACAATACCTGCAGCCATTGCTGTTCCGGCATGGTAGTTTTTACCGCAACACCCGAATGATGCAGTCGTTCCAGAAAGACACCCAAGCGCATTCTGATATAAGCAGATCTATTATGTTTCCGCATCTGCGCCATACGCTGCAACTTTCTCCGCTTCCTGCCACGATAACACAAATAGACCAAGATCAAAACACTGATCACACAACCATTGACTACCAAATAAATCTGCTGCCATTTTGAGAGATTCTTCCACCACTTTCCTATATTCCACTGTTCCTGAGTCCCACCTCCTAAATCAGCATCCCCATCTCCTGTCATATCCTCCTGTGATATTCCAGTCTCTGGATCCTTGGAAGGTGCTTCTGTTTCCTCCGGTTCCTCTGTCTCTATCGGTTCTGGTATCGGCGGCTGAGAAGGTCGCTCTGTTGGTGCCTCCAGGTCAATACTATCCTCGGAATCCCCCCTATACGTAGCTACCTGGACTGATCCGGAATCCTCACTGGAAGGTGTCATTTCCTGGGGCATCCAATAGCTTCTTTCTACCCAGACCTCACTCCAGGCATGGGCATCCGAATCCAAAACCTCTGCTGTATAGGTGTCATCTTCCTTGTTATAAGTAAAACGATTCGATGAAATTCGATAACCAGAAACATACCGCGCTGTATGATTCATGTTCCGCAGCAATAAAGTTCCTGCTGTGGCAAAATGTTCGCAGTATCCTTTCTGGGAATAAAACAAAAAATATTCTGCATAATCCTGATTTCTGGGTATGGGATCTAACGACAGGCTATAGCTGGCATTTCTCCACAAAACATTTTGCACATCCATAATCAGATCAGAGCTAATACTAATAGACTCATAATATGGCATTTCCTCTGCCAGATTCTGATAAAGGGACAGCGCATCATCCTCCCCGCCCGAACACAACCTTCCCTCTTCCCTGCTAATTTCATTGATTGCACCACTTTTACTATATGGCGTATAGAGATACTTACTTCTTTTTCCCAGTCTCGTATACTGAATCGTAATATCCAGTTCTTTTGAATCAAACGTAGTATATTGGCTTTGGCAATATTTTCCCTTCCATATCCCCTTTTTTCGCTTTCCACTTTCCTTATGTATATTTTTCGAAGCCCTCCATTTTCCTTCCTGATATATATCCCCAATAAAGCCACGTAAATACAAGGAATTCTTCGGTTTATCACTGACCGTCACTGTAAATACCGGCTTATTCAGATACTTAGGCGCCACATTGCTTAAATATCCTCCGCTGTCAATTCCCAACATTCCCCGTAGCTGCTGCCCTCTGGTCTCAACCATAGTTTTCAGCTCTTGTTCCATTCTATGTTGTCTGATCTGGATGCGATTCACGTTTCGAAAAACCTGTCCTGATATTTTGGAAGTCAGATGCCAGGAAATACTTAAACCCACTGCTAGAATCAAAACCATCACACAAACCCGTTTTTTACTGCCGATCCACTCCGTTCTCTCCCGCAATTTAAGGGAATTCCGAATCTTTTGCCGTTCCGTAATCCATTGCATTTCCAATACCATTCCTATAATCAGCAACAGGGTAGGCAGTTGTTCCGGCGTCACACCTAACAGTAATGCTCCACAATAAACCAAAATAACCGGCGTGGCCATCAGTAATTTGCTACGCAGCTTCAACGTTGTCCATGTAATATACATTCCCAGCAAGACACAAAATCCGATCAATACTATGTTGTACCTGAGTTCTCCCCATCTGCACCACTCCTCCGGAAATAACCCCTGATTCATATAGTCCTGATACCTTTTATTGACATAATAGGCAAGCACCTCTGCCTGCTCCAAAATATCCCACCAATTTTTCCAAACAAAAATTCCCATAGCCGCAATCAGCGACAGCAAGAATGCTTTCCATAACCAACGCCCCGACATAGAGACAAAGAAAATCAGCAGAAGGGAAACCACAATATAAATACACACCATTTTCCCATATAGCATCTTACTGCCTAGGGCAGTGCAGATCGCTCCCTGTATACCAGGCAATATCAGACATAATCCGACAAACGGAACAAAAACCCCCTTCTCTTTCCACCACTTTATCATTGTACGCATACTGTGAGCCCCCTTCGCAACTCCTCATAAAGACGTTAATATATTTTAAGACATATTTTCACAAGTCAAGTTAACATTTATATATAGGAATACCCAAAACTTTTACAACTTCCCTATGATTTCATCATTGTAAATACATACCAGATCCTGTCGCAAAACTAATTTCATCACATAAGAAATCTGACGATATTTTTCCCGGTATTCCTCCTCCCAGTTCGGCAATGGCATAATCTTCTTTTGTTTATTTCCACCTTTGAAGTGTCGGCGATTCTTGCTCTCCGGCACATGCTGATGATTCCCCGTCAGCCGCTCTCTGCACTTCCGAATCCAGGAATGTTTTTGACCAATCAGATCGGTCTGCAATAGATATTCATACAGATCTTCCTCGCTGCTAATCATAGTCCGCACCAGCTCTCCCTTATCCGGTTCATAATACACCAGATAAAAACTGCATTTTTTCCCAAGTAGTTCCAATCCTAAGGAATAAAACACCTGCAAATACCGTTCCGACATCTGTCTCAAATCAATAAAAAACAGCAATGGACACCCCTGCTCTGAAATGTGTTCCCTCACCATCAAAGTATCCTGCTTTGCTGTTAATTTCCAATGAATATCACGAAGGGCATCTCCTGGTTGATACTCCCGAATCCAGGCAACTTCCGGTGGATTTTTCTCTCCTGCAATTCGAATTTCTGCTTCGCGGTTTGCCGAAAACTGCTGTACCAGACTATCCAGCTCCAAGGGAATATCCTGCTTCTCCGGTAAAACCATTACAAAAGACTGATCCGTCACATTCTTTCTGCGCAATAACAATGGCAATATGCCCAGAAGATCCAGCACACAGGCATGTCTGATCGACAGCTCCACCCTGCCAGTGTATTGTGGTTCCAAATCAAATCGCAGCTTTATGGACGATCTCGACTCTCCTCTTTTTCGCCCGGGAACAACGGAACATAATTTAAAAGATTTTTTCTTTTTTCGCATAGGATATGCCGCCTCCAGCTTTACCCGCACCTGTCCTGCCGGAAAATAACTACGATTTGACAAGGTCAATTCCACCGGAATAGCACTATTTTTTTCTAAAATGGTAATCGGTGTATGAATACTAATGTGCAATTTCCAAAATAAGAATAAGTTATAAATTTGCAGGCAAAACTCTAGAATTACCACCACGCATACCAGAAACAACATACTTTGGCTGTTATAAATCAACGCAACATAATGCAACAATGCCACTGACAGCACAAATAAGATCCATCTCTTCATTCTATCCCCCCAGAGTTAACAAGCACAATATCCGCACTTTGCCAGGTATAACCGATATTATTGAAACTTCAATTCTTCCATACTGCCGTTGGTTTCCTGACCTGCTCCAGAATATCCTGCAAAATCTGTTCTGCCGAAAGTCTGGCTGCCCTGGCCTTCGGTCCACGCAATACACGATGTGCTGCCACATCCAGAAATACTTCTGCCACATCCTCCGGTATCACATAGTTTCTCTGATGTAAAAAAGCCATTGCCTGTGCCATGCGCATCAATGCCACTGTTCCACGGGGGCTGACTCCCAGCTCAATATAAGTATTCTGTCTGGTCTCCTGCGTCAACTTACAAATATAACGATAAATACTCTGCTGAATGTGAACCTTTTCAATTCGTTTTCGCAGCTCCTGCAACTCCGACGCTGTCATTACTGCCTGATTTCCATAATCCAAAGTATCCATTAGATAGGATGGCTGGTTCTTTTCCTGCATAATCCGAATTTCATCTTCCAGATCCGGATAGCCTAAGGACAAACAAATCATAAAGCGGTCTAACTGGGACTCTGGCAGTAACTGTGTACCTACACTACCGGCAGGATTTTCGGTGGCAATCACAATAAAAGGCTCTGGCACTGCCCGAGTAATTCCATCCACCGTCACACTGCCTTCTTCCATGACCTCCAGAAGTGCAGACTGCGTCTTGGGTGAAGTACGGTTAATCTCATCCCCCAGAAAAAGATTGCACATAACTGCCCCCGGCTGGTATACGAACTCACCAGTCTGCTTCTGATACATGGAAAATCCTAAAATATCGGAAGGCATCACATCTGGGGTAAACTGAATTCGTTTGCTCTGCAGGGACAATGCATCCGAAAAAGCCATGGCAAGGGTTGTTTTACCCACTCCGGGTATATCATCCATCAGAATATGCCCGCCCGCCAAAATAGCCGCCATTACTTTACGAACACATTCCTCTTTGCCAATCAGTACCCGGTTAACCTGTTCCAGAACCTTCTGTATCTGGCCATAAAATCTATCTAATTGTTCATCCGTTTGTGTTTCCATCTGTATTCCCTCTCATATCAATTCCTATATAGTAATGATAGCGGAGACTATTACCGTCTCCGCTACTATCATACCATAAAATTCTATGTGTGAAAGAAAAATGTTGAATAAAAAATCAAAAACCCAAAAGTCCGTTCTCAGACAATGGCAAATTTTACAGTTTATACAACGGACCATAGTTCTTACATGCCCGGAAATCCTGTCCTTCCTTATCCATGCCAAAAGCATTCCAAGCAGACGGACGGAAAATATCCTCCTCTGGCACGTTATGCATACATACCGGAATGCGCAGAATCGATGCTAAAGTAATCAAATCAGCTCCGATGTGACCATAGCTGATTGCTCCATGGTTAGCTCCCCAGTTATTCATCACATCATACGCTGTCCGGAATGCCCCTTCTCCAGTGGTACGTGGTGCAAACCAGGTACAAGGCCAGGTATAATCTGTCCGTTTCCAGATCTTATCCGATACTTCATCCGGCAAATTGATGGTATAACCCTCACAAATCTGTAATACTGGACCTAAGCCTTTCACCAGATTCAAACGAATCATGGTAGCCGGCATTTCTGCCCTGGTCAGATAACGGGAGGAGAATCCGCCTCCACGGAAGTATCCCTGATCCGCCGCACACCATTCTGTTGCATCCAGGCAGAGCTTAATATCTTCCTCTGACATTTCCCAGAACGGTTTCATAACACCATTGCCATCTGCGTCCTTTGCCTCTCCGCAGGCATCCAGGCAAGCAGCACCAGAGTTAATCAAATGCAGGAAACCACCTGCCTCTTTTGCAATACCTTCCAGTTCATAACCGGTTGCCTTTTTAACCGCATCCGGACTCCAATAGGTACGAACATCCGCAAAGATCTGCGCACGTCCCGTCAAGAGTTTCATAAATAACATGCCGATTCCATTTAAGGTATCATTTTCCGTTGCCAGAATATATGGCTCACGGGCACCAGTCCAGTCAAAAGAAGAATTACACAGCGCTTCTGCAAAGTCCCCGTTCGGATAAAAGTCCGTCCACTGTCTCTGTCCCTGGAAACCGGCAGCAATGGCATTGTGTCCCACTGCTTCTTCCTCCCTGCCCTCTGGCAGATTGGCATTGCCATTCATTAAATCTTTGATAATGCACATCATTTTTACAACAAATTCCCAGTCACGTTCCTTCTGCTCATCACTTCTCTTGACAAATTCCGGATTCTTGTCATAGCCTTCCCGACAATGGGATTTTGTCCAGGAAAGTGCTTTTTCATATTCTTCATGGTCGTAAATCCCCTCTGTCATGCGACGGATAATTTCCACCTCATCCACAGATTCCACACGCATACCCAGATATTCTTCTATAAAATCGGAATCAATAATAGATCCAGCGATACCCATAGTTACCGCACCAATCTGCAGATAAGATTTTCCTCTCATGGTAGCTGCAGCTACTGCCGCCCGACCAAAACGAAGTAATTTCTCCTGTACGTCCTCTGGAATCTCCGTGGCATCTGCCTCCTGCACATCTTTGCCATAAATACCAAATGCCGGCAAGCCTTTCTGTGCATGAGCTGCCAGTACCGCTGCCAGATAAACCGCTCCCGGACGCTCTGTTCCATTGAAGCCCCAGACACCTTTGATCGTATCCTTATCCATATCCATGGTCTCCGATCCATAGCACCAGCATGGTGTCACAGTCAATGTAATGGAAACACCCTCTTTCTTGAATTTCTCTGCACATGCAGCTGTCTCTGCCACACGACCAATGGTAGTATCAGCAATAACCACCTTCACCGGTTCCCCGTTGGAATATTTTATATTGCTGCGAAACAATTCCGCTGCACTTTTTGCCATATTCATGGTCTGTTCTTCCAAAGACTCACGTACTTTTAATGGTCCTCTTCTTCCGTCAATCGTAGGTCGGATCCCAATTACCGGATAATCCCCAATCAGTCTGCTCTCTGCCATGTTACATTACCTCCCTTTTTGTTGATTAATTAAACTATATTATAGGAAACAAATCCAGTTTCCTATAATCAATTTACGGCACAAAAACATGTGCCTTTTATCGAAAATTGCAAGGCAATTTTCGATAAGATATATTTTCACATGAACACCATAGAATACAGTTGCATTGCAATAGTAACGGCTCATTTTGTAACCAGTTACAATAGCAGTTAGCACTATATGTACAGATATTGCATAAATCTTTTTTGTGCCCATGCTTCATGCAAATTATGTCTCAGACAAGGTTTCTATAATTTCCTCCCGCATATCCAGGAATACCTCTGCCAGCTGCGGATCAAAATGTGTTCCTGCAGATTCTTCTATAATCTGAAATGCCTTGTCATAGGACATAGCATCTTTATAGCATCGCTTGGATACCAAAGCATCAAATACATCTGCCAGTGCCATAATGCGGGCGCTAAGTGGGATGTTCTCTCCAGCTAAACCATCAGTATAACCATTGCCATCCCATTTTTCATGATGATATGCTGCCACCTGGGACGCAATTTCAATGTAGGCTTCATCCTCCACATCCCGGAATACTTCCCGGACAATTCTTCCTCCCTCCGGGGCATGACGCTGCATCTGCTCAAATTCTTCCTCCGTCAGCCGTCCCGGTTTTTGCAGAATTCGGTCTGGTACAGATATCTTGCCAACATCATGCATTGGTGCCGCCTTCACTAACAGCATAATATATTCATCTGTCAAAATATCGGTATACAGTCCAGATTCCCTGGCCTTTTTCGCCAACATTTCCACATACTGGCTGGTTCGTTTAATATGTTCTCCAGTATCTCCATCCCGGTTTTCAATCAAATTTGCCATACCCAGAATAATATTATCCTGCATTCCCATCAAGTGTTCTACATGCTTCATCAGCGTATTGTGCTGTACATCCATAGCACGTTTCAGATCCTTCTCCTGCTGTTCCATACCACTGGTACTTTTGACACAGTAGATCAGGCACATCACCACCGCCACAATGATGCAGATAGCACAAACTATCTCTGTAATCTTTGTCAAGCCAATATAATAATCCATCTGCCCTCTGGCATCGTCCATTACATTGTCAATTCTATGTTCAAATTGTTCGATATCCTCATCCACATCTGCCAGGAAATCTTCTAAAGTATTATTCACATAAAAACTAGCAGTGTCCTGGCTGCCTTTTTGGCATAACTGCAGTGCGATCTCTGCATTGGTCAGGTAATCGGTATAATCCGAATACACAGTACTGTACTGCTTTTCCATATTCGAACCTTTGATCTGTTCCTCCAATTTGGAAAACATCGTCTTCAATCGCTCCCGCAGCTCCTGTTCCTTCTGGATATATCTCTCCATCTGTTCCTGATCTTCAGAAATTACGCAACTTGCCAATACTGCCTGGTGCTGATATAACAAAGCGGATATCCGCAGGGCATATTCCTGCTCCTGCATAACATCAACCGCCACATTATTGTAATTTGTTGACAACTGATTAATATCATATTGTAATACAAATTCTCCTGCTATCCCAATCAACCCTGTTAATAACACCACACAAAATATTTTCAGTGGTATTCTTCTCACTATACTACCTCCCCACTGTCGTCTTTTCCGTCTTTTAATCCTCTGTTGTCTTCTCCATAAACATCTACAATTATAACACACCCATCCCCATCATGCCAATTAAATTACTTACATTGTTTTTTAGGGCAAAACCTCAACGGACACCCTCAGATATATAAATTTAGTCACACATCTTCACTCTGCCCTCCCGAAAATAAATCCCTGCGATTTTCAAAATATCCCCGACATATTAACACAATCGGAACCGTACTAATGATTCCTCCGATATCGTATACGGTAAAAATCGGCATACCAATCACCAGGGAAGCCAGACCATCATAAATAAAATGATAGGATCCCGCCAGTACCATGACAATCAGATATACGACAGGTGCCTTCGGGTGAAAATACCAGAGCAGCTGCCTGGATACAATGGACAAAATAGCGATGATGAATCCCAATATCGCCGTAGCCACCTCTACCTGCTTTAATGCAGGATATTTAAGATACAATGCCTCTGCTGTGCCAAAACCATTCATAATCCCCTGCAAATGTGTCATTCCCTGTGCCACATAAATTACCGCAAAAGCAAACAGATGAAAATACACCGCAAACTGATACCACTTCATAGGATGACTTGTAACGATAACTTTTTTTGTCAATGCTGCCTCTGTCCTCCTTCACCAAGAATTTAACTCCTCTGCCTTAGTTACACACTTATTGGCGTAATGTCTTCTTGCGCACTTTAATCTCATACATCAAACGATCCGCCTCAGTTACCAGATCTTCTAAGGAATGTACTTCTTCCGCAGGCCGTACACAATGACCACAGCTGCATGCTACCCGATATGGCCAATTATTCATTTCATTATAATGATCCAGATAATCTTCCACCCGTCTGATATAATCCTGTGCTTCATTTTCGTGTTCCACAATACCGAATACCAGATATTCATCACCACCACTGCGACAGCAGACTTCTCGCCGTTCGGATGCCTGCCTTAATGCATTTGCTACCTGCACAATTGCATTATCTCCGGCTGCATGTCCGTAATTGTCATTGATTGGTTTCAATCCATCCAGATCAAGTGCAATACACATCACTTTCTTATCATCCCGTCTGGCAACCTCCAACACCTTATCCACATAACGCTGCATGCCAAAACGGTTATATAACTTGGTCAGCTCATCCCGGACATACATACTATCTAGTTTATCTACCAGGGAATCCTTCTCCCGCAGGAGACAGAAATCACTAATAGCACTGTTAACAGTAGTCAAAAAGGTATACAACATACTAATCTGCTCCATATGATGCTCCAACGGAATCCACATATAGCCAATAGTTCGTTCCTTCATATACATTGGAATAAATACGCACTGCTGCCGCTCCTCAGCATCTAATTCTAACGGTGGCAAAATATCAGGATAGAACACATTCTCAAATTCCGGTGTAGAACCTTTGTGATATTTCACGAGAACCATGGATTTTGAATATCCCATTTTCTTGTATTCATCATCAATTCCACGTCCAAAAATATCATCGCATAGACACAGGTATGCCTGCTCCCACTCAAAAAAAGATAAATGTTGACAAACCACCTGGATGAGTTCTTCCATATTTTCCACCATCAGAAAATCACGCCACATTTCCGAAATATTACGGATAAAGATATCCCGTTCTGTAATACGCTGAGATTTAATGCGGTTCATCTCAAACACATCTTTTTCCATTTCCTTCATACAGCCACAACTTTGCTGTAATACCAGATGAGCCGGAATCTGCCGCTCCTGCTCCGGAGTTTTTCCATCCCACAATTCTCGCAGCAAGTCAACAGCACCTACTCCTGCCCCAAAAACAGAGCGCTCCACAGATGTAATAGAAGGACGGTATTCATCCGAATCCTGCAGATGGTCAAAACCAGTTACCAGAACATCATCCGGCACATCATATCCCAAATCCCCCAAGTACTTGATTATGAACAATGCCATCGCATCATTAGCACACACAAAGGCATCCGGCATCTCATGATCCTTCAAATACTCCTTTACCACATCCACGGATTTGAGATAAAATTCACCATACAGAATTTTGCCAGAATCAAAAGGGATTCCCTCCACCTGCAACGCTTCCTTGTATGCCTCCTCCCGCTCCATAGACTCTTTATTCCCCTCAAATCCAGAGAGAAAAACAATATCCCTGCAACTATGTTCACGGATGACATGAAGCACCATTTCCTTCATTCCTACCACATCATCAAAGGATACATGATAGCAACCCTCCTGAAAATCATTGACATTAATAATCGGAAGATTGTGTGCGTGTGCCTCTTCTATGATTTTCTTCGTCACATCGGAACGTAATATTTCTCCCAAAATAATAATACCGTCAAACATTTCATAATCTGGCAGTTTATATATCGCACTCTCACCATTTACCACACTATCCGATAACGCCGCCTCCGCATAAGTTGGTTTGGTCATTAGACTTCGAAAGATCAGTACATTATAATCATACTTTTTCCCCTCCTGCATAATTGCTTCTATCATAACCCCTTCTAATAATGCATTATCGCCTTCGGAAAATAATCCTATTGTCTTCCGCTTATTCATCCTGTGTTATCCCTTCCCTTCTATCAAGAAACAAAAACATCAACTCCAAAATATGTTACTTTTAAGTTTATTCCATTTACACCTAATTTTCAATAATAAAAACTCTTTTTTATATTTTTCTTTTTGCTAAATTAATTAAATTATAACATGGAGTATTTCCCATATCTATGGACATCTTGCCACACTCCGCACGGACAATCCGGCTTATTTATATATCATATAGCGTTAAAAAATTTTATTAGTAAATTGTTTTTTTGTAATCTATATTGTATACTAAAGTCGGAGTTTATTAGAATGTTTTTTACATGAAACTGAATGTAAAACATTGTAAAGTACAACACCCGGGGAGGCAGTCTTATGAAATCAAACCATGATATGGAACTCGCAAAAAGAATTCGTCAGATTCGAATTGACAACCATCTGACACAAGATCAAGTTGCAAAAGCCTTAAATGCGACACCTGGTTACATCTGTAACGTGGAGAGCGGTCGTACTGCTATGTCATTGCGCATGTTAGTGTATTTTGCAAAATTGACCGGAGAGTCTCTGGACTCATTAGTTGGCAGCATCGAAAAAGATTATCAGCCTACTGCTTTGGATCATGAAATCTTAGAATTATTAGCTAACTTTTCACGTGATGAAAAAGAGAAGTTATTGGCTACATTGAAAATCTGGAAGCGCTAACACAAATGGAACATCAGGGTATGATCGTTAAGATACTATGATGTACAAAGACAGGGAAGAAGCAATCGAAATCATTTCGACTACTTCTTCCCTATTTTTACTATATAGGAAATTGCTCGTATATAACGGCTCGCCAACAAAAACGCTTTAGCGTTTTTGCAGCGCAACGTGCTGACGTTGCGCTTTTTTACTATATAGGAAATTGCTCACAGCATTTTATGCTGTTACAGCCGCTAGGCTTACGCTTTTTTATTCAAATGCCTGCCGGATACTCTGATAATGTAGAAAGATCCCCTGTCTGTCAAACTCCCTGATCTGGTCCAGGTCTGCAATCTGGAAATCTACAGTTTCCTCCGCCTGTAAATGCACATCGGATTCCTCAAAATCCATTTCATAACGGTAAATATCAACGAAATAATTATCTCCTTTATCCGGATTATCCCGGCGATAATCAAAAAGAAAGCCTCCCTCACTTCCTGAAACATCCAGACCGGTTTCTTCCCGAATCTCCCGGCGCACTGCCTCCTCAGAGGTTTCTCCTGCAATGACAGAACCACCCGGCACTTCCCACCATCCGGCTGCCCAGGGCTTATTCTCTGCTCTCTTGGTAATCAGAAACTTTCCATCCGGTCTGCGTATCACAGCTAATACCGATAAATGATATTCTCCTGGCTTCATGTGCCAGTCGTCCCGCTCCATGGTACGTCCAGTACACTCTTTTTGTTCATCATAAATATCCCATAGTTCCATCTTTCGTGTTCTCCCTATATTATAAAGCAAGCAGATTAATCATCCCTGCGGCTAAACAGCAGAATTAACCGCAACAACTGTAACAAGGTGGAAACCACGGCTGTCACATATGTCATTGCCGCTGCCGACAGTACACGTCTGGCACCTTTCATCTCATCCGGGTACAACATGCCACTGCCATCCAAAATCCGCAGTGCCCGTCCGGAAGCATTGAATTCCACTGGCAGCGTAACAATCTGAAAGACCAGTGTCAATGCAAACAAAATAATGCCTAAGTTTAACAAATTCAACGAACCCAGGATCAAGCCCAGGATAATGATTGGCCAGGACAGTTTGGATCCCAAATTCACCACAGGCACAATCGCCCCTCGAATTTTAATAGGAATATAGCCCTGCTGATGCTGTATCGCATGACCACACTCATGTGCCGCCACTCCCACAGCAGCCACTGAAGTAGAACCATATACACTATCTGACAAATGCAGCACCTTAGAACGTGGATCATAATTGTCCGTCAAATTACCGGCAATATGTTCAATCCGCACATCCGTAATACCAGCATTTCTCAAAATAGTCGCTGCCGCTTCAGCACCGGTAGTTCCTCTCTTGCAGCCACTCCGGCTATATTTTTCAAAAGTCCTGGTTACATTAGCCGATGCAATCATACAGATCAAAGCGCCAATAATGACCAGCATATACGTCGGATCATAATAATATCCATAATATCCCATGCCAATTAACATAATACATCCCTCCTTGCCAAAATAATATACTGTAAATTTGTGAACAAAACGTGTTGGAATGCTAAAATTACTCTAATATCTATTGTTCCAAAATCTCGCTCATACCGTTAATCATCTCCTCATCCTTCAGACGGAATAAAAATTCCACACGTCTGGATGCATTCTGATCCTCTTTGCCATCTTTATCCATAACCGGATTGCTATAGGATTTTCCATTGGCAGTAATAATACTGCGCAAATTCTCTACCTGTTTCTCGGACAATACCTGTTTTTCAGAATTCAGACAAAAGGCAGCAACCGATAACGCTCTTTTCTGGGACAACTCCAGATTAAATAAATAATCTCCTTGTGAATCGGTATGCCCTTCTATTATGATTTCCGAAATGTAATCCTTAAATTCTTTGTTTGATAAAACACTGATATATTTAGGAATAAACTTTGTTAAAAATTCCTCTCCGGATGCCTTGAGCGTAAACTGTCCAGAGTCAAACAAAATGCTGGAATCCAGAGCAATGGATCCCGTCTTTTCGTCCACACCAATATTCAGATCAGAACCATCGAATTCTTTTTTGAGTGCCTCAATCAGCTCCGTACGAATTCCCAATAATTTATCCAGTTGTTCCTGCTGTTCATCCAACTGTTCCTGTTGTTCCTGAACCAACTGCTGTTCCGCTTCTAATTCAGATTGCTTTTGCTCATACTGCACCTGAGACTGTAATATTGTAAAGGAGATAATCAAGATAAAGATCAGCAATAGCGCCGCCATCATATCCGAATATGACAGCCAGTAACTGGTCTCCTCTTCCTCCCGTCTCTGCCTTCTATTCATAGTATCCCTCATTTCCAAGTGGTAGTTTATCACTGTGATTCTTGTTGATTTGACATAGATTCATGCCTTAAGTAGGGAGAATTCATAGCTTCCACAATCTTAACCGCCAACTGATCTCCAAAAGAATCAAACATTTTCTCCATCTGTTTCAACTGTTTTTCCTGCACCGCCAGCATAACTCCCAGATCATCATTGTCTGTTTTTGGCAATACATATTTGTGATAACTTTCCAGAAAACGATCTACTGCACGATAGGCATCCTCTAAATTCTTCTTGTAAACAAAATTATAGACCAGAGAAAACACCATACCATAAATGGAGGTATGAAATGCAATCTTGATACCATCCATCAACGGAGCAATGCTATTCGTAATGGTTTCCGCACTTGCCGTATCAAAATTTTGCAGACCAAAAGCAAGACCAACAAAGGTCCCCAGAATACCCAAACCAGTCATAACGCCAGGAATAATCCCCACAAGACCTTTCCTAATCTGCATATCAATCAAATATTCATTAATATAATCTTCAATCTCACAGGTTACACCATGTTCTGACAATAAATTCAGGCGTTTCCTCTCTACACGGTATTCATTAAAACGCTGATTCAGAATCTTATTGCGAAATAAATCCAATTCATCCCGATAATCTTCCCAGAGATATGCCCCCGATTTGTTGAAATCAAATTCCATCCGCCGTATGGTATAATACAAACTGGTAGTCATTTTCCCCACTGGGCTGAGGCACTGCATATTGGACCACAGAATAATAAATCCCACGATTACAAACATAGTTGCATTTACAGCAATATTCACAACATCCGGACCAGATCCTCCCTTAATATTTAGTCCTACACATACTGCCAGCATCAAAAAATAGGTAGCCAGCAAAATGCTTCCTCCACTGTATGATTTCATTATTTTCCTCATTTCTGCATCAGCACAGATACTGATTGCTATTTATTGTATATTACTCCATCCACTATTGATTCCCGATGGGAAAGAATACGATAACATATATGCCGTCTGCTATTTATTTCAGACTATTATTTGGTTTTCACAGACCGAACCGCTGACCACGCAGAATATACTCTTTTTCCCTTTTCCGTTCCATAGGAACGAATACGGATATAATATTTGCGCTTAGATTTCAATTTTTTGATCGTTTTCGCTTTCTTGGCCGCCCCTTTTATTGTAATTTTCTTCATTCCAGACTTGAAATTTTTCTTGGTTGCATATTGAATCTGATAGCCTTTGGCATTTTTTACTGCCTTCCAACGGATGGTAAGCTTTTTTTTGCCGGCTTGGATCTTCTTTAGTTTAACGGATGCCAGTCTGGATTTTACCGTAATACTTCTGGATCCCACTATACCACTTTGGGAAACAGCCTTGATCGTGGTCGTTCCCATGCCGGTAATTTTCAGGACACCGGAATTATTGATGGTAGCCACTTTAGAATTAGAAGAAGTCCAGGTAATCGGTTCCATGACACATACCCGGCTTTCCCGTACCCCACTGGTCAAAGTCCGCATCAAGAAACATTCCCAGCTGTTCCCTATGACCAGATTGTTACATTTCACCATCCTTACCCATGGTGCCCATTCAATACTGCCTTCATCAGAAAGATAAATCTGCTGAACCTCTATAAGCTGTATACAGTAGGAAACAGCAGCCATCTGCGTTGTATCCTTCTGGCTGGCTCTGCTGAATCTGCCACAGGCTGCGCTAGGCCAGGCTCCATCCAATGAAGTAAACAATCCCAAACCCACTGACACATTTGATGGATCAATCATAGCTGTATAATGCCCGGTAACTGCATCATTGCCATGTACCCAGTCATCTTTTTCACTATACCACTGGTTAACAGCAGCAACCATAGAGGAAGATGAACTCCAGGCCAATACTTCACTGGTACTGCTAACCCCATTAGGAGACTTCAGACTAAAGCAGCTTTTTCCGTTTGGTCTGGTATGTCCGGTTACGACAATTGCCTCTGCCGCCCGAATCCGTGCAATCTGCTCCAGGTCCATAGACCATTTTAAGGGAACATAGTCGCTTTCCTGTAATGCTTTTAATGGATCAGAAGGATTCGGTACTCCTTCCCTACATGCCTCCTGACGAATCTCATTGATTCTCTTAAGAGCAGCGGCAGCATCTGTCGTGTAGCTGCCTGCAATCCCCACTAAGGTACATCCTGCTGACGCAGTAGATACATCCGTCTGTAAAACAGTGGTCTTCGCCATGGACACAGCTGATACTCTGGAACCCAGCAGAATTGCCAGTCCCAAGATCAGTAACGCCCGTATTGCTATCTTATTACTCTTTCGCATATATGATTTTTCCTCCATTCCAAACAATCTACAGTTGTAGAATATCGTAAGTAACACAAAATAGTATATGTGATTTTATTAGGAAAAGCAAGTCCATAGACAAGCAAATACCTATCTATCGCCTACTGCACCTGCCTCTATTAGCCATACTCAAGGAATTTTTGTTGACGATAGCTGTCATATATGCTATATTGTGTATATGAAAAGGGAAGCCACAGAAGCGGCTACCCTCAACAATGGTTATGATGCTTTTCAGCACCAGCCGTCACTATTGCAGTAGTGGCGGCTATTTTTTGTCCTTAAAAATCTGATGAATCAGACTAATAAGGGCGACAATAAACGTACAAAACAAGAAAAAATCCTGATATGTAATCATTGCAATCCCCCTCCTTTCTTTCGTCTGGAAGGTTATCCCTCCGAATACGGAGGGCAGCCGCCTTTGGCTCTATGGTTTCCCACTTTATAAGAATAACACATAGACTCAGTGTATGCAATAATAATGAAACTTAGTAATATCTCAAGCCACCAGATTATTCATCCATACGCCTTTTTTGATCAGTACATAACCGACTATCACCTTAATAAAATCCAGAGACTGAACCAAAGTAAAAACCACCACAATAGGTAAAACACTATGTCTGCATAGCAAGTAAGCAACCGGCACGGAAATCACCCAGGTATACATACTGTCAAACAAAAAGGTAATGACTGTTTTGCCACCAGAACGCAAGGTGAAATACAAAGCATTCAAAAAACCCTGCAGTGGAAAGAAAATAGCCGTAATCACAATAAATACCGTACCATAATCACGCACCCTAGCTGTGGTATCATATAATAGCGGAAAAACTCCGGAAACTGCGATCAGTATAACAGTCAAGAGCAGGCTCATTCCTCCGGTAAACCACATCAGCCGTACGGAATCCCTCTTTGCCTTCTCATATTCTGAAGCCCCCAACATCTGTCCACACAAAATCCCCACCGCATTTCCCATGGCAATAAACACCACATTGAGCATATTACAAAGAGCATTGGAAATGGTCAGCCCAGCCACCACCGTCAAGCCCCGGATAGAATAACACTGCGTCATAACAGCCATGCCACCCGCCCACAGGAATTCATTAAAAAAGATGGGAAGGCTCTTTTTCAAAATCGTCATTGTCATGGAAACAGGAACTTTCATGCTTCGATATACCTGCTGTAAAAAAGCGTATTTCTCCTTTCCACAATGTGCCCACAGAACAATGACACTCATTTCCACCACCCTGGCAATCACAGTGGCCACAGCAGCACCTCTAACTTCCAGACGTGGCAAGCCAAACTTTCCGTAAATCAACATATAATTAAAGCAGATATCTGCCACCACAGAACAAACCGATGCAATCATTGGTTTCACACTCTCTCCGGTCTCCCTCAAAGTATTGGCATAGATCTGTGTTACCACCATAGGCGGCAGTCCCAATAACATAATCAGCATATATTGTCTGCCATACCGCAGGGTTGCAGCCGCATCAATTCCCTCCGCCTGTCCCTGCAAATATAATCGCAGCAAATCATTTCCCCACAGCAGAAAAATAGCCGTTCCAACTACCAGGCAAAATATGGCAATCCACCATTTCAGGCGAAATACCTCTTTGACGCCCTTGATATTTCCCTGCCCAAAATACTGGGTGCTATAGATTCCCGGACCGGACAAACCACCAAAAATAGCCAGAAAGAACACAAAGAACAACTGTCCGGCAATGGATACCGCTGTCATGCTTTCCGTTCCCAAACTGCCCACCATCACATTGTCCACCAGTCCTACTGCATTAGTGATCCCATTCTGAATCATCATTGGCACTGCCAATACCAGTGCACGTTTATATACTTTTTTTCTCTCCTGCTTCTCTTGCCTTCTTAAATTCATCTTATCAACATTATTTTTCATGACCTAACCTCATTTTCGTAAGAATCTATCCCAAAATAACTAATAAACGTTCAGACAGGTCAAATTCATAAGTTATTTCCGGACGACTCCTAAGGTCTGACGCACCCACTGATCTTCCTGTTCACTAATTTCTACCGGACCAAACCCGGCTTTTTCTAGTACAGTAATCAGTTTCTGTCTATCCTGCAAAGACAGAACTAATTTCCCCTGTTCCACCATAGCAGTAATCTGTTCTTCATAATTTTGTAATGCCTCAAAACCTTCTATTCTATGTCCTATTTTACGGATACATCTCTGATAATAATCAATTAACAAATCATTTCTATCTTTCTTCCGGTTGCCAATGAGCCGAATACTCTCTCTGAACAAAATTCGCATAATAAAAAGTAACAACACACTGACTAAAATAATTGCCAATATTTTCAGCACTGTCTGTACCACATTTTCCATAGCCTCTACCACGGAACCCGTAGTACCTGCATCCATCTGATCACTTTCCTGCTCTGCCGCACCACCCATGCCATTACTCAGAAAGCGTCGGAACATTCCCCACAAACCTTGTCCCGGCTCCTCCTCTGATGATGCTGGTGTAATATCAGCCACCTGCCATCCCTGGTCAGGTATCCAGATTTCCACCCAGGCATGAGCATTGGCATCCACCACATTCACACTGACCACAGCGGTCTGTTCCAGTTTGGAATAACCTTCATAGTAGTTTTCTTTTGGCTCCTCCAAAACGGTTCCTTCTTCCGCAATATCCTCTGGATCAACGGCATACCCTTCTACATAACGTGCCGGAATTCCTAATCTCCGGAAAATCAAAGTTGCAGCAGTGGCAAAGTGGGCACAATACCCACGTTTATTTTCCAGCAAAAAATAGTTCACAAAATCCTTGCCATATGGCGTTACCCCTGGTTGATAGCTATATGGAATTTCATCTTGGAAATACGCCGCCAGGCGGTTTACATTCTCCTGGGTATCCAAGAAAGAATTCAAACCAGCTTCCTGAATAATCTGGTCTACTGCTTCCTGATTTTCTCTTGGCATCTGCAGATAAGCATACAAATCATCCGGACGTTCCAGTCCATGATCCCGCAAATTCTCATAATCATTAAAATTCGTGTAATATGTGTATGTCTGACTACGCCCCAGCCAAACCTGCTGATCCAGGTCCAGTGAATAATATGGCACATAGACGCTGCTCAGTCCTTCAATATTTTCAACGACAGCATGTCCTTTCCCCATCCCAGGCACGCCATCTTCATATGCCTGTTTCATTGCCTGCTCTGTCTCCCCGGCAAGCTGTGAAAGTGGCTCATTCGCACTTCCCTCATTTTTGGAAAGACGGATCCATTGATTTGCAAAAGGCTCATATTCCTGGCTTACAAACTGACGCAGATAAAAGCGTTCTTCCACAGCCGGCACAAATGTCAGCTTTAAGTCCGTTTTATAATCCAAACGCAATGCACTGACCCCGCCCAGACGGCCGCTAGTCAATCCACCTACATTTTCATAAAAATTAAACAACCCGGCAATACCCACAACAGACAAATTTTCCACCGTATCTGCCGTCTGTTCTTTCCACTGTCCTGCCGGGTGCAGGTCATGGTAGGTATCTTTTGGCATAATAGCAGCCAAAAAAATAGCAACCATGCTGGTAATAGCCAGAATACAGCCACCAAACTGAGCAACCGTACGAGCAGAATAAATATAGGAATACTCATTCTTCTTTCTCTCATATTTTGCATTATCGTAATGCAGATTATAATGTCTGGAACGACGTACGCTGGCAGCCAGAAACAATCCCGTCAAAAGCTGCACCACATAAAACAGAGACGGCTCTAATTCCAAATACAAAGGCAGAATCAAACATACACTCACTGCCAGAATTGAAAAAAAATACTGCATCCTACGGGAGATGGAAATATTAATTACCAGACAGCAAACCACCCCTATATAACACATGGATATGGTAATGGCCAGTACACGGTTACTCACTCGCTCACCGTAGCTTCGCATGGCATTGGATTCAAAATAATCCGAAACTGCCTCAAAAATATCATTCAACACGCCATAAAATCCACTATTGATATAGCTCCGCAAAACAAAGGCTACAAATACCATTATTAAAAACAATAGAACATATCCCAGATTTTCCCAGATAGGATGATAAAACAGCGATGCCAGAAAGAGACTGGCGAACAATATAACCAGCTGTACAATTACCACATAATAATCTGTATCCAGTGCAGACAGTAAGCAACCCATACCACCCCCGACAATACAGTACACAATCAGAGCTTTCCACAACAAAGTTAATGCTCTGTTTTCGGTTTGTCTGTGCAGCAAATGATCCGCCTCCTGTATTCCTTCACAAGGATAGGCCTCCTGCCTTTTCTTCCGATTCCGAAACACGCTAAACATGGGATATCACCTCCCCATCTGCTTTCCCCTGCATCTCATGCAGATACACATACGACTGCAAAGCAGGTCTTACCCTCTGCATTAATTCCGGCAAATTCTGTCCTGTACGACAAATCTGGCTGTGCAGCAGCTTTCCAAACCCATCTTCCAGGACATCTGATCCTGCAATCACAACCTCGTTAAAATCATACCTCTGCTGATCCCACCATAAAAGCCGAACTGGAACATAGGTTTTCAGGAAACTCTCCGCCACACCATATGCCAGTCCTACCACAGCAGATACCATTTCATAATCATCATAGGAGAAATCCAACAGCAATATCACCTGACTCTGTGCTACACTGGTTCTCTCTTTAACCATCAGATCCTGTTTTTTCGCCGATAATTTCCAATGAATATCCTTAATCCGATCTCCTGGACGGTACTCTCTCATATCCGTCACTTCCGCAAAATCATAACCTTTGCTTAATGTTTCCTCTGCCTCACTGATTCCTGCCTGATACCCGTCTCTGTGTTCTTCCATCTCCGACTGGACATCCGGTAAAACCACACTTTCTGCAGAAGATTGCAAAGGGATCCTAATTCGTATCAACCCCATGGGATCCCGATACTCCAAAGCAGTCATCTCTACCTTAATCAAACCACAATACTGCACAGCAAAGGGCAAATCCATATGTTCCGTATATTTCATGGATATTGGCATCTTTATCGTAATTTCTCCAGAAGTACCCAGAAATGAATTTCCCACTGTTCCAAAAACGGTACAGGAAAGCGCCAGACCATAACTATTATTATTCAAACGAATACACCAAATCCCCTCTTCCCCTTCCCGCAACACGGGCTGCACGGAATAAACACTTACAGAGAGATAAGGACGCATCCGCCATGCTGACACGATGGAACAAACCGGCAGAACCACCATAACAACCAAGATCGTCATCAATAAATGGCTTTGAAGAAAAATATACCAGCAGAGCAAAAGCACCCACAAAAAAAGATAGCACACCACCGGTGCCACACATAACCGTATTCGCATACTATCCTTTTGTACCTTCATCCTGCTATCCCTTTCCAGTTTTTAACATGACTAATGACTAAATCACCAGATCAATCCACACTTCTCATACTTATATGCGAGGCGCTTTAACCTGCTGCTGTAATCTCTGTATCGTCTGGGCCGTGTTCAATCCATCTGCCTTTGTTCTGGCACTACACTTCACACGATGCCCCAGCACATCTGCCATAACCATCTGTACATCCTGCGCCGTCACATAATCCCTGCCATGCAGCACAGCCATTGCTCTGGCAATCCGCAGTAGCGCAATGGTGGCACGGGGACTGGCTCCCATATCAAACATCTCATTTCGTCTGGTTTCCTCTACTAATGTAACAATATAATCATAAATACTCTCATGCACAAAAACACGTTCCGTATTTTGGCGAATTTCCCGCAACTCCTGCCCCGAAATAACGGGACGAACCTGATCGATCAAGTGGGAAGATTTCCCCTTCAGAATACTAACCGCATCCTCATGAGCAGGGTATCCCATGGAAACGCAGATCATGAAACGATCCAGCTGGGATTCTGGTAACATCTGGGTACCAGAGGAACCGGTTGGATTTTCAGTAGCAATCACAATAAAAGGATCTGGTAAGTCTCTTGTTACACTGTCTACCGTTACATGCTGTTCTTCCATTACCTCCAACAAAGCGGACTGTGTTTTTGGCGATGTACGGTTGATCTCATCAGCCAAAAAGAGATTACAGAAAATAGATCCCGGACGGTACTCAAAATTGCCAGTCTGACTATTATACATGGAGAATCCCACAATATCACTGGGTAATACATCCGGAGTAAACTGCACTCGCTTATAATCCAGGGACAATGCCTTGGCAAAGGTAGTAGCCAGAGTAGTTTTTCCCACACCCGGAATATCCTCCATCAAAATATGTCCTCCACTAATAACCGCCGCAAGTACTCTCTCTACAACCATCTCCTTGCCACGAATCACTTTATTTACTTCATCCTGAACCGCCATCAGCTGGCTTTGATACATCTTCTGTTCCTCCATTACATCCTCCATTCTTACGATGGGTCTTTTTCGGCGTTAGAAAAACTTCATCTCTTTTCTCCTTGCAGGTACTCAATGGCAGCCTGCATCTGGTTATCCGGTTTTTCCTTGCCAGACGCATCCTTTTGATCCAAAGTGTTTTTATCCAATTCCACTACAATATCGGGTTCCAAACCAGTGCCATGTATATTCCGTCCCTTTGGGGTAAAGTACTTGGAAGTCGTCATCTTTAACGCAGATCCATCCTTCAGATCAAAAATCGTCTGCACAATCCCTTTGCCAAAAGTAGTTGTTCCAATTAACTTGGCTTTCCCTTCATCCTGCATAGCACCGGAAAATACTTCTGATGCACTGGCAGAATTCCCATTAACCAGTATTGCCACAGGTACTGTAATTTCGTCATCATCCTCTGCATAATACTTTTCGGCAACACCTTCTTTATCCTCCGTATATACCACCAGCCCTTTGGGAAGCATCTGGTCTAACATCTGTACAGCAGCACTTAACAATCCGCCTCCATTATCCCGTAAATCGATAATTAATGCCTGCATTCCCTGATCCTGCAAATCTTTCAGTGCCGCTTCAAACTGCTCTTTGGTAACCTCCTCAAAACTGCTGACAGCAATATAAGCAATCTCATCCGTTAGCATTCGGCTTGACACGGTATCATCTTCAATTTCTTCACGAACCAGGGTAAAATCCAGATAATCACTTTCTCCACTGCGGATAATCTGCAATTTAACTTCTGTGCCTGCTTCCCCCTTGACTCTTGCCAACGCCTCAGACAAATCCTCTCCTGTTACCTTCTTTCCATCAATGGCATAAATAATATCCTCCGCCTGCAATCCTGCTTTTTCTGCCGGACCACCTGCAATCGGTTTGACAATCACGATCGCACCTGTCTCCGTATTCTGCGTAACATAGGCCCCAATCCCGCAATAGGTACCACTGGTTTTTTCCGTAATCGTCTGATACTCCTCCCGGGTATAATAAGCCGCATAATCATCTCCCAAGCCTGCTACTACTCCCTTGTATATGGATTCTGCCATCTGATCCGGATCTATCTCATCCAAATAGTAAGCGTCCACAAAACGTTCTATTTTATTCACTTTCTCATTTACTTTAGTTTTTAGGGCAGCATCTCCTGTATTCAACACACCGACCAGATTCAAAACCCCGGTATATGACAATATTAGAATAACCAGCAGAAATACACTGGCACAACTTAAAAATCCACACAAGAAACTTTCAATATATTTTCTCATATCCTTTTAGATCCTATGATCTATCCACCTCCAATTAACGATAATGTACCAGCTATGCAAACACAAAGCAGCGGATTGTAACAATCTACTGCTTTGCACTCTGTTTTTGTTCTACTACATAGATACATAATTCAAGGGATTCACATACTGTCCACCCACATTAACTGCAAAATGCAAATGTGGTCCCGTAGAAATTCCAGTAGATCCCGACAACGCAACGGTCTGTCCCTGAGCAACCTGGTCTCCCACCGACACGGACAGCGAAGAACAATGCATATAATAAGTATACACTCCATCACCATGATAAATGGCAACATAATTTCCTGCCGAAGAAGAATAGGTAGCAGTTACCACTTTACCTGCTTTCGATGCCCGGACTGCCGTTCCGGTTGGTACGGCAATATCAATCCCCTTGTGGTAAGTGCTGGCTCCTGCAGTCGGTGCCCTACGAGGTCCAAAGCCACAGCTAAGCCTTCCGGCAGACGCCAATGGCCACACAAAGCCGGATGCACTGACTGTGGGATTCGCCGCAGTCTGCCCAGAATCTGTGCTATCTCCTCCAGCACTATTATTTTTCGCAGCAGCTGCAGCTGCCGCTGCTGCCTCTTCCGCTGCAATCTGTCTTCTCTGCTCTGCTAACAAGCGCTCCACTTCTTCGGACTTCTTTTGAATCTCTACATTATATTGATCCAACTCCGATTCAGACTTGCTAATCAAGGAGTTGTATTCCTCTAACTGTCCCTGCTTTTTATCTAAGAGCTGATCAACGGATTTCTTCTCAAAAGACAAGGTCTCTCTGATCGCCTCAAGTTTATCCTTTTTCACCCGTTTCTTCTCTCTGGTCTCTGACAGCTCTACTTTGATCGCTTCATAGTTATCCAGCATCTTTTTGTCATAGTCATTTACTTTACTCACATATTCAATCCGGTTGTATAACTCGGAAAGGCTGGCAGAACCCAGCAGCAGTTCTACATATCCCTCCCCGCCATCTTCATAAATATATTTTATGCGGGATTTCATGATCTCATACTGCTGATTCATTTGATCCGTTACTTTTGCCTCCTCAACCGTCAGTAATTCAATCTCCCCCTTGGTTCTGTCGATCTTATCTTCGTTTTTCTCTATTTTTTGGGACAACTTCGTCACTTTTTTATCCAAAGTTTTGATATAGCCGGTCAGACTACTCTTTTTATTTTCAATGTCTTTTAAATCTGACACCAGGTCCTTTTTCTCCTGCTGTAATTCCTGCACTTCCTGATTGACTTCGTTAATTTTCTGCTGGGTCTGCTCAGAGCCGGCAGCCGCCTGCACCACCTGTGCAAACGAGCCAAACACAGAAACTCCACCGGTCAGACAACCACTACCAATCAAGACAGCCCCTGCCATCCAGATTCCTGTCACTGCTATCAGCCATTTTCGCCTCATATCCTTTGTACCCCCTCCGTTATCTCTGCAAATGTCTCCGAACGGACACCGCACTACCTACCAAACCGATTCCCACTCCAATCAGTAAAAGCACTGGTACCAAAACCATCATTTCCTCATATGGATCAATAAAGGTTAACCACTGCGATAATGCAGAAAAATGATTCAACACAAAATGGATCATTTTCTCATAAGACAACACCAGAATTCCAATAGGAATCATCGCCCCTATCGTTCCCAGCACAACCCCCTCCACCAGAAAAGGTGCCCTGACAAATCCATCTGTCGCTCCAATCATTTTGATAATTGCAATTTCATCACTACGAACACGGATTCCTGTCGCTACCGATGTGTTAATCAGAAAAATAGATACCAATAGCAGCAAAACAATAATCGTTGCAGAAATATATGCCACCAGCATATTAATGCTGCTTAATCCCTTTGCCACTGCGCTGGATCCATTTACCTTACGGATGCCCTCCAGCCCTTTCACATAATCCGTCACAGCATTTTGTGCGGAAACATTCTTGAGATAAATCTCAAAGGATGCCGAATCTTTCAGTGGATTATCAGAACCAAAGGTATCCTGCAATTGATCCGATTCCCCGTACATCTCTTTCTGAAAACTTTCCCAGGCTTCCTGGGGAGAAATATATCTGACTTCCTCCACATCATCACGGGCACGAATCTGCTCTGCCAGTTTATCAATTCTCTCTGCCTCAATATTCTCATCAAAAAATGCAGTAATTCCCATATTGCTCTCTGCGTTGTACATAATATTCCGGAAATTACTCAATAATACATAAAACAAGCCTAATAAAAACAGACAGGTCGCTATTGTTCCTATCGCTGCCAGAGAAAAAATCTTATTCTGTACAACATTCTTAAGTCCTTGTTTTAATCCATATCCAAATGTTCTCATTGTACGTAACCTCCCTGTATCTGATCGCTGACAATACTTCCCTGGTTCAAGGTTACTACACGTTTTTGCATTTGATCTACAATCTCATTGTTATGTGTCACAACCATGACAGTTGCGCCTAAATGATTCATATCCTCCAACAATTTCATAATATCCCATGAATTTTGAGGATCCAGATTACCTGTCGGCTCGTCAGCCAACAAAACAGAAGGACGGTTCACCATTGCCCTGGCAATGGCTACACGCTGCTGCTCCCCACCGGATAATTCTTTAGGATACGCAGACATCCGGTCCGCAAGTCCCACTAATTGCAACATTCCTTTCACATTCTTCTTAATACGACGACGATCAACACCAATCACTCTTTGTGCCAATGCTACATTTTCAAATACATTTCGATCATCCAAGAGACGGAATTCCTGAAAAACCACACCTAATCTCCGTCTGTAATAGGGCATATACTGTCTTTTGAGTTTAGCCACATCGTTACCACCCACCAGGATCTTCCCTGACTGGATCGGTATTTCTCCTAATAGGGATTTAATCATTGTGGATTTTCCGGATCCACTGCTACCTACTACAAATACAAAATCTCCTTTATCGACCTGCAGACTACACCGTTTGAGCGCCTCTGTTCCGGTCGAATATACTACCGTCAGATCTGATATCTGGATCAATGGTTGATCTGCTGCTATCATCTCATGTCTCTTCATGAAACTGTTCTCCTATCGTTAAAACTCAAAATTCTCCATATAATTCATATATTTTACTACCATCAAGGCAATCTTGAAGGTAATCGCATCATCAAAAACCCTCAAATCTAAACCGGTTCCTTTTTGTAATTTATCCAGACGGTACACCAGAGTATTTCGGTGAATATACAGTTGACGGGATGTCTCTGATACATTCAAGCTGTTTTCAAAAAATTTATTGATTGTGGCAATGGTTTCCTCATCAAATTCATCTGGTGTATTTTCCCCAAAAATTTCTTTGATAAACATCTTGCACAATGGCATTGGCAACTGATAAATCAAACGTCCAATTCCCAGACTGCTATAAGCAATCACATTGCGGTCACTGTAAAAAATTTTTCCCACATCCAATGCCATCTTGGCTTCCTTGTAAGAACGGGAGACATCTTTAATTTCTGAAACCATCGTTCCATAGGATACATGCACTGTAGTCATTGCTTCGGTATTGAGCATATCCACCAATACCTTGGCAGTCCTCTCCATATCCTCATAGGTCTCACCAGATTTTACTTCTTTTACCAGAATAATGTTTTTCTCATCAACCTGTGTGATAAAATCCGTGGTCTTGCTGGCATACAGCCCCTTGACTGTCTCCAACGCATTGGCATCTTTCTCATGCTTGGTCTCAATAAGAAATACCACTCGCTTGACCTGTGCTTCAATATGCAGCTTCTTCGCCCGGTTATAAATATCCACCAGTAACAAATTATCCAGCAATAAGTTTTTAATAAAATTATCCTTGTCATACCGTTCTTTGTAAGCCACCAATAAATTCTGGATCTGAAAAGCAGCCAGCTTCCCCACCATATACACATCATCACTATCGCCTTTGGCAAGAATCACATACTCTAACTGATGGTCGTCAAATACCTTAAAAAACTGATATCCCTGCAATACCTGACTGTCAGCCGGTGAATCCACAAAAGTCATAACCGCATTCTCGTATTCCTCCACATTATCAATGGTGGTAGCCAAGGACTTCCCCTCTGTATCCATGACGCAGATATCGATGCGGGTAATATTTTTCAACCCGTCAATCGTTGTCTGCAAAACTTGATTTGATATCATAAAAATACCTCCCGATTGTAAACTGTACCCAATACCTTACCTTTTAGTATAACATGGACACCAAAAAAAGTAAACCAAACTGCCTATTATAAAAATTCCGTCATTTTCCTAGTTTTAGGTTGCGGTTTATGGCAGAAAACTATATAATATGATGCTAGGGTCAAAAGTATATAGCAATGCGTGTTTACACGCAATTTGCTATATACTGGCTTGACCCGCCAAACACCGACATGAAGCAGATTTGCTTGCAAATATGCGAGAATGGAGGGTGCTAAACGTCCGGTGGACGTTTGTTAAGCACCGACCGAAGCGGAGCGTAGACTTTATAGAATTGCGAAATTGCGTAGCAATGTAGCAATTCGTAACATCATGATATGAGAAGTTTAGATGTAAGAACATTTGCGAGGTGAGAATTTGATTAAAGAAAATCAAAGATTACTTAATTTAATGCATGTGGTCATTGATGCAATTATCATTGCATTTTCCTTTTTATTGGCATATTATTTACGTTTTGATGATACCTGGAGCCCATTGTTTCTCTGGGACAAGTTTCCACCTGCCCAGGGTTATATTCTGGAGCCGCAGCGCTACTTTGATATGCTGGTATTTTTAATTCCCTGTTTTCTGATTATTTACCGTTTCTGCGGTCTGTATGATCCCAAAAGAACCAATAGCAAACGATATGAACTGTTCTGCCTGATCAAAGCGAATGCTTTCGGTGTGGCATATGGAACTGCTATATTATATTTCATCAACCAGACCGATTACGCCCGCCTGTTTCTGGCAATTTTTATTATCCTTAATCTGGTGCTGGATTATTTTTTCCGCATTACCGTGATGATGATCCTAAAACGTGCCCGTCGTGCAGGCAAGAATCTCAAGCATATTTTATTGGTGGGCTACAGCCGTGCTGCGGAGGGCTATATTGACCGCCTGCGTGCCCATCCGGAATGGGGGTATTACGTACACGGCATTGTGGATGACACCAAATTTGCTGGCGACAATTACCGTAATGTGGAAGTCATTGGCAATACCAATCAGCTGGCAGAAATGCTGGCAACTAACCAATACGACGAGATTGCTATTACCCTGCGAATCCAGGAATTCTATAAGCTGGAAAACATTGTATCCATATGCGAAAAATCTGGTGTTCATACCAAATTTATTCCAGACTATAACCATATTATCCCTACAAAACCTTATACGGAAGATCTGGACGGGCTGCCTGTCATTCATGTACGCCATGTTCCACTGAGTTCCTCTTTTAATAAGATCATCAAGCGAATTGTTGATTTGTTCGGGGCAACAGTGGCATTGATTCTATTCTCTATACCAATGCTGATTCTTTCCCTGCTCATTAAAATCACTTCTCCGGGACCGTTGATTTTCTGTCAGACCAGAATCGGACTGCATAACCGGGAATTCCGGATGTATAAATTCCGATCCATGCAGGTCCAGCAGGAATCCGAGGAGAAAAAGAAATGGACAACCCCGAACGACTCCCGGGTAACCAGTATTGGTAAATTTATGCGCAAAACCAATCTGGATGAATTACCACAGATTTTCAATGTCCTAAAAGGAGACATGAGTCTGGTGGGACCACGACCAGAACGTCCATTTTTTGTGGATAAATTCAAAGAAGAAATCCCACGCTATATGATTAAGCACCAGGTCCGCCCTGGCATGACTGGATGGGCGCAGGTCAATGGATACCGTGGGGATACCTCTATTACCAAGCGAATTGAATGTGATCTGTACTATGTAGAAAACTGGACTCTGTACCTGGATTTCAAGATACTGTTTTTAACATTCTTTGGAAGCAAAACCAATAAGAATGCTTATTGAAAGGATGAGACACATGAAGATCCGTGGAAAACTAGTGGTTGCTTTTCTGCTTATCACATTATTTCCTTTAGGCATGTTCCTGCTGAGCAGTAATTTTATCATTCATAAAGAAGCAGATTACTTAAACGATCACTATTATATCGAATGTGATGGTTTTAAAAATATGATAAATCCCTACAAGCTCTTACACAAAATCACAGAACACGACTATAACATGCTAATTGATACAGCAGAAAATCGCCCTGAGACACTGATAGATACAGAAAATCTGACGTATATTAATAATCTGTTACAGAAACGCCATTCTTTTCTGATCCTGCGCCACAATGGAACAGATGTATTTGTTGGTAATGAAGAATTATATAATAGAATGCCGGATCTTTCCTTTTTTCATAATAGCGAGTGGGATAACCAAAATCTAATTCTTATGGATCAGAACAATTCCATCGTTATACAAACAAAATATTTTTATTTCAGAGACAACACGGAAGGACTTCTTTTCCTTGCCACAGATGTATCCGGCCTGTTTACCCACTGGCATCGTTTTATACAGGAGTTGTTATATTCTTATTTACTGATTATTTTTATTACAGCACTCCTATTGATTGCGTGGATCTACCGAAGTATCGTCCTCCCACTGAACATACTCCGGATTGCCACTCACCAGATTGGAGCTGGAAACCTTGACCAACCGGTACAAATCCTGTCCACCGATGAAATCGGTGAACTCTGCCGGGATTTTGACGAGATGCGCCTGGATCTCAAGAATATGATGGATGAACAGACACATTATGAAGAAAATATGCGCAGCATGCTCAGCAGCATTTCCCATGATTTACAAACTCCCCTGACAGCCATCAAAGGATATGCAGAGGGATTACTGGACGGCATTGCCCAGACCCCGGAAATGCAGGAAAAATACCTGCATACTGTTCTTCATAAAGCAAACGATATGACGTATCTGGTCAGTGAGCTGGCTCTCTTTGCCCAAATGGAACAGGATATCCTGACCTATCATTTTACTTCGTTGGATGTAACAGATTATTTTTCTGACTGTATGGAAGATCTGGAACTAGACATTGAAACCATGGGTATGAAACTGTCCTATTATAATAATACGGCTCCTGGCACACAGATCTATGCCGATCCGGAACAGTTAAAACGAGTCATTTATAATATCGTAAATAATGCTGCCAAATATGCCTGCCAGACTCCATCTACCCTGCATGTATGCATTGAGGAAACTCTTCCCCAAAATCCACCACCCCCTTTATACCGACAGCTAAGCAAGGATGGAAGCGATCTGGAACCACAGGAAAAACCGCCAGAATATATCCTGATTCAGATAGAAGATGAAGGCCCTGGAATACCTGCCCAGGATCTCCCCCATATTTTTGACCGCTTTTACCGGGCAGACACCTCCCGCAGTTCCTCCACTGGCGGCAGCGGATTAGGACTGTCCATTGTTCGAAAAATCATCACAGACCATGGAGGTCACGTCTGGGCAGAAAGCATTGAAGGTGTGGGGACAAGTATTAATTTTGTATTAAAAAAATTGCACAGAAAAGAGGATACCAATGAGTAAAGTATTAATTATAGAGGACGATACCGCTATCGCTGAGCTGGAAAAAGATTACCTGGAAATCAATGGATATACTGTTATTATCGAACAGGATGGCAGTGCCGGTGCCGCCAGGGCTCTGGATGAGGATCTGGATTTGATTATTCTGGATCTGATGCTGCCTGGCATGGATGGATTCGAGATCTGCAAACTGATCCGTGACACCAAAGATACTCCGATTCTCATGGTCTCCGCCAAAAAAGACGATATCGACAAAATCCGGGGGTTGGGACTGGGGGCCGATGACTATATTACCAAGCCTTTCAGCCCTAGTGAATTAGTTGCCAGAGTTAAGGCACATCTGTCCCGTTACAAACGCCTGACCAGTATTGGATTGGAAGAAAATACTGTCATTGAAGTCTCCGGGCTGACCATTGATAAAACAGCACGAACCGTTTTGGTAGACGGACGGGAAAAAGTATTTACCACCAAGGAATTTGACCTGCTTACCTTTTTAGCAGAGCACCCGAACCATGTCTATTCTAAAGAAGAATTGTTTAAAGAAATTTGGGAGATGGAATCGGTGGGAGATATTGCCACAGTTACCGTCCACATCAAAAAAATCCGGGAAAAAATTGAAGACAATAAATCCAATCCCCGTTATATTGAGACCATCTGGGGTGTAGGTTATCGCTTTAAACTATAAAATTTACTAATTTGTTTACAATTTTTTAACATGTATAACACGCTATGTTCATATTTCTATTTTATAATGTGTTGTATCAAGTGGAAAACTCTATTTGATATATGCTTAAATTTTTTCATACCTTCTCCTTTCAAGGGCTGCCTCATAAGCAGTCCTTTTATATTTTAAATATAAAAGAAGCAAAAACTGTAAACGAACATTCATCATATTTCACTTCTATTCTGTACACAATAAAAATGTAAGTAGGTTTGAACAGCATATTGCTGTTACAAACCTACTTACATTGGAAGAATAGCTTTGCTATTTTTCCAATTGAATACTTGATCATTTTTCGTTGTACACACCCCATCAGGAGGTCTGCCATGCATGCACATCCCATGTTCCGATTTTTATTACTCATCAGTTTGATTACCGGCTGTGTCCTGCTGGCATTTCATTATCTCCTGCCGCTATTTCTCCCCTTTGTGACTGCCTACATCCTGATCCGGCTTTTATTCCCACTGATACATTTTCTTCAGAAACGCCTTTCCTTTCCCAAATGGCTTGCCTACGGTGGAACCCTGGTCATTTTTTTCTCACTGCTCACTGGTGCCACCCTGCTTCTGGGCAAGTATCTGATCCGGCAGTGCCGACTACTCTGCACTAATGTCCCTATGTATGGACAGATCTGCTGCCAGACTATCCAAAGCGGCTGCCAAAAACTTTGCCAGTCTATGGATCACTATTTCCGTTTCCAGCAGGGAACCACACTGGAATTTATCAATACCAGAATGGATTCCATCAGTGATCAGTCCATGGAACGCCTCTATCAAGGCGCATGTGATACAATGGTAAACTGGCTGGGAGGTTCCATGCATTTATTATGGTTTCTCCTATTTACCTTTATCGGTATGGTTATGCTCTGTAAAGATCTGGAACCGATTCATCAGGCATACCGCTCGAATCGCTTTTATCCGCAAATCCACCAGGTTCTGCATACCATGCGCACCACAGGTCTCGCCTATCTGCGGACGCAAGTAATCATTGTACTGATTGTCTGGGTATTATGTGGCATCGGATTGTGCCTAATCCGAAATCCCTATTACATTCTCATTGGTCTCGCCATCGCCCTCATTGATGCTCTACCAGCCTTGGGCAGTGGTACCATTCTAGTTCCCTGGGGACTGTATTATATCTTTCAGCAGCAGTTTTATCCAGCAGCAGTGCTGCTGACCATATACCTCGCCACCC
>CAYPEW010000035.1:0-37733 GCA_964409845.1 uncultured Jutongia sp.
TATTATGAACGCTGTCCGGGCAAAATGGAATCCACCCTGACACTAGGCGCTTACGCTCTAGCAACAATTTGCATATCAGGTTCCGTTAATTTATCCTTTGGAATTTTTGATATTTTTTCTTCTAACTCTTTTTCAAACTCTTGAAGAGCATATGAATATCTTATTTTTCGTTTCTCAGCAGCTTGAGAAATTCCGCCAAAAACAAGATACCAGATATCGGCAAAAGTAGTTCCCATATTTTGCGTTGGTTTATCAGTTATATTTTTAACAGCATTATCAACAGAATCAGGGACTAAGTCAATTAATGATTTTTTATATTCAGACATATATTTAACCTCCATAAATTTATGAAGATATTATATAACAAAAACAATAGAAAATAAAGTAGGAGATGACAAATGAGTAGAGAAGAATATTTCAAATATTTTACGCATATGCAAGACGAAAATAAACAATGTATGCTTGGTGGTATGGCTTGGAATGACATTGAATGGCATATTCATGAAGCAGTAGATGAAGATAAAGTATTTACAATAAATGAATTAGCAGATATGTTTCCAAAATTATTTGAACTTATTAGAGAAAAATAAATTTTATGAGGGTATATAATGTAAAAGTAATAATGGAAATACCAGTACATTTTAATGAACCTGATAAAAATGGGTATGTTTATACAAAAGAATCATGGGAGGAAGCAGTTAAAAATGTAGTCAATACACCAATTGAAATTATTCATGATGATGGTAAAAGAACAGTATATCCTAATTATCAAAAATGTATAAGAGTTAAGAAAGAGTGGTTTGAATAAAAATCTTGGAACTTGCGTGCCAGTCCCAAGATAGTTAGTTAATATTATTTAATCCCAGAAAGGAAGGAGCTTTTATGACAACAATGTTTTATTTTTTTTCATCATTATATTTTACTTCAAAATTAAATTTAAAGAATTTATAAAATTCTATTTTTCCTCTAAACTTTGATTTACCCTTTAATTTCGGTAATTTATCAAAGCAAATATGAAAAATAGAATAAAATGAAAAAATACTAATTGCGACAAGCAAAATTATAAGTAATATTATAAACATCATCATATAAAAACCTCCTTAATAAAATATATAACACCTCATTAGTAAAGTACATAAACATTATTTTTTTATTAAGGACGATAATATTAACTGAAATAATTATATCCTAATAGTTGTTTTTTGTCAATATGTCCACACTTTCAAGAATAGCTGGGGATCATACTATATGTAAAGGTGCTGATTGTAATGTGTATAAAGGATTTTTGGACTGATTTGGGACTTTTAGAGTGATGGGGGATTGATGGTTGTATTTTGAAATTTTTTTGCTATATCAAGTGGGAAATTGGACGAGAAAAAGCGTATTTAGTAAGCGGTGGAAAAGAGAAGTGATAATTGTAGGCATTGTTATTGTTGTGGATTTGAAAATGGAGGTATCAGACCGTGACAAATAAAATGAAAATCAAGCGATTAAAGCAACAAAATGATAAGTTGATTGAACAGAATATGGCATTACGGCAGAAAACACCTACTGCTGAGTATGCTAAGAAAATAGATAAGAATTTAGAGAAATTTGATGATAGCAACAATGATTTATTGAAATTATACAAAGAATTACATATGTGTAGATTAAAGAATGAGAGGACTGGATTGAGGTATAGACTGGGTGTGTTTATGATTGGGGTTAGGAGGTTTGAGGAGGGTGATATGATATATGTAGCAAATTAACTTGTTATTGTGTTTTAGATAAGGGTGTGATTGATTAATCGTGTTCTTACCGTATTATATATTGAAATTGTAAAGTGAATATTATGATGCTGTTTGATTTCAGTATCTTCTTAATTACATATTTTTTAAGATGAAATGGAGGAATTGGTCATAAGTAAAAAGAATAGATTACAGCTTCCTTGGTGGCAGAAAAATACGCTTAGTCTGACTGAATCAGCGGAGTATTTTGGGATCGGATATAAGAAATTAGCAAAATTTGTAGACGAACACAAGGATGAGAAGTTTATTTTGTGGAATGGCACAAGGGCGCAAATTAAACGTGTTATGTTTGAACAATACGTTAATGAACATATGCAAGCTATTTAATAAGCGACTTGATAAAAATCTAAAAAGAATGAATAATGGATTTTGAGCCAGATGTGTGGTATTATGGAAAGTATCATACAGATGGCTCTTGTTTTATGAAAGGAGCGAAAAAACATTGTCAGACGTTATTAGACGAGATAGTAAAGGTCGAAAACTATGGACAGGAGAGAGCTAGGAAAAAGATGGGAGATATAAGTACAGATATACAGATGTTTCTGGAGAAAGGAAGTCTGTATACAGTTGGAAATTAACTGAATCAGATGCCGTACCCAAAGGCAGACGTAAAGATATTTCCCTAAGAGAAAAAGAAAAACAGATTAAAAAAGCTTTAGATGATTACATTAAGCCGAATGGTGGAAATACTATGGTGCTTGAATTGGTGGAATAGTATATTTCACAAAAGCGTGGTGTAAAGCATAATACGAAGGCAAATTATAACTTTGTGATCAATATCATAAAGAAAGAGGATTTTGGTAGAAAGAGGATTGATACTGTCAGAATATTAGATGCTAAGGAATGTCTGATAAAGCTACAGGTTAAAGATGGCAGAGGATATAGTTCTATCCATTCTATCAAAGGTGTAGTCAGACCGGCTTTTCAGATGGCAGTGGAAGATGATCTGATCCGAAAGAATCCGTTTGAGTTCCAGCTTGCCATAGTGGTAGTGAATGATTCTGTCACAAGGGAAGCAATCACTAGAGAGCAGGAAAGAGCATTTTTGAGCTTTATCAAGAATGACAAGCATTTTTGCAAATACTATGAAGGTGTTTTTATCTTATTCAAGATAGGACTTCGTATTTCTGAATTTTGTGGATTGACGAAAGATGATATTGATTTTGTGGATAATAAAATCAGAGTCGATCATCAGTTGCAGAGAAAAAAAGATATGGAATATGTCATAGAAACGCCAAAGACAGAAAAAGGTGTAAGATATATTCCGATGTCTGATGAAGTGAGGGAATGTTTTAAACGTATATTAGAGAATCGCAAAAGACCTAAAATTGAGCCTATGATTGGTGGTAGATGTGGTTTTTTATATCTGGACAAGAATAATATGCCGATGGTTGCATTGCATTGGGAGAAATACTTTCAACATATTCGTGAGAAATACAATAAGATTTATAAGAAAGAGCTTCCGGTCATTACGCCACACGTAGCAAGACATACTTTTTATAGTAATATGGCAAAGTCTGGTGTCAATCCTAAAAAGCTGCAGTACATTATGGGACATTCAGACATAGGGATAACGCTCAATACGTATACCCATTTGCAGTTTGAAGATTTGGGTGAAGAGATGGAAAAGGTATGTGAGGGATAGCGTGGTCTACGAAATTTGAATTTAGACCATTTTATAGACCAAACGAATGACAATCTATGCCGAATTATACCCAATTATGCCAGAGTAAGTAGAAATCTTTCTGCCATAAGAAATAACACATAAAGGACAGAAAGTCTTGAAAATACAGCAAAATTAAGCGTTTACGGAGGTTTAAGACACTATGATAAAAATACTATTCATCTGCCACGGCAATATCTGTCGTTCCACCATGGCTCAATTCGTCATGCAACATCTTGTCCGAAAAAACGGACAGGAAGAAAACTTCCTCATTGACTCCAAGGCAACCAGTACAGAGGAATTAGGGAACAGTCCGCATTATGGGATAGTACGAAAAATGCAGGAAATGAATATCCCGATGGTTCCACACCGTGCAGAACAAATGCAGCGAAAAGATTATCAGAATTACGATTACATTATTGGCATGGATCAGTGGAATTATCGTAATATCATGCGGATTATCGGTAAAGATCCAGAGAACAAGGTTTCACTGCTTCTGGATTGGACGGAGCATCCCCGGGACATTGCCGATCCATGGTATACGGGTAATTTCGATCAGACTTACGAAGATGTATTGGAAGGCTGCGAAGCATTGTTACAGGAATTGCAATCGAATTGTTAAAAAGGATATTACAGTATAAACTGTATAAAATTTGTTTGATATCCGGCATCTCGATATTTGTTATACGAATCTGACACAGGTTCTCTATGGCAGTCTGTTGCTCTTTGAAACAGACTGCCTTTCTATGGAAATCTTCCTTGAAAAATACCCCTATCTCGTGTATGATGTATATACATAGACTGCTTTGTCCAGGCGATGCAAATGTTCGTTGCAATAGTACAATGAATTGATACATTATGCCATGCCGGAAGAAAGTATATTTGAAGGAGCGGAAGATCATGAGCGATATCAAGGAAAAGATTTTAAAGAAGTTTCAGGAAGTTTATGGAGCAGAGGGACAGGCTTTTTTTGCACCGGGACGTGTGAATTTGATTGGCGAGCATACGGATTATAATGGAGGACATGTATTCCCATGTGCCTTGACCATTGGTACTTATGCAGTGGCGCAGAAAAGAGAGGATCGAAAGCTAAGGTTCTTTTCCATGAATTTTGAGCATCTGGGCATTTTGGAATCCAGTCTGGATGATCTGAAACCACGTCGGGAAGCAGGATGGACCAATTATCCCAAGGGGATTATGTGGGCCTTGGGAGAGCGGGGCTATAAGCTGGATCAGGGGATTGATTTGCTCTTGTTTGGTAATATTCCTAACGGCTCTGGTTTATCTTCCTCTGCATCGGTAGAGGTGGTTACAGGATATATTTTGAGTGAGTTATTTGGCTTTGGAATATCCAATCAGGATCTTGCTTTGATTGGACAGTTTTCGGAGAATCAGTTTAATGGTGTCAATTGTGGCATTATGGATCAGTTTGCGATTGCGATGGGAAAACAGGGGCATGCGATTTTTCTCGATACGGCAGATTTGTCTTATGAATATGCACCAGTTCAATTGGATGGTGCCAAGATTGTTATTGCCTGCAGCAACAAGAAACGTGGTTTGGGTGATTCAAAGTATAATGAGAGACGTGCAGAATGTGAAAAGGCACTGACCGAGATCCAGGAGAAAATGGATATTCAGACTTTGGGCGATTTAAATGAAGAACAGTTTGAACAGGTCAAAATGACAATACAGGATGAAAATCGGTGCAAAAGAGCAAAGCATGCTGTTTACGAAAACCAACGTACGATTCAAGCAGTCAAGGCATTGCAGGAGAATGATATCACGACTTTTGGCAAATTGATGAATGAATCTCATGTGTCATTGCGTGATGATTATGAAGTGACGGGAAAAGAATTGGACACTTTGGTGGAAGAAGCATGGAAAGTGGATGGTGTGATTGGATCCCGCATGACGGGTGCCGGTTTTGGTGGCTGTACAGTCAGCATTGTCAAGGATGAAGCGGTGGAAACTTTCATGGAGCAGGTGGGCAAGGCATACAAGAAAAAGATTGGCTATGCTGCAGATTTTTATGCCGTGGAAATTGGATCCGGTCCTTGCCATTTATAATAAGGTATCCTATATAACCGGACAATGGACATAGATATCGGCATTCTTCTGCTAGGTGACCTGGTATCTTTATCTGAAATGCATTTAGAGGAAAAGAGGTTACGGAAATATGAAACGAGTGGTTGTAACAGGGATGGGATTAATTACTCCGATTGGTAATACGGTACAGGAATTTTGGGAAAATATACATGCCGGCAAGGTGGGGATTGGTCTGATCCGTGGCTTTGACACCACAAATTACAAGGCGAAATTGTCAGCAGAAGTTGTAGATTTTGATGCCAAGGAGTATATGTCGCCAAAGGATGCGAAACGTATGGACCGTTTTAGCCAGTTTGCAGTAGCAGCAGCAAAACAGGCATTAGAGGATGCAAGACTGGATGTGGAGTCTGAGGATGCCTACCGTTTGGGGGTGTGTATTGGTTCCGGTACGGGAAGTCTGATGGGTATTGAACGGGAATATGATAAATTACTTGCGAAAGGTCCTGGACGGATTCATCCTCTGACAGCGCCCCTGGTATTGGGAAATATGGCTGCGGCTAATGTGGCGATGCAGTTTGGTCTCCATGGGAAATGTATTGACGTGGTTTCTGCCTGTGCCACAGGCACCAATTCCATTGGCGAGGCATTTCGTTCCATACAGCATGGGGAAGCGGATGTGATTTTTGCCGGCGGTGTGGACAGTTCTGTCAGTAAGTTTGGCGTGGCGACTTTTCAAGCATTGACGGCATTGACGGATTCGGAGAATCCACTGCAGGCGTCCATTCCTTTTGATAAGAAAAGAAATGGATTTGTCACTGGTGAAGGTGCTGGGGTATTGATTTTAGAGGAGTTGGAGCATGCCAAGGCCAGAGGTGCCCATATTTATGCAGAGATTGGTGGGTATGGATCCACTTGTGATGCCAGTCATTTGACTGCGCCATTAGAGGATGGTTCCGGGGCGGCACGTGCCATGACATTGGCAATTCAGGATGCTGGTATGACACCGGAGGACGTGGATTATATTAATGCACATGGAACCAGCACTCCTATGAATGACCGCATTGAGACGGCGGCAATTAAATTGGCATTTGGAGAGCAGGCATATCGGGTAAAAATTAACTCTACGAAATCTATGATTGGTCATCTGTTTGGAGCAGGAGGGGCAGTGGAGCTGATTACCTGTATCCAGTCAATCGGAGAGGGATACATACATCCTACAGTAGGGTTGGTGGACGATGATCCGGACTGTGATTTGGATTATACCAAGGGAGAGGGTGTATATATGCCAGTTAATGTAGCTATTAGTAATTCGCTGGGGTTTGGTGGACATAATGCAACAGTTCTGGTAAAAAAGTACGAGAAGTAACTTAACATTCATTGTATTGGAGAGTACGGAATCATTCTACAGCAGGGGAAAGGAGTGAGTACAATGGAACAGACAGAATTACAACAGGTTTTGGATATGGCAGAATGTGGTATATTTACAACAAAACAAGATACAGAGATGCAATTGATCTATGCGAATGCCAGATTTTATGAGATTCTTCATTATACACCGGAGGAATTTGAGAAAAAATTTGATGGGAAGTTATTGGCGGCTGTGCTACAGGAGGATAAACAAAAGGTACGTAATTTAATTGCCAGACAGAGAGCAGCGGGCGGAAAAATGCAGTTGGAGTTTCGGACCAAACTTAAAAATGGATTAATCTCTTGGATTTCCCTGTCTGCAAACAGTATCATGAGAGACGGGAAGATGGTTTATTTCTGCTCTTGCATGGATATCACTCATACCAAGCGTATTCTGTCAGAAGTTTATCAGGCAAAGCGGGAAGCGGAGCTGATTGCTAACAGCATTCCTGGTGGTGTGATCAAATTGAGAATGACGGATTTTAAATTATTCTATGCCAATGATGGATTCTTCCGTTTGGCTGGTTATAGCAAAGAGGAATACTATGAAAATTTTGGAAATCATGTGAACCAGGTGCTACATCCAGATGATCAGCAGATGGTACAGCAGCATGTGAAGGCTGCGCTGAATAATCATGGCGTGATAGGATTTGAGTACCGGATTTTGTCCAAGGCGGGGGATGTCAGATGGTCCTATATTAATGGATGTCGTGTGGATGATGAGGAAGGGCAGCCAGTGTATTTGTGTATTATCATGGATATTACGCCACGGAAGAGGCTGGAACGTGAGATAGAAGATATTGCTAGACGTTCTGAGGTTTTGTCCTCTTTTCTGAATGAAACCTTCTGGACTTATGATATTGAACAGCAGATATTGAGTCGTAGTGGAAACTTGGATCGTACATATTCGGATGAAAGGGTAGTATCAGGTAAGGTCTGGATTAAATGTCTGAGGGATATTTTACATCCGGATGATGTGGACCGTTTTCAGAGATGTTTGAAGGAACGGCTGCAATATTTGGGTAATACTTTGGATGTATACCGTTTGCGCAATCATGCCGGGGATTATCAAAAAGTGGAGATAGGCTGTGTTTCTGTCGCTCGGTCAGAAGGGGAAAAGCCGGACTGCGTCTTTGGGGTGACCAGAGTATTAAAGGATAGTGATTTTGACAGAGAGTCCGGTATTGAAATGGCAGAGCAGATTGAGGATCTGGAAAATAAAATTATGAATATGGCACAGGTTGCACAGGCGCAGACCGAAGATACCATTACAAATTTGTTGCCATATCATCAGCTATTACAGCAGGCAGATAGTCTTTTACATAATCGGACGCAGCAGGAAAAATATGCGGTGTTCTGCGCAGATATCACAGAATTTAGTAAATTTGGGTATCAGTATGGAGTATCAATCGGTCACTCTATTCTGAAACAATTTGCAGGAGTATTACAGACCTATATTGCAAAGGATGGTTTGTGTTCTCGTGTGGATGGAGATTATTTTGTGGGATTGGTACCTTACTCGGATTATACAGAGCTGACACAGACTTTGGCAGAGATGTGTAGTGATCTGGATAAGAAAAACATTGAAGAGGAGCAAGAGATTGCTTATAATACCACAGTGGGGCTTTATCTGGTTGAGCCGGAAGATAATGAATTAGATAAAATTATGGAAAAAGCAGATTTAGCACGCCGCAGTATCAAAGGAATGAAGACAAATGTCTATGCAGTGTATACAGATGACTTGTTAAAGTCAAAATCCAGGGACGAAGATATTATTCAGCAGATTTGTCAAGCGATGACGGAACAGACGGTGGAAATTTGTTATATGCCTCGTATTCAGGGTGACAAAGAGAATGTGGTGGGATGCAAGGCAGTAACCAGGATACAGCTCAGGGATGGACAGTATCTGGAGTCAGATTCCCTGCAACAATACATTGAGCGAGGAGGGAAACTCAAAGAGTTTGCATTCTATACCTTACGTCATGTATGCAGTAATATTGGCGGATGGAAGGCATTGGGAAATGAAGTGATTCCGTTTGCAGTGGAGGTCACAGCCAGACAGCTTTCCCGCAAAAATGCAGTTGAAATGATTGATGATATTGTTGTCCGGAGAAATAAGTTAGAACCATCGGATCTGGTTTTTGAACTGCCAGAGCGTTATTTTGTAAATATGACAGATCAGCTTCGTACTGCATTGGAGCAGTTGTGTGACAGAGGTTATCAGGTTGTAATTAGCCGTTTTGGTACAGATAACACGGCGGTACAGATATTCCGGGATCTGCCGGTAACTGGTATCAAATTCCATGGAGAATATTTTGGCGGACGTATGACGGATCAGAGAGAAAAAATTATTCTGGGCGGGATTGTTCAGATGGCAAAGGATTTAGGTATGACGGTGGCATGTGGTGCTGTAAATACAAAACTGCAGGAAGAATATGCTAAGTCTTTGGGAATTGACGTCATGGAGGGGGAGATGTATTATGGTGCCATGCGTAATACCGTTTTTGAGAAATGTTTTCTGTCATAAATTGTTGAGTTCAGAAACAGAACATTCGTTGTACCCGTAAAGCGTAAATGAATTCTCTGGTAATAATAGAGTTTCCAGGTTGTGTGAAAGGAGATTTGTAGTATGAGTACAAACAGGAATATAAATGGCATGAATAGAGATCATGCAAAATATTGTCTGGTGAAAGGGGTGGCTGCTATTCTGGTATTGGCATTATGTGTCGGTGCCATAAGTGTGGGGCAGGCAGATGCGGCGTCCAAACTGGCAAAACCGAAATACAAGCTTTTGAAACGGGGGAAAAAGACGGCTACCTTGAAAGTCAGCAATAGTAAAGGAGTGACAGGATATCGGATTTATTTAAAAACCGGAAAGAAGGGAAAGTGGAAGCTCTATGATTTTGCTCTACATAGCAGTAAAATTAAAATAACAAAATTAAAGCCGGGCAAGGTATATTATGTAAAGCTTAGAGCTTGGAAAACCAGAGGTCATTCTATTCGCTTGAGTAGTTATTCTAAAACCATCAAGATTAATAAGTACAAGAAAAAATCTAGTGTTGCAACAACAGCGACACCAACAGTATCACCAACACCAGGGGATGGATTTGTCACATCTGGATCAGCAGTAACTGTGCCCGATGTATCACCAGTACCATCAACAACAGAATCGCCGATAGCGTCGTCACCAGAACCGACATTGTAAGCTTGGGTTTTATATAAAGTACAACGAAAACTAATTCTGTATTTCATATCAATAACTTAATGATTGACAAAAAATAGAATGAAACTACATGGATATCATAGAATGGAGGACAAAAGTAGCATGTTAGATTTAAAATTTCTCAGAGAGAATCCGGATATAGTCAAGCAGAATATTAAAAATAAATTCCAGGATGATAAGCTGCCGCTGGTGGATGAAGTGATTGCGTTGGATGTGCAGGCAAGAGCTGCACAGCAGGAGGCAGATGATCTTCGTGCATCCAAGAATAAAATTGCCAAGGAAATTGGTGCCTTGATGGGACAGGGCAAAAAAGAGGAAGCGGAAGCCAAGAAGGCAGAAGTCAAAGCAAATAAGGAACGTTTGGAAACATTAGAAGGACAGGAAAAAGAGCTGAAGGCAAAGGTTCGGGAGATTATGATGGTGATTCCGAATATCATTGATCCTAGCGTGCCAATTGGAAAAGATGATAGCGAAAATGTGGAAATTACCCGTTATGGAGACCCAGTTGTGCCGGATTTTGAGATCCCATATCATGCGGAGATCATGGAAAGTTTTGATGGACTGGATATTGATGCTGCCGGTAAGGTGGCAGGAAATGGATTCTATTATCTGATGGGTGACATTGCCAGATTACATTCTGCAGTGCTTGCCTATGCCAGAGATTTTATGATTGGGCGTGGATTCACTTACTGCATTCCGCCTTATATGATCCGCAGTAATGTGGTTACTGGCGTGATGAGTTTTGCCGAAATGGATGCCATGATGTACAAAATTGAAGGCGAGGATCTCTATTTGATTGGTACCAGTGAGCATTCCATGATTGGTAAATTTATTGATACCATTACGGAGGAAAAGGAACTGCCGAAAACGCTGACCAGCTACTCTCCTTGTTTCCGTAAGGAAAAGGGAGCCCATGGAATCGAGGAGCGTGGTGTGTACCGTATCCATCAGTTTGAAAAACAGGAAATGATTGTGGTCTGCAGACCAGAGGAGAGCAAGAAGTGGTTTGATGAACTCTGGCAGAATACGGTGGATCTGTTCCGCACTCTGGATATTCCGGTGCGTACCCTGGAGTGTTGTTCCGGTGACTTGGCAGATCTGAAAGTGAAATCCATTGATGTGGAAGCCTGGTCTCCGCGTCAGCAGAAATATTTTGAGGTAGGTAGCTGCTCCAATCTGGGAGATGCCCAGGCAAGACGTCTGCAAATTCGTATCCGTAAGGAAGACGGCAGCAAATACTTTGCCCATACTCTGAATAATACGGTGGTAGCACCACCTCGTATGTTGATTGCATTTTTGGAGAATAATTTGCAGGCAGATGGCAGTGTGGCGATTCCAGAAGCACTGAGACCGTATATGGGTGGTCAGGAGCGGATTGAAGTGAAGTAGTGGAATTTTGCAATGTTGGGAGGCGGTATAATGAACATGATTTTAACGGATATGTCTGGCGCATACATTGAACACTCTGATGTGATCACTGCGTTTACGTCTATTGTATACAATCAAATAAAAGATAGCATTTGCAGGGTATATCCAGACAATGTTCAGTATAAATGGTTAGTTGATGGGGAAGAGAAAATTGTGATTCCAGATGCGACCATTAATTGCCGCATCCAGGCAAAAAAGGGCAATTCCTTTTTTGATGTACCTCGATTTGTCATGGAAGTCTTATCCGAATCTACCAAGAAATATGATCGTGGGGAAAAGATGGAAATCTATCGAAAGATGGAAATTGACGAGTATTGGATTGTGGATTGGGAAAAAAGAGAGGTAGAAATTTATAATCTAGACTATGATGAGAATGAGCAGCCGCAGTACCATTTGTTCAAAAAAATTACCAAAGAAAATAAAGAAGAATTGGAAATTGTGCATTTTCCCAATATAAAAATTGATTTTGACGAGTTGTTTTGTTTAGAATAATTAAAATTGGTTTATGTGAAAGGGAGCATATCAGATTATTGAATCGGATATACTCCCTTTTTGCTGTACTTTTTGAGTTTTCACATACTTTGTTTTACGCTATTTCGGTGAAGATGGGTGGTATTGCACACTAGGTGGATAAGGCTTTTTTACATCAGTGCAGTTGACCAGATAATCAATACTGGTAGAGTAATAGATTGCCAGTTTAATCAGTGTTTCAACTGGAATAGCACGTTCATCGTTTTCGTAATGAGAATAGGATCGCTGTGAAATGTTCAAATAATCGGCCACCTCTGCCTGCGTTAGATCATGATCTTCACGAAGATTGCGAATTCGTTCATATTTCATCCCATCACCTCTACTTCATAATACAATAGCCCAAATTGGACTATTGTATTATGGAACAATTTGGGCTATAATATACCTGTTGGATAATTTTAGCCCAAATTGGGCTAGAGAAAAAAAGGAGGTCATATATGAAAATAATAGTAAAAAGTTGATAACAATGATTTTGGTATTATCAATAATATGTGGCGGTGTCGCATCGTCTGAACCACAGTACGTATCTGCGAAGGTAGTGTCGAAAGTGACGAAGATATTAAATCTTGCCCCTAAGAATTGGGTTTCGCACAAATTGATGATTAGTAAAAATGAAAAGGTGAGGGTTAAAGTAAAAATTCTCAGTGTAAAAAAGAAAACTACTTTATCAGGCAAGGACCTAATATGGGCAGATGGCCAATCCTCATATGGTAAGGGTGGGCTTATTGCTTGGTGGTTAAAACCACCATTAAAAAAACTTCTTTTAAGAAAGGGAAGGTTTTGACATTAGATGCAGATATGCCTCTTATGGGTAAAGCGTATGTGGCATGGGATACTCCAAAAGGTATCAAAAAATTAAAAGTACAGGTTACTTATTACACGGAAAGTGGGAAAGCAGGAATTAAATCAGTAGTAAGGTCAAATCAATACCTTGGGTGGCATAATGGTTTGGAAAGGATTCTTTTTTACATCGTCAAATCTAAAGCTAAAAAAGAAGTCTTTCAAAAAAGGGAAAAAGTTTGGCATCAAATGTAGAAGAATATCTTTATATTGACAGAAAAGTAGAAGTGAGATGAAATTGCTTTAAGTGGAATTAAGAAATGAAACTACAGAAAACTTACTATACGGAGAGTGAGGTCAGAGATTAAATCAATAAAGTAGTAGGTTGATGCAAGGTAAATACAAATAAACAACATAAATAAGAAGTTTTGAGTGTACGTTAAATAAATATTAAGTTAGGAGATATGTAGATATGGAAAACAATATGAATAATACTGAAAAGATTCTTTTTGAAAGTAAGGGAATGCCAACTAAAATAAGAAAAGTTTTGTTAATATGTGGGGTTTTACTAACTTTTATATCACTAATTTTCTTGGTTCGTGTGATTACATTACCTACACGTGATGCATTTAATACGGGTATAAAATCTGATACAAAAATGATTGATGGTAAAGTTGTTGCTACTTTTTCTACGACGCCTGGGATTACAGATGATACAAGAAATGAATGCATGGAAGTCTTTGGGGGGATTTTACTCATAGGTGTTGCATGTATTTCATGCGTCATTGCTGGAAGAAGATTTTATTTTAGAATTTACGAGAATCATATTGAGGGATGTTCAGGATTTGGCTTTTTATCTAAAAATATTAATATTTCAATACATCAAATTGGAGAACTATCAAGTAATATCAACGGGCTAATGCCATCACTTATGATTCGTACGGTATATGGGAATAATGTACCGATTATTATGAATAAAGATAAAGTAATAGATGCAGAAAATATATTGCGTCTTATGTTAAATTCACAAATGTAGTCACGAAATATAGAATGTAAAAAACGAAAATGGAGAAAGCAAATGAAAAGAAAAATAATGTTATTATGTGGGATTATGGCTATAGTAATTATAGTTATATTCTTCAAGCTGCCATCCGCAGTAAATGAGCCATGTGATTGGTGTGGAAAAAGACCTTCTATAGCATTTAAAGTAGGCGATGGTTCTAAATCTTATGTATGTAAAGATTGCCGCAGAAATTGTGCTTGGTGTGACAATAAAGCAAAAAAACATTATAAAAACGCTGCGGGAATGATGGTTTTTGTATGTGATGATTGTTATAAAGACTTAAATGAATAAAAAATAGTGTAATTGACTAAGGATTAATTAAGGAGAAAAAGAAGTATGAATTATATATTTAGTAAAAAAAGTTTAATGGGTTATGTTTGTTTTGTTATGTTATGCGGAATAATTATGGTTGGATGTTCGGCAAATAAAACTATTGTTGGAACGTGGGTTGATGAATCTGATGAAGAAGAAAAAATGTCATTTTATGATGATGGATCCTGCCTAAATACAGGTGTAAGAACAAATACAAGCGCAGATCCAGTTTCCTTTAAACAACAAGATGACGGAATGTTAATTTTTACAATGGAGTGGGATGGGACAATAGTATATGAACGCACTGATGATAAAGATCAGGCTTTGGAAGATGGGGATTATTATTATTTGTCAGGGGATATTCTAATTTTTCGTGAAACCACATATTCGAGAAAAAAATAGCAAAGAGGGGTGTAGGTATGTGAATAATTGAACTGGCAATTTTTTATAATATTAATAAATTTTTTGCTGGATTTAGTTTTCATAAAACAAGAATCTTGTTAAAAAAGTAAAGATAACTGAAAATAATTGCGTTTCATTGAAGAAATTAAAACAAAATTGAAAATATTATATTCGTGTTAGATATTATGCACAGAGAGGAAGAAACGGAGGTATCATTATGATAAAACAACAGAAAAAAATTATCGCGGGCATTTTGATATTCAGCTTGATATTTAGTAATTTACTATATTCAGTAAATGCAAATGCTGCAGAGAAAAAATATGGAAAATCATTATTTGTATCTTCTAAAAATATAACTTTAAAGGTGGGAGAAAGTAAAAAAATTGAGTACAAAGTAAAAGTCGTGGGAACGGCGAGTAAACGAATTATGGTAAAAGCAAAATCGAACATAATAAGTACTGCGGTCAAGGGCAATAAAATTGTAATAAAAGGTAAGAGAGAAGGGACAGCAAAACTAACCGTTATTACAAAAGCGAAAAACAAATCCGGGAAAAAAATTAAAACCCGGATTATGGTATTGGTTAAACATAAGCAATCTTCTGTTTCTGTTACAGAGGATGTAGATGTGGATTCCATGCCAGAAGAAGATATTGAAGAACCGGACAAGATGGAGAAAACAGAAGAAACAGAGGAACATAAAACGGGCATTCCCGTTGTTGGGCCAACAGCAAAACCAACGGCAGAGCCAACGGTAAAACCAACGGCAGAGCCAACAGTAAAACCGACAGTAGAGCCAACAGCAAAACCAACGGCAGAGCCAACAGCAAAACCAACAGTAAAGCCAACGGCAGAGCCAACAGTAAAACCAACGACAGAGCCAACAGTAAAACCAACGGCAGAGCCAACAGTAAAACCAACGGCAGAGCCAACGGTAAAGCCAACAGTAAAACCAACAGCAGAGTCAACAGCAAAACCAACGGTAAAGCCAACAGCAAAACCGACAGTAAATATTCCAGTAGAAAATGGTACCTACAAAATCAACACAAAAGTAAAAGGTAATATGTTATTGGATGTGTGTGGTAACAGTAATTCTAATAATACTAATATTCAAATCTACGAGGATAATAAAAGTTTGGCACAGCAGTTTAATGTCACGCATGTTGGAAACGGTTGGTATAAAATATGCGGTCTGTCATCTGGGAAAGCGCTCGATGTGGCGGCAGCAGAAAAAAAGTCTGGTGTTAATGTCCAATTATATACTTATAATGGATCTGATGCGCAGTTGTGGCAGTTCCTTTCTGCAGGTGACGGATACTATTATATTCAGAATAAGTTGGGATATTATCTTGATGTAGAAGGTGGAAAAACAGCTAACGATACAAATGTACAGGTTTATGATAAAAATGAAACTAACTCTCAAAAATGGCGGTTGATGCGGGTAATATATCCCTCAAAGGTAAGCATCAGTCCGTCTGCCGTTACGCTGACTGGCATTGGTATGTCAAAACAGCTCTCTGTTGTTTTGACACCGTCTAATGTGACAGAAAAGAATATCACATGGTCTTCTTCCAATACCAAGGTTGTGACAGTTTCCAAGGGATTGATCAAGGCAACAGGAAGCGGTTCAGCAACCATTACGGCAAAAACAATTAATGGAAAAACAGCAAATGTAGAGGTAAGGGTCAGTGATGGTGCTGTAAATATTGAAAATGGCCTTTACAATATTACTACAAAATTAAATGCTAATATGATGCTAGATGTTGCAGGAGGAAAAACTTGTGATGGTGCAAATATCCAGATTTACCAGAAAAACGGAAGCACCGCTCAGAAATTCCAGATTGAAAGCGTTGGTTATGGCTGGTATGTTATTTCCAATACCTATCCCAGAAAATGTCTTGACGTTGAGGGAGGCTCTACTAAGGCGGGAACAAACGTATCGCTTTACCAGTACAATGGTTCTGATGCACAGTTGTGGCGTTTCTATTCGACAGGCAATGGTTATTATACAGTAATGAATAAGCTGGGGTGCTATCTTGACGTGGCTGGAGGAGTTGCTCAGAACGACAGAAACGTATTGGTATATACTGGGAATGGGACAAATGCTCAGAAGTGGAAACTGACAAAGACCACATCAGACTATGCCAACATATCGGACAGCCTTTTTACGTTCTATTCCAAAATTGGAGATGGTTTTGTTTTGGACGTGGATGGGGGAAAAACAGCGGATGGCACAAATATTCAGATTTACAAGGGGAATGACAGCAATGCCCAAAAGTTTGGTGTCCAACCGACAGGGGACGGCTGGTTTAAAATTTACAATTCTTCATCAGAAAAGTGTTTGGATGTAAAAAACGGATCAGGTAAAAGCGGAACAAATGTGCAATTATTCAGCTATAATGGTACCGATGCGCAAAAATGGAGATTCTATCCGTCCGGCGAGAGTAATTATTATCTGATTAAGAATAAGCTTGGCTTTTATCTTGATGTGGATGGTGGAAAGAAACAAAATGGGGTAAATGTTCAAATATACAAAAAAAATTCTTCCAATGCCCAGAAATGGCAGTTAAAGGAAACCAGTGCCATAGTACTGAATACCACTTCTGTTTCATTTGATGCAGCAGGAAAGACAATGATTCTTTTTGTCTCCTACTTGCCGGCAAGGGTTTTTGCTGGCAATCAGGAAATTACATGGAGTTCCTCAAACGCTAAAGTAGCAACCGTTGCCAATGGGGTGGTAAAGGCGGTCGGTACAGGATCGGCGACCATTACGGCAAAGGCGTTTAATGGAAAAACAGCGTCAGTGGCGGTTGTGGTAAATACTGCCAAGGCGAATTCTCCTGTTGTTGAAAAAGCTATTTCATGGGCGGTATCAATAGCAAATGATAATTCTCATGGATACAGTCAAACCAACCGATGGGGACCTGATTATGATTGTTCTTCTTTTGTTATTTCAGCCTTTAAAAATGCGGGCGTGAATGTAGGGACAGCAACATATACGGGTAATATGCGCACTCAATTTACCCAACATGGTTTTCAGTGGATTCCGTGGAGTCAGATTGGTGGTGTTTCAAAGCTGCAGCGTGGAGATGTTTTATTGAATGAAGTTCAACATACAGAAATTTATCTGGGCAATAATCAAAATGTGGGAGCACATTCTAACAGGGGTTATTCGCAGACGGGAGATCAGACCGGGACGGAAGTTTCAGTATCTAGTTATTATTTCCATCCTTGGGATGGCGTCTTGCGTTATGTTGGGAAATAATTAGAAACCCTAATGAAAAAAATTGACAAGATGTCAGTAGGATGCTCTATTCCAAGATGGAACGCCAGAATCGAAAATTAATTAGAATAGATAAAAACATGCAAAAGCAGTTTATTGATGGGAGATCACGCTTACTTTAATGAAAAATGGTAAGTGGAGCAGAAGTAGTTGAAGTAAACAGAAATGAGAAAAACGTATTAATTGCAGTGTAGCCACTGTCCCATACTTATACTTATGGAACAGAGTAGAAATCAAATTAAGTTTCCACTGGAAGGAATATTCCTGTGGTGAGAAGAATGAGAATGCCACTCGCATAGAGGATGCCGGAGCAGTAACAAAGATGATCAAGTTAGCATCCTGAATGTGAGCGGTTGTATGGAACTGAGGTACTTACATTGTTACCTATATATCATGGGAAGGTGGTAAACTCAAAAATATTTAGAGAGGGGGAAAATTGTATAAAAATATAACTATCTACTAGTACATGGTACAATGATTTGAAAACAGGAGATCCTATGGGAATAAAATAGAGAGTATGGGATTTGTACATGAATGGGATACTTCGTAATTTGTAGAACCGTCATCTATTATTCTCAATAAGATTACCAAAATAATTAACAGGAAAAATATAAATGGAAAATATATTTTAAAGTTGCGTTATATTTTTATTGCATCAGGCTTAATAAAGTTAAAATAAAAAATTATAAATTGATGTTAGCAATGATGTAAGTAAAAAAATGACAATTTTTTAAAACCTTTTTACTATTCGTCTTGTCTATATAATATAATTAGTACAACGAATTGCTATTAGAAATGAGAAAGAAAATTAATTAACGCAACGAGGTAAGATTGGTGAAAAGAAACAGAAAAAACTTGACACCAATCTATGATTGTCTGCAATAAACCGCAATATTAACCCGCCTCGCCATATCGTTGCCTATATCCTGGTCTTTACCTCTGCCCTGGTATCCCTCGCCATCAGCAATGCAATAACATTGGTTTGGGCAGGTGAATAGTCAAGAAATCTATCAAGAAAAAGGCACAGGTGTATGAAAAATTGTGGATGAATTTTATGTCAATAGGGACAAGAATCCCATGGATTGCCATACCAGTTGTATTAAGAAAAGCCTACATTGATCCTAAAATGTAGGCTTTTCCAATTTTTACCCAAATATTTCCACATTCTCCTGATAATACTTCGCCTGGCACTGGAACATCTCCGCATATTGTCCGTTTAGTTCCATCAACTCCTGATGGGTACCTTCTTCAATGATCTCTCCATTCTCAAACATATAGATCCGGTCCGCATCTCTGGTGGTAGAGGGCCGATGGGAAATAAAAATCACAGTGGCATCCCCTACACGATTCATAATATTCTTGTTCAATTCATATTCTGCCCTGGGGTCCAATGCACTGGACGGTTCATCCAGAATAGCAATCTGCATCCGTTCCTTCTTGGCAAACAATCTGGCGATGGCAACCTTCTGGGCCTCACCACCGGATAACTGCACACCATTTTCATCAAATTCTCTAGTCAGGGATGTTATCAATCCAGATGGCAGAGTTTCTAATCTGTCCAAAAAACCGGACTGCTCCAGCGCTGCTTCTGCTTGCTTCGTATCTTCCGCCTGCCAGCCATGCATCATAACATTTTCTTGAATCGTAGAAGCATAGATCTGGTAATCCTGGAAGACCGAGCCAAATAAATCCCGGTACTCATCGGTTGTATAACGACGAATATCCTGACCGCCATAACAGATGCTTCCCTCTGTTACATCATACAGACGCATCAGCAGCTTAGTAAAAGTAGATTTTCCGGCACCATTCTCCCCCACAAATGCCACTTTCTGTCCTGCCTCAATTCGCATGTTGATATTCCTTAAGGTGTCTTTTTTGGCACCGTCATAGCGAAAGGACATATTTTTGATTTCCAATGTGCCTCCGTTTCGCGGAATATCCACGGTTCCCACTGCTCCCTCGATCTGGCTTTCGTAATTCATAAACCGACGAAAACGTTCACAAAACAACCCAGCACGCTGTATCCGGTCAATACAGTAATTAACAGAATCCAAATGATTTCGCACAGTATTTTGCGCATTGTTTAAAGCTGCCACATCTCCCAACATCACTTTACGCAGCACCAATGCCATATACCCCAGATAAAGTGGCACACAGAACATAGACAAGAATGTAAACACGGTAATCCAGTTTACCAGAGACCACAGTGCAATGCTTACTCCATATCCTTTTGCAATAGTAATGACCTCATCTACTGCCTGATGAAACTGTCTCTCTAGAGGCACTTCAATATGGGACAGCTTGATCTCTTTGGCATATTCCGGCTGATAAAACACTCGCTTGGAATAATTAGCACGACGCATAATCGTCTTCTTTTCCACATCAAAATCATATTCCAGCTTCATAATACGAAAGCGGGAAATTGCATTAACTACAAAGCCAAGTACCGGAAAAATAGTAATTACTGGATCAATGGCAGTAATCAACCCTGACAATACTAAAATAGTAATTACATTTCGTCCCATCTGCGCCAGGTCAAAAATTGCCTCACTCACGATTTCTTCCAGTTGTGCGGCTGCCACCACAAAATCATCATAGTAGGTGTCGCAGTCATAGCACATCAAATCCATACTAGACACTTTGCGAATCATTTCCTCCTGCATCATACCACTTAAACGAATCATACGTGGTGTTGCCAGGCTCTGGGCACAGCGTTCACACGCCATGAGAATCGCCATACCAATGGTTGCCCCGGTTACCAGAATCACAGTGTCCCGAAAACTGTACTGATTGTCGGACAGATAATTAATAAAAATCCGAATAAAAATCGTGTCCATGCAGGCATAGCCCACCCCTCCTAGGGTGAAGGTGGCAAATATCATAATAATTAAGGACGTATCTTTCTGAAAAGCATAGCGCAGTAGATAAAAATAATTACTGATAATCCGCTTCGGGGGCAGTTTTTCTGGATTTTTTTCTTTACTCTGCATATAGACCACCTCCATTCACTTCCTGATAATTCTGCGCCTGCAGATGGAACATTTCCGCATATCGACCATTCTTTTTGATCAATTCTTCATGACTTCCCTGCTCCACAATACGCCCATGTTCCAAAAACAAAATTCGATCTGCCATCCGCGCAGAAGACATACGATGGGAAATAAAGAATACGGTTTTGCCTTTGGCTGCCTCCATCATATTGCAGTACATATTGTACTCTGCAATGGGGTCCAAGGCACTGGATGGTTCATCCAATATGACCACCTGTGGATCTTTGGCAAACACTCTGGCTATGGCAATCTTCTGCGCCTGTCCGCCGGAACACACAAAGCCATTCTCGTCAAACTCTTTTGTCAGGAAGGTATCAATTCCCTGTGGCATTTTCTGCAGCACCTCGCCAAACTGTGCTTTCTCCAATGCTTCCACCACAATCTGCCGTTCCTCCTCCGTCTCCGGTGATTTCATCAGTATATTTTCACAAAGAGGCAGAGAGAAGATCTGAAAATCCTGAAATACGGTTCCAAATTGATCCCGATAAGCCTCTGGATCATATCGGCTAATATTCTGTCCACCCACCAGAATACTACCACTGGAAACTGGATACAGTCCCATCAGCAGCTTCATTAACGTAGTCTTGCCAGCGCCATTTTCCCCTACCAGGGCAATGTGTTCCCCCTGCCGGATTTTCAGGTTCAGATCTTTAATAATCATCTGATCACTTCCTTCATAGTGATAGGATACATGTTCAAAAGAAATTTCTCCCATATTCCCTTCTGGCATAATGGCATCCCTGACCGTCCCCTCCACTGGACACTCCATGAAATCCCGGATACATTTCATATACATACAAAGTTTTCCAGCCTGGGAAAAATGTCCCAATGCATCGCTGATACAAGTGACAATATACCCTACCGCAGATACCATTGCCGCATAGGCAGCAACTGAAGTTCTTCCACCCAGTTTCAATCGATATGTGATATACAAATAGGAGCCGAAGGATAGAATTCCAGCAAATAAAAGAGTTTCCAAAACCTTGTATACTGCAATTCTGCGCTGATGGATCTGATTTTTTTCATATCGTTCCAAATATCCGTCTTTATGCAGTCCAAACAATACCTGTGCCATGGGATATAAACGCAGCTCCCCAGCATACTTCTTTTCATAAAAAACTCGCTTTGCGTACTCCATCTTTCGTTTTCCCACGGTTTCTTCCCGACGGGCGGCAAATTCCTCTACGCTTTCCCGCAATCCAAAGTACAGACTTCCCAACAAAGGCGGGATCACAAACACCAGCAACATCACATCCACAGTGACTAAGATCCCCATTGCCACCAATGCCCTGACAACACAACCCACGCCCCATGCCGTGAGAAACAGACCGCCCATGCCCTGTTCCAAAGCTTCATCCAATGCTCTGGAAAATTCATCATAAAATTTTGGATTTTCATACTGATTAATCCCAATCTTCTTCGCTTTTTGAATAATTTGCCGGAAAATATGGCGATAAATTTTCATAGTGGATATTTTTTCCATATAATTGTTGTAAGCGGAGATTAAATGAACTCCTATATGAAAAATACAAAAGACGCTAACCATAACGAATAATTTATGAAAATCCACATGATTTTCAATACATTCGTAAATATATTTAATAAAATATACTGCACAAAAGGCATCAAATGCCGCCTCTAATATATTTTTAGCAAAAGTCAGCCAGACCATGGGTGGATCTCCCTGCTGGATCAAGCGTAATGCCTGAATAATTTGATATAAAATATTTTCATTCTTTTTTTTACTCATGATGATTCGACTCCTTGCTTAACTCATCTTTTTTCTTGTGCATCATAACATAGTTAACGCGACATCAGTATGTCATGTTTGACTATAGTCTTCAGCTTAATGTATAATATTCCATAACAGGATCGAGGGTAGAATATGTGTATTTCAAATATGATTGAAAAAATAAGAAAAAAACCAGGTTTGTATATCGGTGGCAATAATATCACTGCTTTATGGCATTTTCTTAATGGATATAGATTTGGTCAAGAAAGTGATGTGGAGAATTGTAATGAGTTGTTTCCGTTAAATTTTCGATTTATGGGTGAATTTACCAGAATACAATTAAATTCTGGTAATCGCGTCGTGGGCTGGTGCCATAATATACTTGATTTTTGTAATGGTGATGAGGAAAAGGCTTTTGATAAATTTTTTGAATTGTATGATGAATTTAACCGGCTTGGAATGAAGGGATATTGGAAAGCAGTTCTGAATGAGCAGAATATTCGCTGGAATAATAGCATGGAACATGGATATGCTATGAGAGAGAATGGAAAAGAACCAATATTCAAGAATCCATCTGTTGTATATGTCATTGCATTGACAATTCCTGCGTATATGCTAGTTATTGAAACTTCGGAATGCGTTCGAATTGATCCTGAATTGTTTTCTGATAAGAAGGTAAATGCACAATCAGGAGCGCCATTCAGCCTGGAATCCTATTTTGGCAAAATTATTTCATGGGAAGAATATACTGTTTCCGACAATTTAGAGTTTGAGAAAAATATAAAATAGTATAAGTTTTAGTCAAATAATTTTTTTTGAAGATGAGGTGTGGCACGCCTATTTTGTTAAAGTAGGATGGTAATAAATTTTTATTCCTCTTTATATTCCGCCCAATCCCCATCCACCAGTATTTCCAATTCTCCCCACTGAGGATTATTTTCGTTTCTTCCCTTTACTCTGATTGGTAAAAAAGCATCATGTTGGCAATCCGGTAATGGATCCTCCAACATCATCCATCCTGTTTCATCAATAAGTTCCTGCCATTCCTCCACGGCACTGTCTTTGTCAGGATACCAACTGTCAAAGGAACATTGTACGGCATCACGGCTGGTATATTGATAGACCATAGTTTCCGGCTTCATTTCATGAACCATGATCTTATAGATCTTATCGTGTTTATTAACTGACAATGGTTTTTTTAGATATGCATACATTCTCATTTTGTTACCTGCCTTAACTTTAATTCAAATAACCCGCCTTCAAAATAAATGTCTTTACCTGCATCGTCTTGATAGAATGATACTTGTTCAGTTCCGATCTGTTTAAATCCCAAGGATTGTAACAGCTTTATAGATGGTGTATTGTTCATGGCAGTTCCGGCAGTCAATCTCTGGACTCCCATATCAGAAAAATGACTAATGAGAGCCTGGTAACTTTCTTTTGCATATCCCTTTCCATGATAATCTGAATGAAAACAATATCCGCTATCATAGCCATTACCAGTATCATGAAAATCAATGTAACCAATTACTTCATTTGCCAGGCAGACAGCAAAAAATAAGTGTTTTTTTCCTTTATTAGCACTTTCCCATTTCTTTACCTGTAATCGGATGTCCTCGTCATTCTCTTTATGGGGGATATCATATTTCGCATACTTGGATGTTCGAAAATCATCCCAAATTCGTTTTATACTGCCCCAGTCGCCAGAAACAATTTTTCGGATGAGCAGTCTTTCTGTTTTTATTTCCATAGTAACCTCTTTTATAGTATCCATTTTTTTATAATAATTATAGCATGTTTTAATGGAAAAACAAATTGGTTGTTCATCGTGTGATGCCGACTTTGAATGGCATTATACAGATGCCTATGGTACAATGGGGTGGTAATTTTGCTTTTGGAGGATATAATCATGAGGTTATTGCTGGTTGAAGATGATATGGAAATCAGTCAGATGTTGAAAAACTTTCTGGAAACCGAAAATTATGAGGTAATCAGTGCTGCGGATGGTAAGGAAGCATATGAAAAATGGAATGAAAACTCTTATGATCTTATTTTGTTAGATTTGATGATTCCTAAAATCAGTGGAATGGAAGTTATGCAGTACATCAGAGAAAGCAGTACGGTTCCGATTATTATTGTGTCTGCAAAAGATACTGATTCTGACAAGACACTTGGTTTAGGGCTGGGAGCAGATGATTACATTACTAAGCCATTTTCCGTAACGGAGGTTCTGGCGCGGATCAAAGCAAATATCAGGCGTAATACCCAGTATTCTAATACCTTGGAGTCAAAGCAGACAACACTTGAAATTGGCGATTTGGTAATGGGGTTGGATGATTACACTGTAACAAAAAAACAGGAAAAGCTTGACTTGACAGCTAAGGAGTATGAAATATTAAAACTTTTTCTGCAAAATCCAAGGAAAGTATATACCAAAGAGCAGATTTATTCATTGGTTTGGAAAGATGCCTATTTTGGGGATGAAAATGCAGTTAATGTCCATATAAGCAGACTGAGAAATAAAATTGAAGATAATCCGAGAGAGCCAAAATATATTATTACTGTTTGGGGAATTGGATATAAATTGGGGGAATTGTTATGAGAGGGGATATTATTATTTTCTTTCTGTCTATCTGCATTGTATTTTTAATCTGCGTTGTTATATATCAGCAGTTTGCTTTCCGCAAAGGAATTCAGGAAAAACTCAAAAAGATGAGTGGAAAACTGAATGAGATTTTAGATACAGACAGCGATGAGAAAGTTATGGTTTTTACTGACAATAAGGTTCTCATGGAATTAGCCGCACAAATTAACCGCATGCTGGAGAACCGAGGTAAACTAAAGGTAGATTATAGACGTTCAGAAATATCTTCTAAAAAAATGTTGTCCAATATTTCCCATGATATAAAAACACCTATGACAGTTATTTTAGGGTATTTGGAAATTATGCGTTTAAGCAGTCCGGAAGAAAATGTAATGCTGATCAAAGTGGAGCAAACAGCACAGAGAGTAGTGGAACTGGTTAACCAGTTTTTTACTTTAGCGAAATTAGAGGCTGGAGATGCAGAGATAGAAATATCCAAAGTAGATATCTGTGAAATATGCAGAGAAAGTGTTTTGGATTTTTATGATTTGTTGACCCAGAGAGAATTTCAGGCTGAAATAGAGATTCCTGAAAAAGCAATTTTTGTTCAAGGAAACAGGGATGCCTTGCAGAGGATTTTGTTCAATCTTATTTCCAATGTTATTCGCTATGGCTCTGATGGGAAGTATATGGGAATGTTTTTGCGATCGGATGAGAAACAGATTTATATTGATGTAGTAGATAAAGGGAAGGGGATCGACAAGGCATTTGCGCAGAATGTGTTTGAGAGATTGTTTACAATGGAAGATTCTCGAAACAGAGAAATACAGGGGAATGGTCTTGGGCTCACGATTGTGAAGAATCTTACGCAACAGCTGGGTGGCGAAATTATTCTGGATAGTAAACCATATGTACGAACTGTTTTTACTGTAAAGCTTCAAAAAATACCATATTAAAATCTGCAAGCATAGGAATATGTGCCCGAAAGAAATTCGAAAGAATTAGTCAAGAGTTTTGAAAAAGGAAGTTGCTACAATGGTATTCAGAAGGGAGGCAGATAGTATGCCATATATTTTACAGACAAATCAGCTGACAAAAGCCATTGGCGGCAAAGAACTTGTAACGAATGTATCCATGCATATTCAAAAAGGCGAAATCTATGGTTTTTTGGGGCCGAACGGTGCTGGTAAAACAACGGTTATGAAGATGATTACGAATCTTTGGAAACCAACAGGGGGCAGTATTGAACTTTTTAATGAGACACTTACTCCGACCTCTTATGAGGTGCTGAAACGTATGGGGAGCATTATTGAGTTTCCGACTTTTTATGAGCATCTAAGCGCAAAGGAAAATCTTGCACTCCATTGCGAATATATGGGATATTATAGTCCTGGCAGCATTGAAAATGCTTTGGAGATGTTAAGTTTGGAAGGTACAGGGAAAAAGCCAGTATGTGACTTTTCTTTAGGTATGAGACAGCGTTTGGGGATTGCCCGTGCCATATTGTGTAAACCGGAGCTTTTAATTTTGGATGAACCAACCAATGGTCTTGATCCAGCGGGGATGAAACAAATCAGGGATTTGTTGAAAATGCTCTGTACGGAATATGAAATTACGATCCTGGTTTCCAGTCATATTCTTTCAGAGATTGAGAGTATTGCGGATACCATTGGTGTGATCAACCATGGGAAACTTATGAAAGAATTGTCCATGGAAGAAATTTCGGAAATGAGTTTAGCCTATACCGAATTAAGCGTTTTGGATACAAAAAGGGCATCCTATGTACTGGACAGCAAGATGAACGTAACGAACTTCAAAATTATGGATGAGAGTAAGATCAGGATTTATGATCATCATGTATCGACACAAGAGTTGTCAAGGGTTCTAGCGCTCAATGATATAGAGATTGTTGCTATTGGCAAAAAAGCAGAGTCGCTGGAAGATTATTTCTTGAAAATGACAATGGAGGTGAAGCAGTGATGTTGAAGTTGATTAAATTAGAATGGAAAAAGAATTGTATCAGCAAGTATATCCGTAATGCAGTTATTCTAGCAAGTCTTTTATGTCTTTTTGTTTTTGCATTAGCTTATTTTGGGATTGCTAATGATCCAGATACCGGAGTGCCGGATGCGGCACCAGGGAATGACATTATTTCTGCTCCGATTGAGTTGTTTACCAGCATGTCTTTTTTGATTTTTACCAGTGTCATGTTGGCATCATTTATTGTTAGTGCCTACAAAAATAAAACCATGAATCTGATGTTTTCCTATCCCATCAAACGGCAGAAGATACTCGCATCTCAAATGCTGGCAGTGTGGATTTTCAATTTTATAGCATTAATGTTGACTAAATTGTTGATTTATGGCTGTGTTCTCCTGGGATCACATTTTATGGTTTCTTCCTTTCCGTTGGATTACGATATGCTTAGTGTGTCATTCTATATACAGCTTATTTTGAAGTCAGTAGTAATTGTAAGCATGAGTTTTATTGCATTATTTATTGGTATGGCTATGAAATCATCAAAGGCAACGATTATCTCCTCTTTTCTGTTGATTTTTCTGACACAGGCAAATGTGGGTAATTTTACGATGAAGAACAATGCGGTATTTCCTGTGATCTTGACTTTGCTTTCTTTATTCTTTGCAGTGTTATCCGTATATCATGCGGAAACAAAAGATTTGATGTGAGGGCACTATGGCAATAAAAAATCTATCATTTCAGATATCCTCTGGTTCAGACGATGTTTCGGCAAGGTTAAGCAACACTTTCTGTATAATAAACCTTTCTGTATGTAAATGTAGGGCAGTTGGTTGGCATGGGATTATGCGACCACTGCCTTTTTTGATTCTTTTACTACGCGTATTCTGGTTGCGTGACATCATTGCCAGTAATGTGATATGATAAAAAAATAGGGAGGTCTTAATGATGGAAGACAATAATTTATTATTTTACAATGAATATGAGAAATTCTATACCATGACAGCTGAGTCAGACGTATTCCGTAAGTTTTGTGAGAAAGCCTTTGGAGAGGATTTGTCCCAGGATGGCTTTAGCGATATTCGGCAGATCGACAGAATATTGGAATATGTGCCACAGCAGACAGAAGCGCATATTTTGGACATTGGCTGTGGAAATGGGAAAATGCTAGGATACTTGCAAAAGAAAACGAATGCTTTTATCCATGGATTTGATTACTCACAGAAAGCCATTGAAACAGCCAGACAGTTATTTCCTTTTCGTTCGGATTTCAGGGCAGGGGTGATTGGGCAGGTGGATTATCCGGATAATTCCTTTGACGTGATAGTTTCTATGGATAGCATGTATTTCGCTGATGATATGGGACGTTTTGTGGGACAGCTATGGAAGTGGCTGCGTCCGGGCGGTACTTTTTTCTGTGGCTATCAGGAGGGAGATGTTATGCCTAAAACAGATAGTGTGGACACCTCAGAACTGGCAAAGGCTTTTCGGGATAATGGTATAGATTTTCGGGTAACTGATATTACGAAGGAGTGCTATGAACTGCTAAAGCGGAAGCGAGAAGCAGCAATGCTGTTTCAGGAAGAATTTCTCCAGGCAGGGGAGAAAGATTGGTATGATTTGCTCTTGATGCAGACGGAGTGTACCTGTGAGCCATTTGAACATTTTCAGAAAAAGATGTCCCGCTATATTTTTGTGGCAGAAAAAGAAAAAAGAGTATATTAAGGATCGGAAATATAGTGACTTGATTGATGTCATTAGTATAGGTCATTTGAATGTAATGCACTGTTATTCCGAAAAAATGTTAATTACCACATTTTTTCGGAATAGATGATTGAATAATAGTTCCAGCTTGTGTTATACTAATTCCGGATAAATGTTATTTTCACATTTTTTCGGAGGTATTGTTATGGAAATTGTCAGACATAGATATATTCAAAGGTTGATAGACCGAAAAGAAAATGGGTTGGTTAAGGTTATTACTGGTATTCGAAGGTGTGGAAAATCATATCTGCTCTTTCATTTGTATAAGAATGAATTAATTCATTCAGGTGTAACATCGGAACACATTATCACAATGGCTTTGGATGACATTGCAAATATGGAATACCGAGATGCGGTAAAATTGTATCATTATGTAAAATCACAGATTGTTGATGATGATACACATTATGTATTTTTAGATGAGATACAACTTTTAAACAGTAATTTTGCTGATTTGGTAAACGGACTTCTTCATATTGAAAATCTTGATATATATGTTACAGGTAGTAATTCCAAGTTCCTTTCCAGTGATATTCTTACTGAGTTTAGGGGGCGTGGAGATGAGGTTCGGGTATTTCCGCTTTCATTTAGTGAATTTGTGACTGCATATGATGATGTTCGTACGGCATGGAAAGATTATTATACCTATGGGGGACTTCCGCTGATACTTACAAGAAAAACAGATGAATTAAAAGCGGAATATCTCATTTCCTTATTTCAGAATATTTATATTAACGACATTAAAGAACGCAATCAGATTCGGACAGATGATGCATTAGATATTTTAGTTGACATTGTGGCTTCAGCGGTTGGTTCGTTGACCAATCCCACCAAATTGTCTCGTTCCTTTCAAAGTATGAGTCAGAGAAATCTTTCTGATAAAACGGTTAAATTATATTTAGATTATCTTGCTGACTCTTTTTTGATTGAAAAGGCTGTCCGTTTTGATGTCAAAGGTAAAAGATATATTAATTCTTTGTCAAAATTCTACTTTGAGGATGTAGGGCTTCGGAATGCTAGACTGAATTTTAGGCAGCAAGAAGAGAATCATATTATGGAAAATATCATATATACGGAATTAAGAAGCCGGGGATATCGGGTGGATGTTGGTGTTGTGGAAACTTACGAAACGGCTCAGGACGGAAAAGCGAAAAGGAAACAGTTGGAAGTGGACTTTATTGCTAACAAAGGTAGTCGTAAATACTATATTCAGTCGGCATTTGAAATGTCTTCCTTTGCTAAAGTGGAACAGGAGAAAAGATCTCTTAACAAAGTCAATGATTCTTTTAAAAAGATAATCATTGTGAAAGATGATATTAAAGTAAATATTGATGAAAATGGTTTAATTACTATGGGTATTTATGAATTTCTTCTTCAAGAGAATAGTTTGGAGATGATCTAATTAGCACAGCGGCGGTCATGCTTGCATGAACCGGCATTGCGCAAATGCACGCACCAAGACGTTAGTCGAGGTAATGCAATACTACCGCATTGCTGCCTGCACCTTCTCTATCGGCTCTGTATATTCTGCAAATTTCCCATCATATATGATATGTAGCAAATCATCGGTAATGCGCATGGCCTTTGCAATCAATCCCATACTCAGGATGCCCTGTTCCATGGCATCTGCGAATTCATCCATATCCAAGACTTCCACCTGACCATCCGGATACACCAACACATCGATCAGCAGATCAAGGAATGTATAAGTATTGGTTTCCGCATTGTACTCTGTTTCGATGATATCACAGTACCAGTAGACCATCTGACCAGCATTGTCAAATACCTTGCTGACCTTGATACCCTTGTCAATGAAATAGGCAGAAATTCCCCGTGAAATATCCCGGCGGGGTTTGAGGACGTCCCAACTGGTTATAATAAGATTATTTGATATAGATAGAATTAAGTCATCCTTTAATTCTACCAATTCATCAGGAATGAAACGTTTACGATATAGGATCGGATGCTTCATATGGACTTCCCCCTTTCAAATAAATACTGATTGACAGGATTTATATAGTATGATTTGTTACAGATCATTTCGCATAGTAATGAAAGTTATATAACATTATAGACGCTGGGAAAGCTAAAGTAAAGAGGGAAAATTTTGGTCTTTTGTGTTGCCATTCGCAGCCGGTTTTGTTACGGATAACAGAAAATTATCAATTTACAAAATCGTCTGTGAATAACAAACTTTTGTCAGATCTGCTGATTTGTAGCGTCATCTTTTGTTCACATTTTTGGTAGACTTTTACAGTTTAATAATTTATAATAGTTAAATGGGGGTCTGATACTATGGGAAAGAAAATTATACGGAGTTTTGCAATGATTACCCAGATTGGCGTCTGCATGATGGTCCCCATTTTTCTGTGTGCATGGCTTGGTGTCTGGCTGAATCGGCTGTTTCATACAGACATAGCCTTTGTGCTTATGCTAATCCTGGGGATTGGGGCAGCATTCCGCAATGTCTATATTTTGACTAAGGCATTCTATATGGCGGATATGCGTAAGGAACACGCACAGTTAGAGTATATACAGAGTTTGAAAAATTATAGAAAAGAGCATCCGGAGGAATATGAAACAGGCGAAACAGACGTTGAAAGAGATGATATACGGTCTGATCGTATGGACCGTGACGATCGCAGTGATATTGGTGATCGTCAGTGACCGCAGATGGACGATGCTGTGTGGTGTGATCTTGGGAGGGATGGTGGCAGCAGGGATATTGTTCCATATGTTCCGACACCTGGACATTGCACTGGATATGGATCCCAAACAGGCAAGCAGGCATATTCGGGCAGCAGCGGCCAGGCGTATGATTGCTATGGCACTGTGTGCGGGTGCCAGTGTATATCTATATCGCTATATTCATCCGGTTGGGGTGATTTTGGGATTGTTCGGTGTGAAGATCAGTGCATTTTTATATCCGTCTATTCACAAAATATTTGAAGAGAAATGTTAAAACATCTTGTGATGTTGGAATACAGCATTGTTGAGATAATACAAAGTTGATTATCAACAGTTCCAAAGAATGTTATAGTCTTAGGGCTATCACATAAATAAGGGATTGGTCAGATCTGGGAGAACCGGGATGGCTGATGCCTGAAAATATTATAGTAAAGGAAGGTGAGAATGTGGGAAGTGGCGTTTTGGATGTGTCACGGTGCCTGAATGTCGGTAATGCACTACTGGCAAAGGGCAGTGAGGAAGCGCAGGTGGATTTCTTTATCCATGGATATACGGACACGAAGTTTACAGTCTTCGGGCAGACCGTTTATCTGACAACTACGCAGATTTCTATGGTTATTGTCATAGCATCGATCCTCATATTTGCAATTTGTGCGAACCGTGCAATCAAGAAGGCAGACCCGGCAAAAGTACCAGGTGCATTCCTGAATTTTGTAGAGCTGATTGTCGAAATGCTGGATGGCATGGTGGCTAGCTCTATGGGGGAGCAAAAGGCAGTGAAGTTCCGTAATTATGTCAGTGCCCTTTTTATCTTCATTCTGGTGTGTAATCTGTCCGGATTGTTGGGGCTGAGACCGCCAACAGCAGATTTCGGTGTCACATTTCCATTGGCGATCATTACCTGGTTAATGATTCAGTACAATGGATTTAAGTACCAGAAGTTTGGGAAGATCAAAGGGTTGTTCGAACCTATTTTCTTGTTTTTCCCAATGAATCTGATCAGTGAGTTTTCAACACCGATATCCATGTCCCTGCGTTTATTCGGTAATATTTTATCGGGTACGGTTATGATGGGATTGATTTATGGCTTACTGCCAAGAGTGTTGACACTGGTTTGGCCGGCACTGTTGCATGCCTATCTGGATGTATTTGCCGGAGCAATTCAGACATATGTATTCTGTATGTTGACGATGTGTTTTGTTTCCGATGCAATCGGCGAAGCAAGTGCATAAACGGTTTCTGTGGAAATGACACGGAAAACGGTAGCTTCGTAATAGCAAAGTATTATGGAAAATGTTAATCAATTTTAAGGAGGAATTTACAATGAATATCACAAACGAAGGTTTAGTATTAATGGGTTCTGCCATTGGTGCAGGCTTAGCAGTTATCGCAGGTATTGGTCCTGGTGTAGGACAGGGTATTGCAGCTGGTTATGGTGCATCTGCAGTAGGACGTAATCCTGGTGCAAAGGGTGATGTAATGTCTACCATGCTTTTAGGACAGGCCGTAGCAGAGACAACAGGTTTGTATGGTCTGGTAGTAGCACTGATTCTGTTATTCGCTAACCCACTGATCGGCAAACTTCCGAAATAAGATCCGGATTCTCCCGTACAGAACGTATTGCAGATCCCATGGGATGATGCAGTATTTGTTCTGGATGAGAGCTGGATCAAGATCTTATATGGAAAGGAGGTTTGAAAGTGAGTGGAGTAATACAAGTGGCACTGGATGGTAATGCATTAGGCGACTATATCTTTGGACTGGATCCGGAGTTATTGGTAGAGTCAGCGATTACGATTCTGGCAATGATGGCATTGTTTGTGCTTCTGTCTTATCTGTTGTTTAATCCGGCAAGAGATTTGCTTGCCAAGAGACAGGAGGGGATCCGTCAGCAGATGGAGACGGCATCCAAGGAAAAACAGGATGCGATATCATTCAAATCAGAATATGATGAAAAATTAAAAAATGTGGATAAAGAGGCAGAGGAAATTCTTAGTGAGGCACGGAAAAAGGCTTTGAAGAAAGAGTCTGAAATCGTGTCTGAGGCGAAGGAAGAGGCTGCCCGGATTCTTGACCGTGCAAACCGTGAGGTTGACCTGGAGAAAGAAAAGGTTAAGGATGAAGTGAAGCAGGAGATCATCTCTGTAGCAACCGTGATGGCTGGCAAGATCGTTGCAACTTCTCTGGATGAGGGAAAACAGTCACAGTTGATTGCAGACACATTAGAAGAGATGGGTGATGAGACATGGCTAAGTTAGTATCAAAGACATACGGCGAAGCTTTGTTTGAAGTCGCCGTGGAAAATGGCACAGTGGATTCCCTTCTCGAAGAAGTGGAAGCAGTCCTGGAGCTACTGAACACCAATGAGGAGTATGTGAAACTTCTGACGCATCCGAAGCTTCCGGCAGAGGAAAAGACTTCCCTGTTGGAAAAGGCATTTAAAGGAAAATTGTCTGATGATCTGGTGGGATTTCTGGTAACGGTGGTTCAGAAAGGACGATTCCGGGAGATTCAGAGTATCCTGACTTATTTCGTAGACATGGTCAGGGAGCATCAGGGAATTGGTGTTGCCTATGTAACATCTGCCATTGCCTTGACGGAGAAGCAGCAGACAGAGATCGTGGATCGTTTGCTGGCAACGACTTCCTATGAGAAGTTTATCATGCACTATGATGTGGATTCATCGCTGATTGGTGGTGTGGTAATCCGGATCGGTGACAGGGTAGTGGACAGTAGTATTAGGACCAAGCTGGGTCAGATGGGGAAAGAGCTTTCCCAGATTCAGTTAGCGAACTGATATGGTGTAGACTGGTGGAACTATCAGTTTGCACAATATTTAGAATAACAGGAAAGAAGGTGTAAGAATATCATGAATTTGAAACCTGAAGAGATCAGTTCGGTTATCAAAGAACAGATAAAGAGCTATAGTACTAAATTCGAAGTATCGGATACTGGTACTGTAATACAGGTTGCTGATGGTATTGCCCGTATCCATGGTCTGGAAAAGGCAATGCAGGGTGAACTGTTGGAGTTCCCAAATGAAGTATACGGCATGGTATTAAACCTGGAAGAGGACAACGTAGGAGCGGTACTTCTGGGAGACCATAAAAATATTAACGAAGGCGATATTGTTAAAACCACCGGACGAGTAGTAGAGGTACCGGTAGGAGACGCTATGTTGGGACGAGTTGTCAATGCATTGGGACAGCCTATTGACGGAAAGGGACCAATCAAAACTGACAAGAGCCGTCAGATCGAGAGAGTAGCATCCGGTGTTATTGCCAGAAAATCCGTAGACACTCCATTGCAGACAGGTATCAAGGCGATTGACTCCATGGTGCCAATCGGAAGGGGACAGCGTGAGTTGATTATCGGTGACCGTCAGACTGGAAAGACAGCCATTGCCATTGATACAATTATCAACCAAAAAGGTCAGGGCGTGAAATGTATCTATGTGGCAATTGGTCAGAAGTCTTCTACGGTGGCAAGTATTGTGACCAAGTTAGAGGAATACGGTGCGATGGATTATACCACTATCGTGGCAGCAACTGCCAGTGAGTTGGCACCGTTACAGTATATTGCTCCATATTCCGGCTGTGCTATTGGTGAGGAATGGATGGAGAATGGCGATGATGTATTAGTAATCTACGATGACTTGACAAAACATGCGGCAGCATACCGTACTCTGTCATTGTTGTTAAAGAGACCACCAGGACGTGAGGCGTTCCCAGGTGATGTATTCTATCTGCATAGTAGATTGTTAGAGCGTGCAGCGAGATTATCTGACAAATTGGGCGGAGGTTCCCTGACAGCATTGCCAATTATCGAGACACAGGCAGGTGATGTATCTGCATACATTCCGACCAACGTAATTTCCATTACAGATGGACAGATTTATCTGGAGACAGAAATGTTTAATGCTGGTCTGCGTCCTGCGATCAATGCTGGTTTGTCCGTATCCCGTGTAGGTGGTTCTGCACAGATCAAGGCAATGAAGAAGATTTCCGGTCCAATTCGTATTGAGTTGGCGCAGTACCGTGAGTTGGCGGCGTTCTCCCAGTTCAGTTCTGATCTGGATCCAGAGACCAAGGCGCAGTTGGCACAGGGTGAGCGTATCCGTGAGATTCTGAAGCAGGATCAGTACAATCCAATGCCGGTAGAGAATGAGGTTATCATCATCTATGCAGCTACCAAGAAATATCTGATTGATATTGAAGTGTCTGATATTCTAGACTTTGAAAAAGGTCTGTTTGAATACATTGATACCAAATATCCGGAGGTACCAGAACGGATCCGTACGGATAAAGAGATACAGGAAGACACAGAAGAGAAGCTGGTTAAGGCGATCGAAGAGTTTAAGAAAACTTTCGTAAAATAAGGAGGTAGCTGATTATGGCCTCAATGAGAGATATTAAAAGACGAAAAGAAAGTGTCCAAAGTACCGGACAGATTACGAAAGCCATGAAGCTCGTGTCTTCTGTAAAATTGCAAAAAGCAAAGGTTGGTGCAGAAGTATCCAAGCCATATTTCGATACCATGTATGAGACAGTGGCGGGTATGATTGCCAAATCTGGTAATATGTCCCATCCGTACCTGAACAAGGGGAAGTCCGACAAAAAGGCCGTGATTCTGATTACATCCAATCGTGGACTGGCAGGAGGATACAATTCCAATGCAGTGAAGCTGCTTACTCAGGATCAGCGTTTTACGCCAGAGAACACCGTAGTTTATCCGGTGGGAACCAAGGGCCGTGATGCTGTAGCAAGACTGGGATATCAGTGCATGACTGACTACTCGGAAGCAATTAATGAACCGATGTATGGGGATGCTGCAGGCATTGGCAAGGAAGTATTAAGCCAATTTGCCAGTGGGGAGATTGGAGAAATCTACTTGATTTATACGATTTTCAAGAATACCATGGTGCAGATTCCGACGCTGATTAAGCTGCTTCCTATTGATGCAGAGGATATCGCTTCGGAAGCGGAGGATGTAGAAATTGATCCTATTGACCGGATTACGCTGATGAACTATGAGCCGGAGGCAGAGGAAGCATTAAATGCCATCGTGCCAAAATATATCAACAGTCTGATTTTTGGCGGTCTGGTAGAATCCCATGCCAGCGAGAATGGTGCACGTATGCAGGCGATGGACAGCGCAACCAGCAATGCAGAAGAAATGATTAGTGATTTGTCCCTGAAGTATAACCGGGCACGTCAGGCATCCATTACACAGGAACTGACGGAGATTATAGCGGGAGCGTCCGCAATTTCATAAAATTTAGGAGGTTAAAAATGGCAGAACAAAATATTGGTAAGCTGACGCAGATCGTCAGTGCCGTTATCGATATTAAATTCCCAGAAGGTAAGCTGCCGGAGATCAACGAAGCGATCAACATTCCATTGGAAGATGACCGCAAGTTGGTGGTGGAAGTAGCACAGCATCTGGGCGATGATACGGTTCGCTGTATTGCCATGGGTTCTACCGACGGATTAGTCCGTGGGATGGAGGCACATGCAACGGGTGGACCAATTTCGGTACCGGTAGGTGAAGCAACCCTGGGACGTATGTTTAACGTACTGGGCGAACCGATTGATGAAAAGCCGGCACCAAAAGATGTACAGTATGATCCAATTCATAGAAAGGCTCCTACTTTTGAGGAGCAGTCTACCGAGACAGAAATCCTGGAGACTGGTATCAAAGTCGTAGATCTGCTCTGCCCTTATCAAAAGGGTGGTAAGATCGGTTTGTTCGGTGGTGCCGGAGTAGGTAAGACCGTGTTGATCCAGGAGCTGATTACAAATATTGCGCAGGAGCACGGTGGTTATTCCGTATTTACCGGTGTAGGCGAGCGTACCCGTGAGGGTAATGACTTGTACTATGAAATGATTGAATCCGGTGTTATTGATAAGACTACCATGGTATTCGGTCAGATGAATGAGCCACCTGGAGCCCGTATGAGAGTGGGCTTGACCGGACTGACTATGGCAGAGAACTTCCGTGACCTTTCCGGTAAGGA
>CAYPEW010000036.1:0-36983 GCA_964409845.1 uncultured Jutongia sp.
AAATGCGCGATCAGGGGTTCGAACCCTGGACACCCTGATTAAGAGTCAGGTGCTCTGCCAGCTGAGCTAATCGCGCTGATGGTTTACTGTTTTCTCGACAGCTTGTACAGTATAGCAGACTATATTACAGAATGCAAGACTTTTTTTGTGCTTTTGCAAATTTTTATCGAATAGGAAATTCCTCCTATTCGATAAAAAACGCTCCGTGTGGATCGCACGCAAATGCAAATATATTATGTCGCTGGTGCGACGCATGTCTACGTTCCACTTCGGTCCGTGCAAAACCGATATCCACTGGATATCGTGCACCGGCGCAGAGTTTCGCAAAGCGAAACTCTTTATTATTACCATCCACAGCTCATTGAAAATATAGTAGTGGTATGATATGATTGCTGTATTGTGTTATTGATATGATTCCCGCAGTTCAGCTGCAATATACGAAATGATAATGGTCTGGTACTGTGAGAATGGCAAGGAGGATTTTATGATAGCAAAAAAAATGGTAAAATATGTAGAAGGCAGTTCGGTTACCCGGGCAATGTTTGAGGAGGGTAAGAAACTGGCAGCAAAATATGGAGCAGAAAATGTATATGATTTCAGTCTGGGAAATCCCAGTGTAGAGCCACCGATGGAAGTTAAGGAGGCTATTATCCGGATTCTGGAGGAGGATGAGCCTTGTTTTGTTCATGGTTATATGAATAATTCCGGTTATGAAGAAGTACGTGAAAAGATTGCACAGTCGCTGAACCAGAAATTTGGTACTGCTTTTGGTCAGAAAAATATTGTGATGACGGTGGGAGCAGCCGGAGGATTGAACGTAGTCTTAAAGACTTTGCTGGATCCTGGCGATGAAGTAATTGCCTTTGCGCCGTATTTTGGAGAGTATAATAACTATGTGGCAAATTATGATGGTGTAATGGTGGTGGTTCCACCAAATGTCCCATCTTTCCAGCCGGATTTGGACAAGTTTGCTGACAAGATTACAGCAAAAACCAAGGCAGTGATAGTCAATACACCAAATAATCCTACCGGTGTTGTGTATTCTGAGGAAACGATTCAGAATATGGCAAAAATTCTGGAGCAGAAGCAGAAAGAATATGGTACGGCAATTTATCTGATTGCTGATGAACCTTACCGTGAACTGGCATATGATGGAGTGTTTGTGCCATATCTGACCAAGTATTATGCCAATACCATTGTGGGCTATTCCTACAGCAAATCTCTGTCTTTGCCGGGCGAGCGGATCGGTTATCTGGTCATACCGGATGAGGTAGATGATTTTGAAAATGTTATCTGTGCTGCCAATGTGGCGAACCGAATTCTGGGCTTTGTCAATGCTCCGTCACTGATTCAGCTGGCAGTGGCGCAGTGCTTGGATGCCAGTACTGATGTGGCGGCTTATGATGCAAACCGTACCTTGTTGTATAATGCCTTAACGGAATATGGATATGAATGTGCGAAGCCAGAGGGTGCATTTTATTTGTGGGTAAAAGCATTGGAGGAGGATGACAAGGCATTTGCTGCTAAGGCAAAGGAATATAATCTACTGGTAGTGCCGGGTAGTGCCTTCATGTGCCCGGGATATGTACGTATTGCTTATTGTGTGGACAAAGCAATGATTGAGCGTTCCCTGCCGGCGTTCCAAAAACTGGCGGAGAGTTATCGGTAGTATGAAGGTATAAGTGCGATCATAATATAACTTATCAGAAATTACAAAGTAATTTCTGATAAAAGGCACATGCTTTTTTGTGCCGTCAATTGATTATAGGAAACTGTTTTTGTTTCCTATAATATATAGTATTAACATCATAAATTTAAGATAATGAAGGAGAAAGAGTACAGAGTATGAATACAAGATTAGCAGCAAATTTTAGAAAAATTGAGCCTTATGTGCCAGGGGAGCAGCCAGACCTGCCGGATATGGTCAAGTTAAATACCAATGAAAACCCTTATCCGCCATCACCAAAGGTGGCAGAGGCAGTCAGAAATCTGGATCTTGACACCTTACGGCTGTATCCGGATCCGTCTTCAGCGGCACTGGTTAGCGCTATCGCCGGGCGCTATGGTCTAAATGACGATCAGGTTTATGTTGGTGTCGGTTCCGATGATGTTTTGGCAATTTCTTTTATGACTTTCTTTAACTCTGGAAAAGCCATTCTCTTTCCGGATATTACATATTCTTTTTATGATGTGTGGGCAGAATTATTTCAGATTCCCTATGAACGCCCTGCATTGGATGGAAATTTCAATCTTCGGCTGGAGGACTACACAGGTGATAACGGTGGTGTGGTTATTGCCAATCCTAATGCGCCTACCGGAGTGGTACAGGATTTGGACTTTCTTCGTCAGGTAATTGAAGCTAACCGGGATGTTATTGTTATCATTGATGAAGCATATATTGACTTTTGCGATGCTTCTTCGGCATTACCGCTGATTCAGGAATATGACAATGTAGTTATTGTGCAGACCTTTTCCAAATCCCGTTCTATGGCTGGAGTGCGGATTGGTTATGCTATGGCGCAGCCAGAATTAATTCAGGCGATGAATGATGTCAGATATTCTTTCAACAGCTATCCTATGAGCAGGCTGTCGGTGGCAGCCGGTGTGGCAGCTTTGCGAGATGAAGATTATTTTCAGGAGACCGTGGCAAAGGTAATTGAAACCCGGGAAAAGACGAAACGGGAGCTGCATCGTCTGGGATTCACATTCCAGGATTCCATGACCAATTTCATTTTTGCCACCCACGACAGAGTTCCGGCACGGATTATTTTTGAGAAATTACGGGAAATGCATATTTTTGTACGCTATTTTCAGACACCACGAATTGACAATTATCTGCGGATTTCCATTGGTACTAATGAAGAAATGAAGCGTTTTCTGGATATTGTCCAGGAGATTGTAGGGAGTTATTAATAACGATAGTTTGGTTGGGCAGACTGTTTGTTGGCAATTAATATTTAGTGGAAGAACCGTAGTTCTACCAGAGAAGATATTTACAAAAAAGACGTAGAAAAATTACTGGAGATGTCGTATAATTAGAATTATAAAATTACGTTGTATCATAAAAAAGAATGGAGGATGACAGGAAATGAGATTAGTAACGAGATCTGATTTCGACGGATTAGCCTGTGCCGCTTTATTAAAGGAAGCCGGCATTATTGATCATTGGAAGTTTGCGCATCCTAAGGATCTGCAGGATGGTCTGGTAGAAATCACAGAAGATGATTGTCTGGCAAATGTGCCTTTTGTGGAAGGATGCGGTCTGTGGTTCGACCACCACAGCAGTGAACAGGAGCGGCAGGAGCTGGAAGGCAAGTACAAGGGAGAGAGCCGTATTACTCCGTCCTGCGCCCGTATTATTTATGAGTATTATGGTGGACATGACAAGTTTCCTCAGTTTGATGATATGATGGAGGCAGTGGATAAAGTAGACTCTGCCAATCTGACTATTGATGAGATCCTGCATCCGGAAGGGTGGATTCTGGTGGGATATATCATGGATCCACGTACTGGTCTGGGGAGATGGAGAAACTTTACCATATCTAATTATCAGTTGATGGAGAAATTAATTGATGCCTGCCGTACCATGACCACTGACGAGATTTTGGCTCTGCCGGACGTGGTGGAGCGTATTGAAGTGTATCATGAGCAAGCGGAGAAGTTCCAGGAGATGGTTAAGGCGCATACACGGATAGAAGGAAATGTAATTATTTCTGATCTGCGTGGAGTAGATCCGATTTATTCCGGCAACCGTTTTATGATTTATAGCATGTATCCGGAGCAGAATATTTCAGCATGGATTGTATCTGGACGTGGCGGTAAGGGCTGTTCTGTGGCAACCGGTTATAGTATCGTAAACCGTACTTCTGACGTAAATGTCGGCAGTTTGATGCTGAAGTATGGTGGCGGTGGACATAAGGCTGTGGGTACCTGCCAGTTTAGCGATGAGACCATGGATGAAATGGTTCCAAAGCTGCTGAAAGAATTGGTAGAGCTGAGTGCATAATGTCTAAAATCCGATCAACAGCGGATAAGAATGCAGCAAAATATAGACCCAGGATACCAGAATCATAGGTATCCTGGGTTTCTGTTATAGGCGATGGGCTACATATTTTGTGTTGCAAAGATAGTAGCAATTCAGCGCATAGATTATTAAGGTGCAAAAACGCCAGGAACAGTTGAAATCTCTGCTATTAGATGCTATAATCTATAAGCTGGTAAAGAAAATTTAATAATATGGCAATTTTAGAGAGGATGGTATGATATGAAAAAATTAGGCACAGTATTGCTTGTAATTGTTATTTTGGCGGGGATTGCTTTAGGCGTATATGCAATATTGCCAGAGTATTCCAAAAATATCGTGCGTGCGGTGTATCAAGATCATTTTGATGCAGAGGCAACTGCCAAAATCAGGATAGCACAGGCTTTGGAGAATCCTAACTTAAAGACAGATTATAAAACTATTTTGGAAGCTCACACTGATTTAAAAGGTTGGGTTTATGACAAAGCAAAGGATGGTTCGCCGGAGAAAGTGACCTTTTACGGAAATAAGGTCAGCCTGATTATGAAGGATATTCCGGATCATGACAGTATGCTGTATGATAATACCACAGTGAAGGTAGAGTTTATCACAGATGCAGATGGAAAAGTTACCGTTAATATGTATATAGGTGATTTCAAGAATCCGGTAGAAGATGTTGTGCGCCCTTATGCCTTTGAGCAGTTGTTGAACGGTGCTGCTGGTGCATAGTAATAGAGAAAAGAGGTAAGTATGCAAGAATTAAAACCCATCAAAGAGGGAAAAGTCAGAGAGATTTATGATAATGGAGACAGCTTGATTATGGTTGCTACGGATCGCATTAGTTGTTTTGATGTAATCCTCAAGAATGAAGTGACTAAAAAAGGAGCTGTGCTGACACAGATGTCCAAATTCTGGTTTGATATGACAGAGGATATTCTGCCAAATCATATGATATCTGTAGATGTCCAGGATATGCCGGAGTTTTTCCGGCAGCCAAAGTTTGATGGCAATAGCATGATGTGCCGTAAATTGGATATGTTGCCAATTGAGTGCATTGTGCGAGGATATATCACGGGCAGTGGCTGGGCAAGTTATCAGAAAGATGGTACGGTATGTGGAATCCGTCTGCCAGAGGGATTACAGGAATCCGATCAGCTGCCGGAGCCGATTTATACACCGTCTACCAAGGCAGAAATCGGGGATCATGATGAAAATATTTCCTATGAGCAGAGTGTGACGCATTTAGAGAAATATTTTCCGGGCAAGGGTGAGGAATATGCTGCAAAGTTGCGGGACTATACCATTGCCCTGTACAAAAAATGTGCAGATTATGCCAAGGAAAAAGGTATCATCATTGCAGATACCAAGTTTGAGTTTGGCTTAGATGAGGAAGGAAACATTGTATTGGGCGATGAGATGCTGACGCCGGACAGCTCCCGTTTTTGGCCTGCAGAAGGCTATGAACCGGGACATGGTCAGCCGTCTTTTGATAAGCAGTTTGCAAGAGACTGGCTCAAGGAGAATTCCGGTCATGACTGGACATTGCCGGAGGATATCGTGGAAAAGACGATTTCGAAGTATCTGCAGGGATATGAGTTGATAACAGGGAAGAAATTGTAAATGATAATAAATGCTTTTCATTAAAATGATAAAAACTCCTTTTTGTAGGAATGTTGCAAAAAGGAGTTTTTTTGTTTCTGTTACTGTGTCATAGGAAATATCTATAATTTTATAAGATATTTTTGTAATTTCTCTCTCTGATTCCATAGTATATAGACAGAGGAGCAGGAGGTGAAGAAATGGACGATCAGCTGATTATAAAAAAATTTCAGGAACGTTCCGAAAGTGCCATACAGGCATTATCGGATAAATATGGGAAATTATGCCATACCCTGGCAAAGCGTATTTTGAATAATGAGCAAGATGCGGAGGAATGCGTTAATGATGCATTATTGGCAGTATGGAATGCAATTCCACCAGCAAAACCAGATCCGTTGTCAGCATATTTGTGTGGCATTACCAGAAATATCTCGCTTATGAAATACCATGCAAATACGGCGAAAAAGCGGAATCACTACTATGATCTGGTATTGGATGAATTGGCAGACAGTTTGCCAGGAAATACTTTGGTGGAGGATGAAATTCTGGCAAAAGAATTAGGCCGTGCCATCAATGATTTCCTGTCGGAACTGGGAGAATTTGATCGCGTTCTATTTGTTCGGCGGTATTGGTTCCTGGATTCTGTTGCTGAGATAGCGGATCTCGTGGGAAAAAACAAGAATTACGTCACAGTACATTTATATCGGAGTCGGAAAAAACTAGAGTATTATTTAAAGACGAAGAAATTGATTGGTTGATATGTGACAGAGATTAGTATGAAGGGGAGATTATATGAAGAAAGAAACCATAGAACATATGATGGGGAATGTGGATGAGCAATATATTGCAGAGGCAATTAAGGCGGCAGAGGATAAACAGGTAAATGGGAAGCAGGCAGGATCTGGCATGAAATGGAAGAAGGTTGCAACAGCTGCAGCAATCAGTCTGCTTGTGCTGGGGACAGGTTTTTCAGTGGCAGCCGCCACATCTGATGCTATCCGCAGTTGGCTGACAAAAAATTTCTTGGGATATGAAGTTACTGAAGTAGAAGTTGGACTAGATAATGGTAAGAGAAAAGATACAGAGGAAATAAAAAAACAGGAGGAAGTGGTAGATATTCCTGTCGATCAGAATAATCAGCTGTCCATGAAAGACGATATGTTTATTCTGGGAGAAAAGGAAAGTTTTGTCTGCCAGTATCACTTTGAGGGAGATGATGAGGTAGTAGATCAGGTGTATTCCATTCAGGGACAGGGATTAAAGAAATTGGAACCACAGATATTTCGTGGTGATTATGATGGGGAGGAATTTTCTTTTGAATATGTTATCATCCATCAAGAGATTTGTGGATTTAACACAAAAGGGGTGAATGAGGTATTTCATTATATGGATGGAGATAAAGTTTATGTGGATTTAGTACAAATAAAGGAAGATACCTATGAAAAGGGATGTATTGCAGAATGTAACTTAAAGACGGGAAGCGTGACAAAGCTAACGAATGATCAGGCGATTGGTAATATGATAATGTCCCCTAATGGTAAGGTGATTTTGATTAATTATCGTGCCGATGGATATTGGAGAGCATTTGACATTGCCAGTCGGACAGAGAAAAGAATTGATGAAATAAATGGGTATGCTCATACAAAAGAAGTTATATTCCAAGATGATTACCATGTATTGACCTATGGGGATGACTATATGGTTGGGGATGTGACGATGACAGGAACCAAGGTCATTGATTTAAAAACAGGCAAGAGAGTGGCGACCTATCAGCAATGTGGAGATTATAATCCGGAATGGGTTTATTCCCAGGAGGATCAACAGCTGAAAATTACTCATGTGGATGGAACGGAAGCAATTACCATAGAGCAGGTCGAGGGGTATCCGCACCCGATTGCCTCCCAAGGGGACTTTGTTTTATTAGGGAATCTGGAAGAAGAAAAGACGCCATATTATCTCTGTAATTTGAAAGAAAAAATATATATGAAAATGGATCCTTTGGATGGTGTTGGTGTTGACATCGATATTAATTTGGCGGCGAAAGAGAAATTGATGCTGATATACGATGGGGAAAAAGCATATCTGGTGGATATTAGCAAGATGCATGGATGAGTATAATAGTCCCTCTTGGGAGATAAGAGGGGATAAAAAAGAGGAGTTTGGCTAAACTAATAACCAGACTCCTCTTTAATTACAATATTGTATTTTCGGTCTATTTCTTCAATGGATACACTACATTTTCATTCACGGTACCGATCTTTACTGTTGCTTCTTTCAGATTTTTTGCCACTTTCTTTGGTACATCGAATACCACCAGACCACTTTTCTTACTCAATGGTTTAATATATTCATTTGTCAGGCATTTTTTATAGCCGCTCAACTCGGTTGGTTTGTACTCGTACTGATCCTGGTAAATCAAGGTGGCGGTAACCATTTTGTTTTCAAGACCCATCATTGGAAGAAAATTCTGTTCTTCAGAACCGTTGTTTTTTACGCTCATGGACAGGCATACAAAAGTGTTCCCGTCGGTTGGCTTATAACCACTATAGTCGTTGATTTTGAACATTTTCTTGGTGGATACCTTTTTGACTTTGAATGTCCAGTCTCCTACCTGTGCCTTTTCGCCTAATTTTAATTGTGTGGTAGTTGGAGTAGGCTCTGGGGTAGCAGTAGGTGTTTCTGTAGCGGAATTTTCATTTGCCTGATCGCTTACAGTACCGATTAGATTAGCTGCTTTTTCGGCAGTGGATGCGCCACAGCCGGATAATACTATAGCAGTGGTACAAGTTAATGCAGCCAGTAAAGCAATTGTTCTTTTCTTCATTTTCTTTTTCTCCCTGTTTTTCATTTTGTAATAAATTCATTTTGACTCACTTTGATGCCACGAATATTAGAGCATATTTCTGTTTTACTGTCAATAATTTTGTACCTGTTTTATTATTTTATGTTAGCCTTAGTCTGGATGTAATCAAGCAGAATATCTGTTGTCTTATCCAAGCCCAGCTTACCGCAGTTAATGGTCATATCGTAATATTTGGCGCCATCTCGTTTGTCTCAATATTGTATCGCTTAGCAATATCTGACAAAGATACAAATGGTGGTAATGATTAATACCAGTATCGTAGCAGGCGCCACTTTTTTGCAGTATTCTCCCCAACCGATTGGGTGTCCGCTCTTGGCGGCAACAGAGGTTCCTACTACGTTGGCAGAGGCTCCAATTGGGGTAGCGCTGCCACCGATATCAGTACCCATGGATAACGACCAAGCAAGTACCCGCAGATTGACACCCGGTGCTGTAGCTAAATCACTGATAATTGGAATCATAGTAGCAGCAAATGGGATGTTATCTACAAATGCACTGGCAATGGCAGAAACCCAGATGATAATGGCGATCATTAACTTAATATTGCCATTACTGATTTGACCGATAAAGTTAGCTATGATTTTTAATATACCAGTTTCCTCTAACCCGCCTACCACGACGAATAGTCCAATAAAGAACAGCAGAGTTTTGTAATCTACTTTGGACAGGATTTCTTTTACATGTTTGATGGATGTGAGCAGAGTAGCCAGAGCAATGAACAGACCGATGAAAGCTACAGTTAGTCCGGTCTGTGCATGAGTTACCAATAATACTACTGCACACAGGAAAATGATGGTGCTGATGACAAAGCCTTTTTTGTCGGTAATGGCATCTTTTGGATCTGGATATTGATCTGGTGATATTTTCTCTCCGGAACTTTGAATCAGTTCTTTTCTAAATACAAAATAGAAATAGAAGATTACTACAATCAATGAGATTCCTGCAATTACACCAGTATTCAGTATGAAATCAAAGAAAGAATATCCCAGGGATGTTCCGATGATGATGTTAGGAGGATCGCCGCACATAGTCGCAGATCCACCGAGATTAGCGCAGAAGATTTCTGCCAGTATCATCGGAACCGGATTAAATTTCAGTAATTGTGCCAGCTCTACTGTAACCGCTGCCAGAAACAGAATGACGGTTATGCTGTCAATGAACATAGCGAGAAAGGCAGACATAATCATAAAGGTAATAAAGATTGGAATGGTTTCGTAATGCACCAGATTGGCAATACGCATGCAGAGCCAGCGGAAAAAGCCAACTCTTGCCATTCCCTCCACCATAACCATCATACCGGCGATGAAGATGATTGTTGCCCAGTTAATTCCACTGGAAGATTCAGTAGCTTCTCCGGAAACATGCCAGAATTCTACCGTAAAAATATTCCGCAAGTTCAATGTTTCCATGATTGCGGACGGGCTGTGCATACATATTCCGAATATCAGAATCAGAGTAATGAGTCCACAGCACAGAGTTACATAACAGCGCTCAAATTTTTCTGTGATAATCAAAACAAACATTGCCAGAAAAATAATGAGTGCTAAAATTTGAGATAACATTTTTATTTCCTCCTTTAGTATGACATGCATTTTCATGCATATACATGCTATCACTAGAAAAAAAATTTGACTAGAGTCAATATTCACAATATAAAATGCTTTAATTGAGTTTCAATTGTGCATTTTTGGTAATTGTTGAATAAAAACTATATATAATATTTATGATACTGATTACAATAGGTGTCTTTTCAAATGGAGGTAAAGTGTGTTATACTAACAGATGGGGCAGAAATGCTCAAATAGCAGATAGAATAAAATATATTGATGATAGACAGGATCAGTTAAGGGAGTGAGTTACTTATGCCATTTTTACAAAAAATGGATCTCGTCAAAATGATCAGCGATGCAGAAGATAGTGCCATGGAAGCCAGGCAAAAATGCTTAAATAGTCTGTATTATCTTAGCTCTTTGAAGCTGGAGTTGCTGCAGGGTAACATGAAGACATTTATGCATGATATGTCTTCTATTAAAGTAGTTAATTTTGAAAAACCGAAACGTCGTAGTTCCATACTGAATACGGAGGAGGAAGAGGATAACAATGCCTATATTCGTGATTACATTAAATTGGATCTTCCCCGTTTGAAAAATCTGTGTACCGGAGCGCCTTCGGTGGAAAATGCTTTTCAACAGGGAAAGATATCATCGGGTCCCATGGCATTGATGACTACAGAATTTTATGGTGCTGATGTTGCCTTAGAAGAGACAGGGATTCCCATTAGCATGACGATGGATGTGGAGATTCGCAAGACATTGAATTTGCCGTCATTTGAGCAGTCAAGCCTGTCTGATGATCCGGCAAAGGCGAATGAAAATCTGGAGAAGGTAAAAGAATATCAAAATATTTGTCAGCAATATATTGAGATCATGAATGAATTGCGGGAACAGACATCCCTGTTATATAACTGTTTGCTGAATATGGATCATAGTTGGTTCCAGCCGGTACAGGAGTCCCTGCACAAACTGGTTGGTAGCAAACATTCCATGGATAAGCGTATGCGTAATTTATTGGGACAGAAAACTTATTCTCCGGATGATATGGAGTTGATTCATAACACGGTTAGTATGGCGCAACAGATACAGATGCTGATTGAGACGAATGTTATAGACCGTTATGGTAATTTTGCCAGAGATGTAAAGCGTGTGATTTCTCTGGTGCAGAAGAAAATGGGATCTGAAATCAGCCTGCCGACAGTTGCTGTGCAACAATCTGTGCAGAAATTGGAGGAGAAATTAAAACAGTCTGATGCAGAATATGCCAAATATCTCAAATATAAAGAAGAAAAAGAGGAGAAAATCAAGGCGGCAGAAAAGGCAGAGGCGGCAAGACAAGCAGAAGCAGCAAGGAAAGCTGAGGAAGCCCGTCGGGCAGAAGAAGCCAAAAAAGCAGAGCAGGCACGCGTATTAGAGGAGGCCCGCAGGGCAGTAGAGGCAAAGAAAGCCGAAGAAAAGAGAAAAGCCGAGGAAACAGAGCGGGCAAAACTGGCAGAAGAACAGGCGAAAAAGGCGGAGCAGGCAAGACTGGCAGAAGAAAAGGTGCGTCAGGCAGAGCAGGCAAGACTGGCAGCGGAACAGGCGAAGCAGGAAGAAGCCCGCAAGGCAGAGGAAGCTCGTCAGGCAGAAGCTGCCAAAAAAGCAGAACAGCAGCGAATATTGGAAGAAGCCCGCAGGGCAGTGGAAGCACGTCAGGCGGAAGAGAAGCGTAAGGCGGAACAAGCTAATATTGCAGAGGAAAAAGCCAGAGAAGCAGAGACTGCCAGGAAGGAATGGGTGGCAGCGGAGCAGGCACGGCAGGCTCAAGCTGCAGCACGACAAAATACAGCAGCAGGACAGGCAACGGCATCTCCGTTTGTACAACCAGGCGAGCCAGTGGAAGCCAATGCACAGGCGGCAACATCGCCGTTTGTACAGCCAGGTGAGCCGGTGGAAACCAGCACAAAGAAGACAGAATCGCCGTTTGTACAGCCAGGTGAGCCGGTGGAAACCAGCACAAAGAAGACAGAATCGCCGTTTGTACAGCCAGGTGAGCCAGTGGAAACCAGCACAAAGAAGACAGAATCGCCATTTGTACAGCCGGGAGGAGAGACAGAAGCCAATACCCAGAAGGCGGAATCGCCATTTGTACAGCCGGGAGGGGAGACAGAAGCCAATACCCAGAAGGCAGAATCGCCATTTGTACAACCGGGAGGAGAGGCGGAAACCAATGCCCAGAAGGCGGAATCGCTGTTTGTACAACCAGGAGGAGAAAAGATGGAGTCGCAGGCTCCACCATTTACACCAAGTGGAGGTAAACAGTCAGAATCACAAGCCACACCGTTTACACCAGGCACACGGCAACCAGAATCACAGGCTGCACCATCCACATCGGGCATGCAGCAGACCACAGAAATGGAACAGGATTTACCGGAAACTGACCAGAAAGCCGGGAAAGGCGGTATGTTAGGTGGAAATAAGGCGAATCCATTACAAAAACTTAAAGATTTAAAATCGGATAAAAAGGATACTGGAAGCAGGAAACAGAAAAATTCTACAGAAGATTCCTGGAGAGGACAACAGGAAGCAGATGGTAAAGCAGGATTTTCTTTGAAGGATATTCCAGAATTACCGAAAATTGTATTATGGGTAATTGCGGCGGTATTTCTACTGTTAGGTTTGTGGAAAGCGTATTCCGTAGCGATTTTGTCTGGGGTAGTGCTTATTGCAGCGGCAGTGGTAATCAGCCCATTGGTAATGAAATATGTTCATCAGCTGATTAAAATTGGTGTCGCTTTGGCATTATTTATCATTAGTTTTGCCATGCCAAACCAAGTGATTCCAATTCCGCATGAGTCTGGAGATACTTTGGTTTCAGCAGTTCAGAAAATGATAAACAGTCAAGATGCAAATAAAACGAACCCAGTTGACGAATTGAATCTTAACTACTTGGGAACGAATATGACCAAAGAAAAATTTGAGGCAAAATATCAGGGTTACCAGGAGAGCTACAAGGGACAGCAGGGAGTAAAGCCAGAGGAAGCAGAGAAAATTTTGCAGGATTTTCTGTATAATAAGAAGAATCTTTTTGCGAACGAAGAACTAATTGATTTGAGTAATGGCAAGAAGGATTCTGTAGAATATCAGGTCATCCATGTGAGTCAGCCTTCCGGGAAAAAACTGATAATGTTTATTACTGCTAATGGCAAAAATTATAAAGTAGTTATTACAAAGAAAAAGGACGACAACATTAAATTATCCAAAAAGAAGGTCAAGTGACCGGGAGAAAACTTGATTATAAGAAGTAGTATTACTTTTTATAATATAGAAAGAGTTTGTTTGTGTAAGTGCTGCGACACAGACATCTTACTATAAGATTGGCAGCACAGAAAAGAGGAGGAATTATGAAAATTACAGATGATATTAAATATGTAGGAGTCAACGACCATCAGACCGATTTATTTGAAGGACAGTATATTGTTCCTAATGGAATGGCATATAATTCTTATGTGATTATGGATGAGAAAATTGCCATTATGGATACGGTTGATATTAACTTCAAAGAGGAATGGCTGGCAAATGTAGCAGAGGTTTTAGGGGACAGAAAACCGGATTATCTGGTGGTACAACATATGGAGCCAGATCATTCTGCTAATATTCAGAATCTTTTAGAAGTATATCCAGATATTACTGTGGTTGGAAATGCCAAGACCTTCACTATGATGGAGCAATTCTTTGCTTTGGATCCATCTATGAATAAATTAGTGGTGGCAGACAGAGATACCTTAGAATTAGGAAAACATACTCTGACCTTTGTATTTGCACCGATGGTACACTGGCCGGAAGTTATGGTTAGTTATGACAGTACAGATAAAGTACTGTTTTCCGCAGATGGCTTTGGTAAATTTGGTGCATTAGATGTGGAGGAAGATTGGGACTGCGAGGCACGCCGTTATTATATCGGTATTGTTGGAAAGTATGGCGCGCAGGTGCAGAAGTTGTTAAAGGAAGCATCTGCCCTGGATATTCAGATTATTTGTCCATTACATGGACCGATCTTGACAGAAAATCTGGGACATTATATTGAGAAATATGATATTTGGTCTTCTTACCGGGCAGAGAATGAGGGTGTTATGATTGCCTATTCTTCTGTATATGGCAATACCAAAAAGGCAGTGGAATTGCTGGCAGATAAATTAAAGGAAAAGGGCTGCCCAAGAGTTGTGGTTGCGGATCTCGCCAGAGAAGATATGGCCGAGTGTGTGGAGGATGCATTCCGTCATGATAAGCTGGTGTTGGCGTCCATTACCTATAATGCGGATGTGTTCCCATTTACTAAGACTTTCATTCATGAATTGCTGGAAAGAAATTATCAGAATCGTACGGTTGCATTCGTGGAAAATGGAACATGGGCTCCGACTGCGGCTAAAGTGATGGCAGGAATGTTGGAGAAATGCAAAAACATTACCTATGCTGATACCACAGTAACTGTAAAATCCACAGTAAACGACCAAGTAATTGCGGACATTGATAAACTGGCAGAAGAGTTGTGTAAATAATGTGATTCACCTGATCAGAGGAGGCATCAGATGATATGTTCAAAGTGTAATCGGGTTCTACAACCGGGAGATGAATTAAAATGGGAATGTAATTCCTGTCATCAGTTCTGTCGGGCAAACCTGCAGATGTTAGAACAGATTCAAGCGCAGCGGGAAAATGGATATACCGCCGCCATGGTCAATTGTCCTTTTTGTGGGACAGTTTTAGATGATGGAAATGAATCCATACATTGGGATTGTCTGGCATGTGGAAATCGTATGACAAATACGGTTAAAAATTTTGTTAGACCAGAGATGTTTGAGGAAGAAGCAGAACCGGAGCAGGAGGATTCTGCAAATCAGTCAGAATTTTCCTGGTTTGATTCCAATGGAGAGGCTATGGATGCGCCGCCGGAAGAACCGCCGTCAAAGCAGAAAGGTTTCTTTGCCAATGAAGAAGAGAAAAATGAATTTTTAGCTGGGACGAAAAGCCAGGCTTTGGGAGAGGAAATACCAGACAGTATTTTTGATGATGTTCCAATACGGAAACCGAGAAACACAGCGGCAGGGGCATCTGAACAGAAGACGATACCGACCACGGCATCCGCAGGTGCCGCCCCGTCAGGAGTAACACCATCAGGAGTGGGTTCATCAAATGCCGTATCACCAGGGGTTGCGCCATCAGGAGGTGCTCCGGCAAGTGCCGTATCATCGGGATTTACTTCTCCTGGTAGTTCATCACAGGGAGCAGCAGCCAGTGGTTCTGGAATGAGCCCGTTTATAGAACCGCCGACAGAGCCGGTTAAGCCCGTGTCAAGTGCAATGCCACCGACCGGCAGCACAGTAGGAGTCGGTCAGACAGGTGCCACATCAGCCAGTAGTAGTGCATCATCTGCCGCCAGCCCGTTTATAGAACCGCCGACAGAGCCGGCTAAGCCCGTGTCAAGTTCTTTGTCATCAACTGCTACACCGACAGGAAGCGAACGAACGAGTACCGTATCGTCAAGCGTTGCCACACCAGGAGGTAGTTCAGTAAATACAGCATCTCTAGGAGGTAGCTCGGCAAATAGTGTATCATCAAGTGCTGCTTCTCTAGGAGGTGGTAGAGGAACGACTACTACTGCATCTGGCAATACAAGTACAGTAGAAAATATAACGGGATCGTCGATTTCGGATTCTTCCACACCGGAGTTGTCACGTTATGAACCACCAAAACCACAATCTAAGCAGATACTGCCAAAGATATTAACAGGAATTCTGAGTGTAGTGATTGTAGCGGCAATTGCTGTGGGAGTATTTTTTATAGTACATTTCTTTATGGCACCAACCAGACAATTTCGCAGTGCAGTACAGGCAGCAGATTATACAAAAGCAGCAGAAATTTATGATAACAAGATTAAAGGCGATACAGATGAGGAAGGGATCGCTAAAATTGCAGTTGAGCATTTTCTTCATGAGCGCTATGATGCATTCAAAAATGGCAGTGGCAGCGAGGATGCTTATAAGCAGATTTTAGAGTTTGCCCAAAATAAAATGGGAATGGATACTTCTGATTATGAACTTGCTAGTGAGCCAGAGGAGACGCCAGAACCAACGGAAACACCAGAGCCTACGGAATCTCCGGCAGTGGAGGAGACGGAAACACCGTCAGAAACACCGGAGGCAACAGCAGAGTCTACTCCAGAGGCAACAGTGGAACCGGAGGCGACACCAGAACCAACGCTGGAACCAACAGCGGAGCCGACGGAGACACCGGAGGAGCCAACTGGAGATCCACAATCAGTCGGTACAGAAGATGATATTACAGCAGCGATACAGAAGGCAAATAACTATGTCAAGAAAAAGAAATATGAAAAGGCATACAATTATTTAGCAAAATATAAAGATACTGATACCACAGGACAGATTAAAAAAGAAATGTCGTCCATCAAGAAAGAGTGGAAATCTTATAATATTACAACATTTAAAACATTGTGCAGTAAGTTGTCGATTGTATATTATGCTTCGGAGAAACGATACCATATCGTACCAAGAGGATACTATACCAACTACAATCAGATTTCCCGTTCCAACAATGTAGGTGGTATCGCATATATGGATCAACAGAAGAAGACGGTATCTATCACTAATATTGGTAAGGACGGAGCGTTATCCAGTTTCGGTAAAACAAACCGAGCAAATCTCAAACAATTTAAGGAAATGATCGAAAAGTATCCGTACCTTGCTGGGGAGATCAAATAAAAGAATTGTTGGTTATTATGAGAGGAGGAGACATTTTATGGCTAAACCATTGAAACCTTTGTTTGCAGGAGTGGATGAGGATTCTTGTCAACAATGCGGAAGACCATTATCGCCGGAGTATACGGAGGATATCTGTCCGCTCTGTCAGGAGATGAATTTATTTAATGATGTGAAAGAATATATTAGAGATAATGACGTGAATGAGGTGGAGGTGGCAGACCATTTTGGGATACCGAATCGAAAAGTACGTCAATGGATTAAGGATGGTAGAATTCAATACAAAAATGCCAAGGATGCTATTACCGGTGTTCATTGCCAGATTTGTGGAAAGCCCTTGGAATTTGGCAATGTCTGTGCAGAATGTCAGCATATGCAGGGCCTGGCAATTGTGGCACATGCGTATGAGGCAGAGACAGGAAAGATGCGTTTTGCGGGCAGGGATGGTCAAGAGTGAATTCATAGGTTTCTAAAATCAATAATGATACGAAAGACCCCGGTTATATTTGGGGTCTTTCTTGTTTTCTGTTTTTTCTGCAAATCTCCATGTAATCTTTGTAAAATTATTAATCTTTTTTTTTGTTTTTCTTGCATGTTATTTTAAAAAAAGATCTTGATTTATAAAAACAAGTATAGCTCTAGATACTTGATTTATACTGTATCGGGTCTCTGTTGTAAAATGCAGTATAGGGAATGGTACAAATATGAGGAGAGGTGTTGTTAATGGGGGAGGCAAGAGTACAGTTGCGGGATCTCAGTAAATATTATTATTCTGAGATGGCGGTAACTCGGGCATTGCGAAAGATTGACCTAAGTTTTGAAATGAATGAATTTGTGGCAATAACCGGGGAAAGCGGCAGTGGTAAATCTACTTTATTACGGATCATCAGTGGGATGGAGGAATTTGATGAGGGGGAGCTGCTCATTGATGGACAGCCGACCTCGCAGTATGACGATGATGACTGGGAGCATTACCGTCGTGAAAAGATTGGTTATATTTTTCAGGATTACAGTCTAATTACACATTACAGTGTGAGAAATAATGTTGTCAGTGCGCTGATGATTATGGGTATGTCCCATGATCAGGCAGTGAAAAAAGCAGATCAGTCTCTGGAGCAGGTTGGATTAAAGGGGATGGAAAAGAAGCCGGCATCCACGCTTTCCAGTGGACAGAAACAGAGGTTATCCATTGCCCGTGCTCTGGCGAAAGGAACGGATATCATCCTTGCGGATGAACCTACCGGGAATCTGGACAGTGAGACCGGGGATCAGATTGTCCGTTTGTTAAAAGAACTTTCTAAGGATCATCTGATTATTATGGTTACCCATAACTATGAACAGGTGGAAGCTTATGCCACACGAAAAATCCGTTTGCACGATGGGGAAGTGGTACAGAATGTAAAGAATGAGGAGAGGGTAACAGGGGTATCAGAAGAAGATGTGCATGTTAATAGGACAGATCGAAATGTCGAGTATTCTGAAAGTCTGGATAAAGATCAGTCCACAAATCGGGATATCAAGCAGTATGGGAATCTAAATAAAGATCTGTCCGTAAATCGGGATATTAGTTTATCCAAGAAAGGGAATATACCTCGCTTTTATATTCATCGTGTGGCGTCTCTTTTTGCAAGCTGGAATGTCATTACCCAGAAAGGGATTACAGCATTATTTTTTATATTTTTTGCAGTCATGACCACTATTTCCTTTTACTTTATTGGAGAGATATTGATGAATGCAGATGAGCGAATGGCAATGGAATATGATAATTCTGCATTTCCAGAGAAGGATAAAACCCGTATTGTTGCTAAACGCCAGGACGGTAAGCCGATTATAGAGCAGGATTTGGACGTAATTCGGCCCATGTCTCATGTGGTGCTGGTGGATCAATATGACAATGTCAATGATATCAATTACTATTATCGGGAAGATCAGGATTATCAATATCAATACGGTTACATGTACCAAGATGAATATGTGGAAGTAGATGAAAATGAGTTAGAATATATGGAAAATGTCGAGAATATAGAAATAAAGGAGAGCGTCGAATTTTTGGATGACAGTCATTTTATGCGATCCAGTACATGTATCAGTGAGAAAGATCTGGCTGCGGGAAATCTGCCGGAGAAACGAGGTGAAGTCATTCTATATTCTCAGGAGGGGGAGAAGGCAATCGGCTCTACTTTTACCTGCTATCTGAGACATATACCGATATGGGGTTATGGGGAATATGTGAATTGGACTTTCAAAGTGGTGGGTGTATTGAGGGAGGAGACAGAACAAGTTTATTTTTCACCTGCCATGTGCCAGATGCTGACCGCAATATTGGACAATGATGAAAAATATACAATGAATTTTTTTTACGTAAGAGAGGCAGGCAGATTTTTGGGAAAGGATGATTTTCTTCCTTTGATTGGAGACGGTTTGAAGGGAGATGAATTACAGGTTTCTCTTCATTATCAAGTGCCTTATCAGGTATCCGTGGGAGGTAAGAACGTATTGCCAAAGGATCCAAGAGCTGCGTTTGGTACTTCAGGTTTTTTATGGTACAAGGATTATTTAGAAATTTTTCGGCATAATTCCCAGGGGGAATGGCAGGAACCCATTAAATTAAATGGCCAGAATGTCAAAACAGAGAATCTGCATTTGTCCAGCGAAGCTTTTTTGGCAATGAGTGAGGAGTGGTTTACCCAGTATAATGATATGAATAGCTATCAGGCATCAGTTTATATCAGTAGTTATGCCAAGACCACAGAGGTACTGCGGGCTTTGCAGGATGCTGGATATGATGCCATCAGTACCTATCAGGCAAGTGTGAAAGAATACGATTCGGAAAAAGCAAATAAACGGCTGGCGCATTTGGCAATCGCATTGGCGGCACTGTTGGTAATTCTGATTGCTGAAGTATTGATTTTAGGTTCTCTGATGAAATTACGGCGTAAAGATTATTCCATATGGAGGTTCATGGGGATGGATCGGAAACTGACACATCGGATTGCTGACTATGAGATGGGATTTTATCTGCTGATGGCAATGATTTTTGCCATCGCTGTAGCGTATTATGCGGACACGAGATTCGCATACATTCATGAAATGTTGTACTACTATGAATTGCCGGGATGGCTAAGCTATATTGCCTATAATCTGGTGGCTTTACTTTTGACAGTGACAGTATTTTATCATCATTTGGACTTTAATAAAACCAATGTAAATCGTCCTAACAAATAAATGCTTCATTAACTAATTACCTTAGTTAATTTATCAAACAGAGCAGCGTTATCCGTCTGCTCTGTTTGATTTACTATATAGGAAAGTGAGAAAACATAGCATACCTTTCGTGCTGTATAAATGACCGCTTGTGTCATTAAGGGTAAATGGAGAAGATCATCGTGATAAAATGATAAGCGGATTGAGCAAGCTTGCTTATGAGGGCTAGGCAAGATTATGACTTGAAGAATCATGATCTATTATATCCGGGTACAGATGATGAAAGGGGGATGTATATGGCTAAAGCAAGAATCCGCTTGCAGAATGTGAGTAAATATTACTATTCGGAAACTTCCATAACACAGGCATTACGGAAAATTGACCTGCGTTTTGAAATGAATGAATTTGTGGCAATTACTGGAGAGAGCGGAAGTGGAAAATCCACGTTATTAAAGATTATCAGTGGAATGGATGGGTTTGATGAGGGGGAATTCTTTATCGATGAACAACCTACCTCTCAGTACGATGATGACGACTGGGAGCGTTACCGCCGTGAAAAGATTGGCTATATTTTTCAGGATTATAGTTTGATCGGGCATTATAGTGCCAGAGATAACATCATCAGTGCTTTATTGATTATGGGACTGGAACGGCAGGAAGCAATCCGGAAAGCGGATCATTATCTATATCGGGTAGGTTTGGCAGGATTGGAAGAACAAAAGGCATCTAAGCTTTCCAGTGGACAGAAGCAGAGATTATCTATTGCCCGTGCCCTGTCAAAAGGAACAGATATTATTGTGGCAGATGAACCTACTGGAAATCTGGACAGTGAGACAGGAGAACAGATTGTCCACCTATTAAAAGAGCTTTCCAGGGATCATCTGGTTATTATGGTAACCCATAATTATGAGCAGGTAGAGCCGTACGCAACACGAAAAATCCGTCTGCATGATGGGGAACTGGTAATGGATGTGAGAAATCAGGTACAGGGAGAGGAGACAGTAGAAAAACCAAAGGGGTTTTCCAGGGAGGTAAGTGCGGATTGCAACAGTATGTTCTTGGAAATGGATAGTGGGGCTATGTCGGATCTACCTGTAAAAGTGGATAGAAAACGGATGTCAGATTTGTCCGAAAAACAGGACAGAAATCGTTTTTACATGCACCGTGTGGCATTATTTCTGGCCGGATTAAATCTTCGGACACAGAAAGGGAAAACTATATTGTTTTTGGTGTTTTTTCTGATGACTGCCACGATTTCTTTTTTATTTATCGGGGAACTACTGATGTATGCAGATGACCGGATCTCAATGGAGTATGATGCTTCTTCCTTTCCAGAGGAAAATAAAACCCGTCTGGTGGCGAAACGCCAGGATGGGAAAGCAATGACACAGCAGGATCTAGATACCGTTCGTGCTATGCGTCATGTGGTTTCTGTGGATCAATATGATAATGTGGACGATATTAATTACTATTATCGGGAAAACAAAGATTATAAATTCCAATACGGTTTTGACGATGAGGACGGAAATAGTACAGGAAGCCCGGAATTTCTGGATGACAGTCATTTTATGCGTTCCAGTACCTGTATTGATCAAGGGGATTTGCTGGCAGGAAATCTTCCAGAGAGACGGGGGGATGTGGTGCTGTATTCCAAGGATGGTGTGGCGGCAATTGGCAGGGAATTTCCTTGTTATCTGAAACATAAGGCGGCATGGGGAACCGATGATTATATTAAATGGAATTTGACGGTAGTGGGCGTATTGCGAAATCCGGTCGATCAACTGTATTTTTCTCCTGCACTTTGTCAGATGCTGACAGCTGGCATGCATGCTGGTAATTATACCATGTATTTTTACTTTGATTTATTGGAGAATCGTTTGTTAGGAAAAGACGATTTTATTCCGATCATTGGTGAAAATCTGAATGAGAATGAAATGCAGGTTTCAGGGGGTTACCAGACTCCTTTGGATGGACTGGGGAAATTACCTAGAACGCCGCAGGAGGCTTTTGGCGGCTCCAAAGATTATCTGGAAATTACCCGCTATGATGGAGAGGGCAAGCTGCAGGGTGAGCCAATTGTCCTCAGTGCGGAACAAGTTGGTACCGAAGAATTTCACGAATCTTCTGGTGCATTTTTGGCGATGAGCGAAAAAGCTTTTGAGGAATACAATGATGGGAATAGCCATCAAATTTCGGTGTACATCAGTAGTTATGCGAAAACCAGCGAGGTAATCAGAAAATTGCAACAGGCAAATTATGATGCAATTAGCACCTATCAGACCAGTGTGGCAGACTATGACCAGGAACAAGTAGAGGAACGGCTGACTCTTATGGCAATAGCTTTTATCGTGTTGCTGATTACCCTGTTGGCAGAAATGTTGATTCTCCGTTCTCTGTTAAAATTGCGGATCAAAGATTATTTTGTGATGAAATTTATGGGAATGCAGATGAAACTGATGCATCGGATTAATTATTATGAAATGTCCTGTCAGCTGTTGGCAGCAATGATGATTACCTGGGGCGGTATGTTATTGGTGGGAAGAAAAGTAGCTCTGATTCGAGAGATGTTGTATTTCTATGAATTGCCGGGCTGTCTGTGTTTTGTTGCCTATAATCTGTTGGCAGGAATACTGACCTTGACAGCGTTCCATCGCTTGTTAGAAGGGAGGATGGACGAATGATACGAATGAAACATTTGGATAAATATTTCCATAAAGGAAGTAAAAATGAATTGCATGTGGTTAATGATATCAGCCTGGAATTTGGTAATACTGGTCTGGTATGTATATTAGGAGAGAGTGGCTCTGGCAAAACAACATTATTAAATGTGTTGGGCGGTCTAGATACCTTTAACGGAGGGGAGTTACAGATTGATGATACAATACTGAAAAAATACCAGCCATCTAAAATTGAGCCACTGCGGAATGAAAAGTTTGGTTATATTTTTCAGAATTATTTCCTGTTACAGGATTATACGGTGGAATACAATGTAAAACTAGCATTGAATTTATATGATTTGACGGAAGAGGAAAAAGATGCCAGGGTGGATTATGTGCTGAGAAAACTTCGGATAAATCGTTATAAGAAAAAATTGGTATCTAAGCTATCCGGTGGACAGCAACAGCGGGTTTCCATTGCACGTGCACTGGTCAAATCGCCACAAATCATTTTGGCAGATGAGCCTACCGGGAATCTGGATGAAGAGAACACCATACGAACGATGAATATTTTGAAAAGCATTTCCAAGGAATGCCTGGTTATTCTAGTGTCTCATGAGAGAAGGATTGTGGAATTCTTTGCTGACCGTATTATTGAGATCCGGGATGGTCAGATTATCCGGGATCAAAATAATACCATACGGGGCAGTTATCAGATGGGAGATGACGCCAACATCTATCTGCAGGAAATGGATAAGTCTGTTCTGGAAAATCAACAGGGACAATTTGATCTGTACCGAAATGCGGACAGTGATGATCCACCGATTCACCTGATTTTGGCATGGAAAAACGGAAAATTATATATTCAGAATTTAATGGAGGAGGATGTTGTTCTGGCAGGCGAGGAATCTGGCTGCCAGATACTAGATGAAAAGAAGCCAGAATTTGATTTGAAGGATATGGAGAATTTTTCTTTTGCCTTGGAGAGATTGCCTTCAAAGAAAACAGCAAAGCTTTCACAGCGAGAAATTTTCCGGATGGCTTTGGAGAATATTCGACTGATGGGCAAGAAGCAAGCCTTTGTTGTGATTGTACTTTTGACTGCGTCTATCTTGCTGACCATTGGGCTGGCTGATTTTTCCAATGCCATCCTGGTTGATGAAACCCAGGTGGTGGAGACAGATTCCCATTATGTCACACTGTATTTAAATTGGAAAAATTATTACGAACCGGATGAGATGATGAAAGCGATGAAAAGCGTCTATGACACTTATCTGGCAGACAGTATCTTTGGCGATCAGATATTTATTGATTCCGAGGAACCGCTGTCCATCGCCTATCCGGAATATTATCAGCTTAGAAATTCTGATGGAAGATTGGATCGATTTTCCTATGTATCCCTGGAACATCTGCAGGAAAAGGATTTGATTTATGGCAGGATGCCGGAAAAATATAATGAGGTTGTGGTGGACCGTATGGTAGTGGAACGGTTTCTGTCATCGGGCAAGGGACTGGCAAACATATACGATACGGTGGAAGAATTTGTGGGAAAGACTGTGGCAGCGGATATTTTTAATCAGGAACTGGATATTGTGGGGATTTGTGATACTGGGGAGGTGTCATTGTACTGTGGTCAAAACATATTGTTGTCCTTTTCAGTAAACAGCAGTCGTGTTGCCAGTGTCAGTGATCTGCAAAAAGAACATCCCGGACAATATGACGATTTGGTTTTGACGGATGACCAGATTTTGGTACAGGAAAATAACAGTTACCGCAAGGCAGAATGGAAAGATGGGAAGAGAGTGAAGAAGAAGAAGGAACGCTTGTATGATGCGGATTATCGTATCGCAGGCACTATTCCGGATGAAGAAAAATTTGAATATATATTAACAGATACGGCATGTAGTAATCTGCGCCATTTCTATGTTATGAGCAAGACGAATTGTAAGATTTACCTAGAAGATATGGATAGGCAGCTGCCACAGTTACAGCAATTAGTTGATGAAATTAATACTTCTGACTATGCAGATGCCATAGAGGCTAAAGTTCTGGTGCCATATGAAAAACAGATGCAGGAATACAAAAAGGCACACAGTGTAGGGATGGATAACAAGAAAGTATTTGCTGCGGCAATTTTGTTTTTGTCTTTGATTATGCTTTATTTTACAGTTAAGTCCAGTGTGGTCTCCCGCAGTGAGGAATTAACAGTGTATCGTTTGTTAGGTATTGGCAAGGGAAGTATTCTGCGGACGTATTTATTGGAGATGATTTTCATTAATACCTATACCAGTCTGCCGACGATTCTGTTAACCAGTGTTGTTTTAAAATTAGTTAGTTCGATTCCATCATTAAAGCTACAGCTGCTCTTTCCTTGGTGGATGATTCTGCTGCTGATTGTGGCGTTTTATCTGCTTAATATATTGGTTAGCATTCTGCCGGTTAAACGTGTTTTAGCCAAGCCACCGGCACAGTTAGCATTGAAAGATTAATGTAATGTTTCGATCAATTTCTGCAAAATTCCATGTAATAATAGTGTAATAATTTGTCTTTTTCCCCCTTTTATCCTGTGCTATTCTTAATAGGAAGTGAACACATACAGGAAGGAAAGGGGGATATTTTTATGGGGGAAGTTAGAATCCGCTTGCAGAATATTAGCAAATATTATTATTCTGAAACTTCGGTAACACAGGCGCTTCGAAAAGTTGATCTACAATTTGAGATGAATGAATTCGTGGCAATAACTGGAGAGAGCGGGAGTGGCAAATCTACATTATTAAAAGTCATCAGTGGTATGGAGGGGTTTGATGAAGGTGAACTATTTATTGATGGACTCCCCACTTCTCAGTACGATGATGATGATTGGGAAAGTTACCGTCGTGAAAAGATTGGATATATTTTTCAGGATTACAGTCTGATCGGACATTACAGTGCCAGAGAGAACATTGTCAGCGCACTGATGATTATGGGATTGGAACAGAAAGTGGCGGTGGAAAAAGCAAATGAATACCTGAAGCGGGTAGGATTGGCTGGACAGGAGGAGCAGAAGGCGTCAGAGCTTTCCAGTGGACAGAAGCAGAGATTATCCATTGCCCGTGCTTTGGCAAAGGGAACCGATATTATTGTGGCAGATGAGCCTACCGGGAATCTGGACAGTGAGACGGGGGAACAGATTGTCCGTCTGTTAAAGGAGCTTTCTCGGGATCATCTGGTTATCATGGTAACGCATAATTATGAACAGGTAGAGCCTTATGCTACACGAAAAATTCGCCTGCATGACGGGGATTTAGTGTTGGATGTGGGAAATGAGGGGGATGTTGTGCTTGAGGGGGAGGATGGCATCCAGTCCCAAAATCCGGACACAGATGAGCCCGGAGAAAGGGATACGGATTTATCGGAATATCAGAAGGAAGATGAGTCCGGGAAATCGGACACCATTTCATCGGAATCACAGGAAAGAGGAGAGGGTTCTAATAGGGGTAGTAACTTGTCGGAAAGCCAAGAGGGGAAAAAGGTTTCGGACAGAGCATATTCATATATTCATCGGGTGGCAGTTTATCTGTCAGCCTTGGATATTCGTACACAGAAAAGCGCTACGGCATTATTTTTGTTTTTCTTTCTGGTGATAAGCACCGTTTCGTTTTTCTTTATTGGACAGCTTTTGATGGATGCAGACGACCGGATTTCTATGGAGTATGACGATTCTGCTTTTCCACAGGAGAATAAAACCCGCATTACGGCAAAACGTCAGGACGGCAAGCCGATTACGGAGGAGGATCTGGATAAGATAAGATCTTTGCGCCATGTGGTCACGGTGGATCAATATGATACAGTCAATGATGTCAACTATTATTATAGATTGGGTAAAGATTATCAACTCCAATATGGTTATGTATCGGAAGATGAAGGAAATGCTGGGGGAGTTGAATTTCTGGATGACAGTCATTTTATGCGATCCAGTACCTGTATCCGCCAGGATGATCTGGCTGCCGGGAAACTGCCGGAGAAACGAGGGGAGGTAGTGCTGTATTCCAAGAGCGGAGAGGAAGCAATTGGCAAGTCGTTTTCCTGCTATATGAGAAATTTACCAATCCTGGGATCAGTAAATTATGTGAAATGGAATTGTACTATAGTAGGTGTGCTGAAAGAAAAAACGAAACAGATCTATTTTTCCCCTGCCATGTGTCAGATGTTGACCGTAACTATGGATAGTGGAACTTATAATATGACATTTTATTTTGATAGGCTGGAAAACAGATTTTTAGGATATGATCAATTTATTCCTTTGATTGGTGAGGATCTGGTATGGGATGAGATGCAGGTATCTGCTAATTATAAAGTTCCGGTGGATGGATTGGGTAAAATGTCTCCTTATCCAGAGGAGGTTTTTGGTGGTTCGGAAGATTATTTGGAGATTATTCCGAGAGACTCAGACTCTCCGGGGAAACTGCAGGCGGCGGAAACGGTTACTCTGAGTGCTGCAAATGTTAGAACAGAAGGTACAGTAGACATAGAAGACATAGAAGACATAGAAGACACAGAAGACACAGAAGACATAGAAGATACAGAAGACATAGAAGATACAGAAGACACAAAAGTAGAAGTATTACATTCATCTGGCAGCGATTTCCTTGCCATGAGTGAGGAGTATTTTGAGAAATACAATGACACGAACAGCTATCAGGCGTCGGTATATATGACCAGTTATGCCAAGACAAAAGAGGTACTGTCAGCTTTACAGAATGCCGGATATGATGGGATCAGTACCTTTCAGTCTAGTGTACGGGAATATGACCAGGAAAAGGTGGAGGCACGGCTGACTCGTATGGCGATTGCTCTGGTAGTGTTATTGGTTACTTTGGTGATATCTATATTGATTCTGGGTTCTCTGATGAAATTGAGGATTAAAGATTATTATGTATGGAAGTTTATGGGGATGGAAATGAAGCTGATGCATCGAATCAGTTACTATGAAATGGGAGTTTGTCTAGTGACAGCGGTGTTGATCACTGCTTTGCTGATGCAGCTTGTGAAATTGCGTTTTTCACTGATTCATGAAATGATTTATTATTACGAGGTACCAGGATGTCTATGCTTTATTGCTTATAACCTGGTGGTAGCCATACTGGCAGTGGTAGTCTTCCACCGTAGTTTGGAGAGGGGGATGATGGAATGATACGAATTAGCCATCTAAATAAATATTTCAATCGGGGCAGCAAAAATGAGCTGCATGTGGTAAATGATGTTAATCTGGAATTTGGTAATACCGGCTTGGTATGTATTTTGGGAGAGAGCGGTTCCGGCAAAACCACCCTGTTAAATGTTCTGGGTGGTCTGGATACCTTTGCAGGGGGAGAGATACAGATTGAGGACACGGTATTGACAAAATACCAGCCCTCCAAGATAGAGCCGTTACGAAACGAAAAGTTTGGCTATATTTTTCAGAATTATTTCCTGCTGCAGGATTATTCTGTGGAGTATAATGTGAAGCTGGCATTGAATCTCTATGATCTGACGGAGGAGGAAAAAGATGCCAGAGTGGATTATGTACTGAAACAGTTGAAGATCAATCGTTACAAGAAAAAACTGGTATCTAAGCTGTCTGGTGGGCAGCAGCAGAGAGTATCCATTGCCCGCGCTCTGGTCAAATCGCCACAGATTATTCTGGCAGATGAGCCTACCGGGAATCTGGATGAAGAAAATACCATACGAACTATGAGTATTTTGAAAAATATTTCCAAGGAATGTCTGGTTATCCTGGTATCTCATGAGCGGAGAATTGTAGAATTCTTTGCTGATCGTATTATTGAGATTCGGGATGGACGCATTATTCAGGATCGGGATAATGCCATCCGGGAGAAATATCAAAGAGGCGATGACGCCAATATTTATCTGCGGGAGCTGGATAAGGTAACACTGGATAATGAACAGGGACAGTTTAATATGTACCGGAATACGGACAGTGATGAACCACAGATCCGGCTGAATCTGGCGTGGAAAAACGGTAAATTGTATGTGCAGAATTTAATGGATCAAGATGTGGTTTTGGCGGGAGAAGAAACCGGCTGTCAGATGTTAGATGAGGAGAGACCGCAACTGGATTTGACCGATGTGGATAATTTTTCCTACGAACTAGAGGATTTACTGGCAAAGAAATCGGGGCGCTTATCCTTTCGTGAAATCTGGAAAATGGCGCTGGAAAATATTCGTCTGATGGGCAGGAAACAGATCTTTGTAGTGGTGGTTATGCTGGCAGCAGCAGTTCTGCTGACCATTACCCTGGCAGATTTTTCCAATACAATTATGTTAGATCGCTCGCAGATCGTCAGTGCGGATTCTCATTATGCATCTTTGTCTTTCAAGAGGAAGGGCAGAAACACCCAAGAAAACGTAATGATTGCGGTGGAAAATTTTTACGACAAATATCTGGTAAATAGCTCTTTTGCCGATGATATTTTTTTGGAACAGGAGGATCCCCTGTCCGTGCCATTGAAGGGATATGTACAGATGCGGAGCTTTAGCGGTAAACTGGATAATTTTTCCTATGTATCGGTAAAGCATTTGCAGAAAGAAGATCTCATTTATGGAGAAATGCCGGAAAAATATGATGAAATTGTGGTAGATCGGCTGGTTCTGGAGCGTTTCTTGAAGTCCAAGGGCAATCTGGCTAATCTATATCGTTCTGTAGAAGAATTTGTAGGTCAGACAGTAACGGCAAATGTTTATAATCTGAGTATGCGTATTGTGGGCGTTAGTGATACAGGGGAAATGTCCGTGTATTGTGGTCAGAATATTTTATATTCTTTCTCGCTGACAGCGGAAAAAATTGTCAGTGTCAGTGAATTGCAAAAGCAATATCCTGGGGAATACGATGATCTGGTGTTAAATGACGATCAGATTTTAGTATCAGAAAGTGAAAGTCTGTCTAACGTATGGGAGGATGATGAACGCCTGCAGGCAGATGAATATATACTATATGATGAGGATTATGATATCGCTGGAACACTGCCAGATGACTATCCCTTTGATTTTGTTCTTAATGAAAATGCTTGTTCCGCTTTGCAGAGGCGGTATATGGTCAGTGGGAACAAATGCAGTATTTATCTGAAGGACCCGGAGAAGGAGCTGCCGGAATTACAGAAATTAGTGGATGAGATGAATCAGGATCAAGATGCTAATGCAGTAGAAGTGAAATTGGCCATGTCATATCAGAATCAGATTCAGGAATACCAAAAAGCCCGTCAGGCAGGAGTGGACAGCAAAAAAATCTTTGCGGCGGTGATTCTTCTACTGTCCCTGATTATGATTTATTTTACTGTGAAGTCCAATGCCATTTCTCGTAGCGAGGAATTGACAGTGTATCGTTTGTTGGGTATCGGCAAGGGAAGTATCTTGCGGGCTTATATGCTGGAAATGGTGCTGATTAACACCTATACCAGTCTTCCGGCAATCCTGCTGACCAGTCTGGTGCTGAAGCTGGTTAGCTCTATACCGTCATTGGAGATGCAGCTGCTTTTCCCAGGGTGGATGATAGTGATTCTCATTGTTGCATTTTATGTGGTTAACGTGATTGTCAGTATTTTGCCAGTCAATGGGGTTCTATCCAAACCGCCAGCAAAACTAGCATTGAAAGGCTAGAAGTGTAAGCAGATGTTCTTCGGCGATGCACATTTGGGTGCACCGCCGAAGAACATCTACGGCAACGACAGCATATTGCTGTCGTTGCCTGCTTACACTGGAAAAATGCTATCGCATTTTTCGCTGATTGTCGTTGTATGCTTATACGAAAAGACCGCACAACATAAAAGCTGTGCGGTCTTTCCTATTCAGTGTCTATAATATATAGGTATTTTTACAGATGGTTTGTGTTGCATTATCGTAAGATAGAACGTAAATTTTGCATTTCCTTATTAGCAGCAGTCCGGCTCAGATCCTGGTTGGAGAAGAGGACGAATCCGTTACATTGCTTCTGGCGTAGGTATTCTACCTGCTGTTTAAGGATGGTATTGCTCTTGCTCCAGCTGCTGTCGGCAATGGCTTTGGCTTCCCGACTGCTGATTCCGGCACGGTAGCCGGCGATGCCGATATACATTTTGACTTTGTCATTCCGTGGGATGGCGCACCATTTGTCGGTGGTTGCTTTGTATGGACACTCGCTCTGTTTGAAAGACCAATAAATCTGCGGACAGATGTAGTCAATATATTGGTCTGATTTCATCCATTTTTTGACATCCGCATAATAATTATTCTTGGCATACAGGTTATCCAGATTGCCGGCGGGGCTGATACCAAAGACACAATCTTTGTCGATTTTTTTCACTTTAGTGTGGATGGACTTCAATAATTTGGAAACATTATTTCTGCGCCAGCTTACAATGGAGCTGGCTGTAGTTCCATTCTTTTTACAGCGTTTTACATATGCCTTATATTCTTTGGCATCAAAGTTTTTACGGTACTGGGTTCCCAGGTTTGGATAGAAATAATCATCAAAGTGAATACCATCTACGTTATAATTTTGGACAATTTCAACTACTCCATTGGTTACCAATGTCTGTACTGCCTTGGAAGCCGGGTTCAGATAGAGCTGTCCCTGGTGCTTTAATACATTGCGGCGTTTGGAAGAACGTTTGGAGGTAGCCCATTTATAGATGGTAGAGCCTTTGGCAAGTGCAGAAGTTTTGGTGGTGTCCTTGGTAATCCGGTACGGATTGATCCAAGCATGAAATGCCAGTCCGTGTTTATGGGCAGAGGAAACGGCATAGGCGAGAGGATCGAATCCCGGATTTTTGCCAATTTTTCCAGAAGCAAAACGGGACCATGGGTAATATTTGGAAGGATACATGGCATCTGAAAATGCACGAACGTGCATGAATACACTGTTAAAGCCCTTTGCCTTGCAGTCATTCATGGTTTTATCCACGTAGGCTTTCCATTGAGATTCCGTATACCCCTTCTGATTATATTCAAAAAAGGCGATCCACACTCCACGCATTTCTCCGTTTATTGGTACCTTATTCCCAGTTTTGTTTTTTTGGCTGGCAGACTTGGAAGCTGTGCCAGCAGAGTTTTTTCGTTCCGCAGGAATCTCAGTAGCTGCCTGGGTAGAAGCAGGTATGCTGATCATCCGGGACAGAGAAAATGCGCATATCAGAATCAGTAAAATAGAACCGGATATGGCGAGAATAGTTTTTTGTATGTTGTTATGAATAAAATTTAAGAAATTTTGCATAATAGTTTCCTTTCTGTGGTGTAACCAAATAATGATTCAGAATGTGAATAGTATAGCATATGTTTTTAGATTGCGAAACTGGCAAATAATTGATATAATGATACTAATGATATTTTGGGGTACTTTTGTGTCGTTTGAAAGAACTAAAATTGCGTAGGAGGAAGTTGCGTATGGCAAACAGGGTGTCATCATTGGTTTATACCAATGATAAGTGTATTGGTTGTAACAAATGTATTGGAGTTTGCAGTTGTGTAGGAGCCTGCATCTCCTGTGAAGTGGATGGGAAAAATCGAATTGAGGTAGACGGATCGAAATGCGTGGCTTGCGGAGCCTGTTTTGATGTCTGTGAACATGGGGCAAGAGAATTTCGGGATGATACTGAACGGTTCTTTGCAGATCTGCAGCGGGGAGAGAAGATTTCCATTCTGCTGGCGCCGGCATTCAAGGCGAATTATCCTGCAGAGTATGAGAAAGTCCTGGGTGGCTTAAAGGCTGCAGGAGTGAATCATATCATTAGTATTTCTTTTGGTGCAGATATTACTACATGGGGCTATCTGAATTATATCCAGAAGAACAATTTTTTGGGTGGTATTTCACAGCCATGTCCTGCCGTGGTGGGATATATTGAGCGGAATTTGCCGGAGCTTTTGCCAAAGCTCTTTCCGGTACATAGTCCCCTGATGTGTGGTGCCATCTATACCAGAAAACAGATGGGTATCACAGATAAGCTGGCTTTCATCAGTCCTTGTATTGCGAAAAAGATGGAGATTGATGATCCAAATACACAGGGTTATGTTTCTTATAATGTGACCTTTGACCATTTGATGGATTATGTCAGGGAACACAATGTTTATGGGGAGTTGCGTTCCGATGAGATTGAATATGGTCTGGGTTCGATCTATCCGATGCCGGGTGGATTGAAGGAAAATGTATACTGGTTTCTGGGTGAAAGTGTGTTTATCCGTCAGATTGAAGGCGAGAAGCATATGTACCAGTACTTGCAGAAGAATAAGGAAAAGATTGCAAAAGAACAGACACCATATCTGTTTATTGATGCATTGAACTGTGGTTCCGGTTGTATCTATGGTACTGGTTGTGAGCCGGAGAAAGGGGAGACAGATGATCCTCTTTGTGCCCTGCTGAAAATCCGTGAGGAATCAAAGAAATCTGGGAAACATAGTGCATGGTCTGTAAAGCTGACCCCAGCACAGCGTTTGAAACAGTTGAATAAGCAGTTTAAGGATTTGAATCTGGATGATTATATCCGCAAATATACAGATCGCTCAGCAGAATGTAGATATGATGAGCCGACGGATGCGGAGCGGGAAAATATATTCCGAGAAATGAAGAAGTTGACATCGGAGGAGAAAGCGATCAATTGCTCCTGCTGTGGATACGATACCTGCCGTCAGATGACCACCGCTATTTACAATGGATTTAACCAAAAGGAAAATTGTATTTATTTTGTAAAGAAAGAAATTGAAGAAGAAAAAGAGCATGCGGTTGTCCTGGCTGATCAGATTGAGGAAGAGAAAACAGTCATTGAACATCAGCAGAATCAAATTACTTCGGTTATTACAGAAGTGAATCGGCAGTTTGAATCTTTGTATCGCTCTATGGATGAAATGGCGAACAGCAACGATGCTAATGCAGAGCAAACCCAGGAGATTTCTCAGGATGTGACGAATGTGTCTGTATTCTATGCGGATCTGGCAGAATCCATGAACGAAATTTATGGTTTGGTCAGTGAATTGTCACAAAATAATGCAGAAGTGGTGGAAATTGCATCACAAACCAATATGCTGGCGTTAAATGCCAGTATTGAAGCGGCCCGTGCCGGAGAGTTTGGACGTGGATTTGCCGTGGTGGCGGATGAAATCAACAGCCTGGCGGGCGAGTCTCGGGAGACAGCTAATCGAAGTAATGCCAGTCAGGAAAAAATTATGGTATCCATTCAGCAGATTCTGGATGATTCCCAGAAATTGCAGGGGATTGTAGATGGAGTTACCGGCAAGACGCAGAATCTGGCAGCGTCTACGGAGGAGATTTCCGCATCGGTGGATACCATTGTGGATTCCTTTAATAAGATTAAGGAGCAGTTAGAGTTACTGAAGAACGCATAAGCGTTATACAGTTAGTCATTGTTGGAGCTGTTGCACAAAGTGTATGAAGTACATAATATAGTAGATTATATTTGGGAAAACTATATTTTTTGTTCTCTTTGCTTAGTGTGACAGCTCTTTGTTTATTCCACAGAGAAAAGAGTGCCTGCTATTCAGGAAATGGATTTTCTAATGTATAGATGGCGGAATATCGGTAAGACTACTCTATGATTAGAGTGTAACCGTAGTATTTCTATGTATTAGGAGGGCGACATGAAGGATAATAAGCAAGCACTACAGATCGAGAAGGTGAAAGGACGTGAGATACTGGATTCCAGAGGGAATCCTACAGTGGAGGCAGAAGTGACACTGGCAGACGGTACTGTTGGAAGGGGGGCGGCCCCCAGTGGTGCATCGACAGGTGTCTATGAGGCATTGGAACTGCGGGACAAGGATCCAGCACGATATTACGGAAAAGGTGTCATGGAAGCAGTAGACAATATTAATAACGTGATTGCCAAGGTATTGCAGGGAATGAATGCAGCGGATACTTATGGAGTGGATCATGCAATGATTGCGGCAGACACCACCAACGATAAATCCAGACTGGGTGCCAATGCCATACTGGCAGTATCTATTGCAACGGCGAGGGCAGCAGCAATGGCAAAGAAAGAACCATTGTATCGCTTTCTGGGAGGGGTATCTGGTGCCAGGATGCCTGTGCCAATGATGAATATTCTTAATGGTGGAGCCCATGCGGCCAATACGGTGGATGTGCAGGAATTCATGATTATGCCGGTGGGAGCTGAAAATTTCCGAGAAGCCTTGCGCTGGTGTGCCGAAGTTTTTCATTCTTTGGCGGCATTGCTGAAAGCAAAAGGGCTGGCAACCTCCGTGGGGGATGAAGGTGGATTTGCGCCGGATTTATCAGGAGACGAGGAGGCGATCCAGTATATCCTGGAGGCGATTACCCAGGCAGGATATGAGGCAGGACGGGATTTCCGGATTGCCATTGATGCGGCAGCTAGCGAGTGGAAAGGCGGCAAGCCGGGTGAATATCGTCTGCCAAAGGCAGGAACGGTATATACTTCCGAGGAATTAATTGCACATTGGAAAGATCTGGTAGATCGTTATCCTATTATCTCCATTGAAGATCCACTGGATGAAGAAGATTGGGAAGGTTGGCAGAAGTTGACTGCCACGCTGGGAAACCGAGTGCAGCTGGTGGGCGACGATCTGTTTGTGACCAATACAGAACGGCTTAGCAAGGGAATTGAAAACGATTGTGCCAACTCCATTTTGATTAAGTTAAACCAGATTGGCTCTGTGTCCGAAACTCTGGATGCCATTCGGATGGCAAAACAGGCGGGATATACGGCGATTGCATCCCACCGTTCCGGAGAGACGGAAGATACCACGATTGCGGATCTGGCGGTGGCGCTGAATACCGGACAGATCAAGACGGGGGCACCAAGTCGCAGCGAGCGTGTTGCCAAGTATAATCAGCTGCTACGGATTGAGGAAGAACTGGGGAATGCAGCGAAATATCCAGGAATGGATGCTTTTTGCCATATCCGATAAGAGGGTGAGAAATTCTAGAATTGACGAAACACAAGAGGAAGTTTCATTAAAGAGATACAATTCAGTAGAATTATGTAATGACGTGGAACGCATTGGAAGATTCTGGTGCGTTCTTTTTTACACTATAGGAGTAAGTCGTAATATGTCGCTGGTGCGACGCATTTGCGGTGCCAGGGTTTCGCTTGCGAAACACACTTTGTTCTTATTCTTAGCAGGTTTTATAAAAAATTGCATAAGAAATGATATCTTATATATAAAAAATATTTTGGAAAGAGATTTATATTAATAAAAGAATGTAATTTTTAGGTTGGAGGTGTATACTAATAACATGATATTGCAAAAGTAGAGGGGAAATGGTTCTTAGTGCAGAGTAATCTGTAGTATCAATTGAGGAAAAATCCCTTTAATAGGAACCGTAGAGAATGGAGGATTTCTTATGAGAAAATTACACAAAAGAGGAAAACGCATCCTGGTCATGGTACTGGTATTCGCCATACTGTGCACCTCCCTGCCATGCACACCAACCATACCGGTGCATGCAGCACAGACCGGAAAAAATGGATCATGGTATGAAGTGAACTCCAGGATCAATACCTTCTGGGAAGGGCATATTACCGGAGAAATTACCGTAACGAATGTCAGCAGTCAGACCAGACAGGACTGGCAGATCGCCTTTCCCTGGCAGGCGAAGATTAGCAGCATGTGGAATGGCAGGTATGAGGAAACAGAAGGCGGTTATCTCATTACCCCTATGGAATACAATGCAGAACTCGCCCCGGAAGCCAGCGTTTCTGTGGGATTCATGGCAGAGGGAGAAGACAGTGAATTAAACCGTCTGACAGAGGAGGGATTCTTTCAGGAAGCCGGGGCGTCTATTACCGATGCAGAAGAACGGGAAAAAGTGACACCGGTGCCGTCAGTGGATGTGACGGTCAGTCAGGTCGAGGAGCCCACTGCTGGTCCGACCGAGGAACCGACGGTTAGTCCGGCAGCAGAGCAAATGGTTCGTCCGGTAGCAGAGCCAACTCTGGATGCAAGCGTTGCACCCAATGGGGGAATGGTTACAGCAGTATTATCAATGGCACCAACTGCAGATCTCACAACAGAACCGACCGAGGGGCCGACGGTAGAACCAACCATTAGTCCAACTGTGGAGCCGACGGTTAGTCCAAGCGTAGAGCCGACGGTTAGTTCAACCATGAAGCCGACCACCAGTCCGGCTACAGAATCGATGGTTAGCCCAATAGTGGAGCCGACCGCCAGCCCAACGGCAGAGCCAATAGTTGGTCCAACAGTGGAACCGACCGCCAGCCCAACGGCAGAATCGATGGTTAGTCCGACCGAGGAACCGACCGTTGTTCCAAGCACAGAGCCCACCGAGGAAGCAGCAGAAGATCTGTACATCTATACGGACACCACCAT
>CAYPEW010000037.1:0-36842 GCA_964409845.1 uncultured Jutongia sp.
CAGGGCAAATTTTGTCTATTCGGACATAACGATACATTTTCCTACGAAACAGCAGGACGAAACGAATAACTAACGGATAACAGAAAATTATCCTGTTAAAAATAACTGTGAATAGTAACAGATAGATAACAGTTGAGTAAGGACCGATACTTTGGAAATCTTGTAATAATATGGTGTTTATGCTATAATCGCATCATTGTGGCTTGGTAACCAATGACATGGCAGAAAATAAGGTGCAAAGATGAAAAAACAGGAAACGGATATTCTTATTGTGGGAACGGGTGCGGCTGGATTGTATGCGGCATTGCAGCTTCCGAAAGATATGCGTATAGTAATGATTACAAAGGATGATGTAGACCGTAGCGACTCTTTTCTGGCACAGGGTGGTATCTGTATGCTGCAGAATGAGGAGGATTACGAAAGTTATTATGAGGATACCATGAGGGCAGGACATTATGAAAATGATCCGGAATCCGTGGAAATTATGATTCGGTCTTCTCAGAAAATTATAGAGAACTTAATTCAAGTGGGTGTTGAATTTGAACGGGATGCTGGAGAACTGGTTTTTACCAGGGAAGGTGGTCACAGCAGACCGCGTATTTTGTTTCATAAAGATATTACCGGTCGGGAGATTACCAGTAAGTTATTGAAGAGGGCGCAGGAGCGGGAGAATATTACCATCCAGGATCACACCATGATGTTGGACGTGCTGTTTGATGAAAGTGGTTGCTATGGCATTGTAGCAAAGGATTCGGATGGCAGACTTTTTGAAATCCGGGCAGGCTATACGATCCTGGCGTGTGGTGGTCTGGGTGGTTTGTATAAACATACGACTAATTTCCGTCATATTAGCGGAGATGCATTGGCGATTGCTATTAAACATGGAATAGAGACCAGGCATATAGATTACATTCAGATTCATCCCACCACACTTTATTCCGAGAAACCAGGCAGGCGTTTTCTGATTTCGGAATCTGTGCGCGGCGAAGGAGCGGTTCTTCTCAATAAAAAGAAAGAACGTTTTTGCAATGAGCTGCAGCCCCGGGATGTGGTAACTGCAGAGATTCATAAACAGATGGAAAAGGACGGGATGCCATATGTGTGGCTTTCTATGGAGGCTATTCCGGAGGAGGAAATCCGCAGTCATTTTCCCAATATTTTGCAGCAATGTCTGGAGGAGGGATATGATCCGACGAAAGAATGCATTCCGGTAGTGCCGGCGCAGCATTACTTCATGGGAGGGATCAAGGTTGGTCACAACAGTGAGACATCTCTGAACCGTTTGTATGCAGTGGGGGAGACTTCCTGCAATGGAGTGCATGGCAGAAACCGTTTGGCAAGTAATTCTCTGCTGGAGTCTATGGTATTTGCAGACAGGGCAGCAGAGGAGATTACAGAGCGATTTGAGCGGCTCTTGCTGGAGGAGATTTATGAAAAACCAGAAACGGAACTGGATGCCTATCAAGATTTAGGGGCATTGCAGGAGGAATACCGTCAGCTGGTGCTGCAGGAGATTGAAAAAGCAAAGAAATAATCTCTGTTTATACAAGATGATACAGAGAATGGAAATTCTTGCGTTGACTTGGTGACACAGGAAAAAGCAGATTTTAATTAGTGAGATAGTGCATGTAGTCAGAAAAGGCAGGTTTTAATTAGTAAAATTGTGCTGATAGATCAGAGAAAAGGAGTATGATGACATGAAAGATCCAATTACATATAAAATTAATGCAGATCGCTTGATCCGCATGGCATTGGAGGAGGACATTACCAGCGAGGATTTGTCTACCAATTGTGTGATGCCGGAGTATCAAAAGGGACAGGTGGAGCTGATCTGCAAGCAGGACGGTATTATTGCAGGTTTGGGCGTATTTCAGAGGGTATTTGAATTGTTGGACGAGACAGTCAGCTTTCAGATGGATGTGCAGGATGGCGATGAAGTGAAAAACGGGCAGAAGATGGCAGTGATTACCGGGGATATTCGAGCCTTGCTGTCGGGAGAGCGTACTGCATTGAATTATTTGCAGCGCATGAGTGGGATTGCCACTTATACCAGATCCATTGTCAAGTTGCTAGAGGGCAGTAAGACTACTTTGCTGGATACCCGCAAGACAACACCAAATATGCGTATTTTTGAGAAATATGCCGTGAAGGTAGGCGGTGGCAGCAATCACCGCTTCAATCTGTCAGATGGTGTGATGCTCAAGGATAATCATATTGGCGCAGCAGGCGGCATTACCCAGGCAGTGCAGCGTGCCAAAGCCTATGCTTCCTTTGTACACAAGATTGAAGTGGAAGTGGAAAATCTGGATATGGTGCGTGAAGCGGCAGATGCGGGAGCAGATATTATTATGTTGGATAATATGAGTCCGGAGGAAATGAAGGAAGCGATTCGGATCATTGACGGCAGGGCTTTGACAGAATGTTCCGGGAATGTGACCAGGGAAAATATTCAGAAAATGATAGATGTGGGAGTTGACTATGTATCCAGTGGTGCGCTGACGCATTCTGCTCCAATTATGGATATTTCGCTGAAGAATTTACATGCGGTGGAGTGAATGCTGTTTTTAGTCTTTCATAGCGCTTGTTTCGTTGACGGGTAGCTGCTAAAATTTTGTTAAGTAAATTTGAAACTTTAAGATAATGTAAAATTGTCCTTCGCCATAAGGCGGAGGACTTTTTAAAATATAGGACGGAACGAATGGAAAAATAAAGTTTCAAAAAATGTAGCGGCGGTTTTTCATTCTTCTTTGGCAATCAATTATCAGAAGGGAGAAAAAACATGAAGGAAAAATTTCGAATCAGTATTACAAGCTACATTCATTTTCTGGTGGACTTTACCTGTGCTTATTGGATACTTCACCTGTTGATGAGACCGTATGGATCGTATTATGGTGGTTATACGGTTCATGTGGTTGGTTCGATGGGAGAAACCTTGGTAGATGGCCGTATGGGCTGGACTCTGGTCTATAATTTTTGCGCCTTTGCATTACAGCTTCCTGTGGGATGGTTGGTAGATCGGTTTATGCGAAAAAAACCATGGTGGATATCCTCTTTGGGGTGTTTGATTTTGGCAATAATCGGAGCCTTGATTTTTGGGGATGGTTTGATTAATGGAGAAGATTCACTTTATTATTCCGACCTGCAAGGTGTTTGTTATGCTATCCTGCTGGGAATCGGGAATGCCTTATTCCATGTGGGAGCCGGGGTGGAAATTCTAGGCCTTTCTGTGCAGGGAGGACGGAAAACCTTTCGGCATCGGAAAGGGATCATAGCGGCTATTGATCATGCGGGATACCGCATGGCGCCGGTGGGGATCTTTGTTTCCACAGGAGCACTGGGAGTATTTCTTGGGCAGATAATCTCCTGGCATCTGGAAAGCGTATCTCTGGTAATATCTGATTATTTCCAGGTTTGGGCAGTGTATTCTATACTGGTTATTGTTTTGATGCTGGCAGCAGCAGGACTTAATTTAGTGCTTACTAAGCCTGTAAAGCAATATCAGGGGAAAGAGCAGGATGTTCTCCTTACTGACTGTTCTGTAACTATGGCAGGGGAAATTTCTGAACGAGATGTAACAGACAAAAGAGAACAATTGTCTGAACGAGGTGGCACAGATAATTCAGTGGCATGGGATCCAAGATGGAATACAGGAATTATCTTGTTGTTGTTTCTGGTGGTGGTATTGCGTTCCTTTCAGGGAGGTATCATGGATTTTCCATGGTATTCCTGGTGGTCGTTTACTTCCTTTGTTTTTGCTGTGTGTATTATGTTGGGGAAGGCATTGGGTGGTATTTTGGCAGACCGGATCGGGGTGTTATGGACGGTAATAGTGCCTTTAGTATGTTCTGCCATATTATTACGATTTGCTTCGGATTATATGATACCTGGGCTGATAGCGGTTCTGCTATTTCAGACGACTATGCCAATTACATTGTCTTTGATGCACAGGCAGACTCCTGGTCATCCGGGCATGGCGTTTGGTCTTTTAAGTTTCGGGCTGTTCTTAGGTACCCTTCCTAAAACGGTATATAGTCTGTGGGATGAAAAACAAGGGATGACAGTAAAACGGTATCGGGTTTTGTACTTTTTGCAGGACCATTTAGATAATATCTGTAGCATGGTAGCGCTTGTAAGTGTGCTGTTACTATTGATTGCACTATTTATATGGTGGCGTGCTGGGAAAGGGAAGAATGATTAAAGTATTGTTTATTGCTTATGTGACAACTTGTTTTCTGGAGATTTTAATTGCTCTGGGAATGAAAGTCAGGGAAAAAAGAGGATATCTGTTAATTTTGCTGGTCAATTTGCTGACCAATCCTCTGGCAAATCTGATTTATTATGGAGTTGCTGCCAGTGTGGAGAGGGTAGAGCAATACCGGGAATGGGGTTTGGTGGATTCTATGCTACGGTGGACTGGGTATGATCCGGTCTGGTTTCTGGTGGAGCTTCTGGTAATTCTGGCTGAGGGGTTTATTTATCATAAATTTCGGGAATGGATTCCTCATCCCCGGAGATATGCCGTTATCGCAAATTTGATTTCGGCAATGGCGGGAGTGTTGTGGCATTTTTTGCAGTAAATAAGACAATAATTAAATTTTTTGATGTACGAAAAGTAGTACACATATTATGTAATATATACAGCACAGAGGTGAGATAACAAATTAGAAAGGTTTGGTGGAAATTATGGAAAGAAAAAATGAGAAAAAATGGCGTAACGGAAAGAGGTATTATTTCCTGTCTGGGATGTGGGGATTATTAGCAATGTTACAGACGAAAATGGCATCGGCTGATTCAATTGATCCCGGTGGGATAAAGTATTCTGGTGCACCGGGAGCACCCTGGATGGAGACGGCAGTGATTATCATTGTTGGGCTGATGGTTATTCTGGCAGTTTGGGCAATCCTGTTTCTGCATCATCAGAAAAAACAGGATGCACAGGAGAGAATGCAGAGGGAAGAAGCGGAGCGGGAAGAACAGTAGAAGGATGTTCGTATATAGTATTAAGCAGCAAAAACGCTAAAGTGATTTTGCTGCTTACGCTTCTTTAAAGTAGCTTATATTTCGGGTTTCAGTTAGATATATTGTAATTCCTGCAGTTTCTTGACTAATTCATTTGCCAACAACTGATAAAGGGCGGAATTTCCATGAACATGGTCGCTTTTCGGATCAGGAGCATTCATAAAGCTGGTAGGGATTTCCCCTATTTTCAGGTCTGCTTTGTCTTCTTTCGTTGCCTTGATTCCTGCATCCTTTAGACCGTTTTCCAGGACATAGCTGCGGAAATCATAAAAATGATCTCCAAAAGCTTCTGCCAATGCTTCGTTGACTTTAGCAACTTCCGGCATGTAGGATAGGGCGGTCAGACCGATGACAATATAGCGGTCGCTGCCCAGATAATCAATCATGGTCTGGATGTTGCTAATTGTCTTAGAGACGGTTTCCGGTTTGGCACGGTCATTAGTGCCTGCCCAGATAATATTAATATCGTTAGAATAATTTCCAAGAGATGCCTTTGTGGTGATGGAATCACCGCTTTTGATGGTTATTTCTTCGCCAGAGTTTGTACGGGATAGGCAATAGAACATACCCTGTCTGGAAAGAGTACATTCTACTCCATTCACTATGATCGGGTTGAGGCAGTCTTCTCCTGTATCTTCCTGTACCTGTCTTAAAATTCTGGCTTCCGAGGAATCATCCCCCAAAATATTAAATTGTTCTGTTTTGTCTGTATTGGCAGGCAGAGTAAAAGATTCCTTTTGCTCCGTTGTAACGCCTATTTTCAAAGAAGATGCACCCATTCTTTGGGCAATGGTTTTGCTGGATTCTCCGCCGATTCCAAAATTATTTACTGTATAGTCACTTAAGGCATTTTGGAGTGCAGCCGGATAGCTGAGTTTATTTTCGTAGGCAGTACCGGCTGTCAGGCTGTCTCCCCAACAGTTAATCACCATTCCATCACTGGCAGGAGCTTTGGTTGCTTCTGCCACTTTGGTTTCTCTTGACGAATCGGTCTGTGTGTCTTTTTTCTGATTACCACATCCGGATAGCATACTGGTGCACAAAGCTCCACATAGTAATAACGCAATAGATTTCTGTAGTTTCGTCATATTTTCCTCCAATTATTAATTACAGATGATTTTGTGACCGGATCATTTTCTGTTATCTGTCAATATTTTTTCCTGTATATGACTTAATAAAATACTAACATAGGCTGTTGTTAAAGACAAATACATATGATGATATAGATTTTATTAAATTGAAAAGGGGTAGCTATTTTTGAATTACCCTTTCTGTAAGAGTTTTGTAAGACTTTGATTGTAAACTTAATTTATCAATTCAAAAGGGGTGATGGTATGAGCAACACGAAAAAAAGCGTGATATTTGCAGCTATCATAATTTTGATTGGGGTGATCAGTGTTTCAGCATTCCTGCTCCGGCGTGGAAACGGAAAGCAGAAGGATAACTCTAAGGATATTGGCACTTCTCTGGGAATAATTAGTTATAACTATTTAACGGAGAGCTACTCCGATAAGGGGATCATTTCGGTTGGTGATGATGGCTTGATGCATTTTACAGATGCGGTCTCAAAGGAGACCACTGTAATATGTGATAAGGCAAACTGTGAGCATGAACCCTATGATGAAAGTGCCAACCCAGATCCGATCTGCAATGGTTATACATTGGGGGTGCCTGTACCAGTAAGTAGCATACTTATGGTAGTGGACAGTATATATTTCTGGGGGACACATGCAGATGATAAGGGGAAAATGCAGGATCTGGAAATCTACCGAGCAGATTTAAATGGAGACAACAAGAAAAAGATTGCCACGGTGCCTCATTCTACAGAATATCAGTGCCTGAGTGCTGCCAGCGATGGCAGATATCTGGTGATCGGCTATACTGTCGATTATGAAAGAAAAGAATCAGGAGAGTTGGTAGAACTGGATCGGTCTGAGGGCGGAATCATCATTCTGGATTTAAGGGACAAGTCTATCATTGACAATAAAATTGATAATATGAGATTGCCTAGTAGAATTAGTTTTACCGATCGGAGGATCTATATCGGAGGGCTATATTTGGATTCTGTCTATTCGAAATCCGCACTGACATCCCTATCTGATGAAGAACTATGGCAATACTTTGATCAACATGAGTACAATGGGATGTATATCTATAATTTGGAATCACAGAAAGGAGAAGAACATAAGCTGTTGGATGATACAGGGAATCAAAGAATTGGAATTTCTTCTGATCTTTTAATAAATGAGGACATGGCAGTGTTTACTGACGGTGCAGATACCATTTTGTATCATGAAGGAAGCCATTCCTATGAAACAATATACAGTGACACAGAGGGTTTTCGTGACGGGAAAATGTATAAACCGATCTGTTGGAAAGGATTTGAGATCTATTTAAACAAATACGATGGAGATGACACGGGAAAATCAGATTGGATAATCTATGATATCAAGGATGGCAGCAAGCGGGAGATGGGAAGCACAAATAATAAAATTGTCTGCTATGGATTGGGAGATTATCTCTTTGGCATGGATTGGGACCCAGACGCAGAAACAGGATCCTCATTTGTGCTGACCGAGGAGGAATTTTTCGGGACAGGAACAGGTTCTAATGTAACAGCAGAGCAATAGCTTGGTCAGAGCGTATGGAACAATGTGGAAAAAGGGGTGATGGTATGGGCAAAAAGAAAAAAAGAATAATATTTGCGGCTATTATAGTATTGATTGGGGTAATCAGTGTTTCCAGATTCCTGCTCCAGCGTGGAAACAGGAAGCAGAAAGACAGTTCCATGGATGCTTCTTCCGGGGTAATCAGTTTTACCCGTATAGGGTACAACTACTCCGATAAAGGGGTTGTGACAGTTGGGGAAGATGAACTGATGCATTTTACCGATGCGGTAACCAAGGAAACCACGGTGGTCTGCGACCGGGCAAACTGTCAGCATGAACCCTATGATGAAAATACCAACCCGGATCCGATCTGCAATGGCTATACCATGGGGCGATCGGCATCAGGAACCGTTGGTACCATACTGATGGCAGAGGAAAACATATATTTCTGGGGCGCTCATGAAAATGACCAGGGGGAATTGCAGGATGTGGAGATCTACCGGGCAGATTTAAACGGCGAAAACAAGAAAAAGGTTGCCACGGTGCCAGACTCTACGTTATACCATTTTATGAACGCTGCCAGCGATGGCAGGTATCTGGTCATCAGCTACATGGTGAGTCATGAACGTGACGAATCAGGAGCGCTGATGGAGCCGGATCGTCCTGAGGGAGGCATTATCATTCTGGATTTACGGGACTATTCGGTGGTTGATGACAGAACGGAAAATATGAGGGTTCCTACGAATATTAGCTTCACAGACCAGAGGATTTATGTCAGCGGACTCTGTATGACTTCCGATTATTCTAATTCTGCCATGGCATCCTTATCGGAGGAGGAATTGACACAGTACCTTGAAGAAAACGAATATACCGGAATGTATATCTACAACCTGGAACGGCACAGGGGGGCAGAGCATGTGATTCTGGGAGAAAATGGAGATCGTATGCTTGGTATATCTGAGCCCGTGTTAAATGAAGATATGGCAGTGTTTGCTGACGGTACAGAGATTATTCTGTATCACGAAAGAACGGTTTCCCATGAAGTGATCTATACAGATGAAGAGGCAGAATTTAGTGACGATGTGGCATACCCCCATGGAAAGCGGTATGAGCCAGTCTGCTGGAAAGGTTCTGAGATCTATCTCCGAAAATATGATATGGATACGGAAAAAACAGACTGGATTATCTACGATACGAAAGATGGCAGTCTACGTGAGATGGGAACCACAGCTGGTAAAATCGTTAACTATGGGCTGGGGGACTATCTCTTTGTCTTTGATGAGAAGACGGAGTCGGAGATTGCACTGACCGAAGAGGAGTTATTTGGGACAGGAGCAAATACCGAGACGAAAGGTGAGGCAGAAGCAGATGCCACACCTGACACAGACCCGGATTCAGAACACATGGTAGTATGGGCATCCATGGTATCGAATGGAGTTTCCGCAGAAACCCAGGAAGAGATCAACCGGATCCTGCAGGAAGAGGGATGCAGCTACCAGGTGGAGTTCCAGACGGTAAATTATGAGAAGCCTGACGAGGATACCGACATAGGAGAATACATCCGGAAACTATGCCCATCCGCTGATATTATGCAGGTGGCTGATTCAAGCGATGCCGATACGGCAGGCATCAGTATGATACGAGGCCGGTATTTCCAGTCCCTGCAGTCCTATTTGGACAGTGATGTTGGAAAAAATCTGTGGAATGCAATTCCGACAGAGAAATGGGAGACGGTATCCGTAGATGGGGAGATTTATACCGTGCCGAATACGGGGTTGACGGACCAGGGGATTTATTTTGTGCTGAACCCCAAGTATGTGTCGCAGGAGATGCTGGAAGGATTTGACGGGACCATGCAGGGAGTGGAGAAACTGCTGGCATCCCTGGAGCAGCAGCCAGGCAGCCCGGTTCTTCTGAGTCTTACGCAAACGGCGCTGGCAGACAGTGCGGGGGGCAGGTACTATGGTGGCCTGTTCTGGCAGGAGAACGGTAGCATTTCGGCATGGTACCGTGCAGAGCCTGTCCGTGCACTATATGAGAGCCTGCACAGGCTGTACCGGCAGGGAGCCATATCACAGGATGCTTCCCTGTCAGTTAATGAATCTTCCACATATGCTCTGGCGATAGAACAGGCAGTCCAGAACCGGGACTTTGCTGTTTATATCGGTTCTGGGAATGAGCTGCTGTCTGATAAGGGATATGACTGGTCGGACTGTACTGTGGTGTATGGAACCAAATTCATCGCTTCCAATGTCAACTGTTCCACCGGAATTAGTGCCACATCCGACAACAAAGAGGAAGCAGAGGATTTCCTGCTGCGGGCATATACGGATCAGAGGATTGCCAATCTGATGATTTATGGTGAGGATCTGTCGGAAAGCATCCATGAAAACGGCGGTGTCCTGTACAGTCAGAGCCGATATGAATCCATGCTGATGCATGGGCTGGCATATGGAAATACCATGGCGGCATCCCCGATGAAGCAGGAGAATACGGACAGCAGGGCGGCTGCGTGGTCAGAGCGTATGAAAAAGTATGGGAAGAAGAGTATTTATCTGGGACTGCAGCCTGACCTGACGAGTTGGGAGGATGCTGCAGAAACGTTGGTGTCTTTGGTGAATGAAAATGAAAATGCAGATGTGTGGAAACAGGAGGATTTCGAACAGGCATATGCGTCTTTGGAAAAGAAATCCACCAGTTCCCAGATCGAGGATTATATTCAGGACATGGTCAGACAGCAGAAGGAGAGGAAGAAGTGATGGTACAGGATTATTTGAGTTTGTGCTGACCGAAGAAGAATTCTTCGGGATAGAGAAAGGATAATGCTATGTGCTTAGAACATAAAAAATTATGGAAAAATCCTGTGATACTGATGATCCTGCTGGTGGGGATACTTGCCAACCTATTCTTGATTTACCGGGATGAGTGTGAGCGGAACCCATGGATAGATGTGACGGTGGAAAACTATAATAAATGGTATGGCAAGATACAGGGCATGCAGCCGGAGGAGGCACAGGAATATCTGGCAGAGATGCTGGACACAGACAGTGGCACGGAGGAAGGGCTGGAATACAGGGATTACCTGGCATGCAGCCAGGTGGCGAAAGAGATTGAAAATGCAGGGGAGTATGATACGTTTCTCTCTGCCAGAGAGGAAGAACAGGCAAAGAAATCCAGTTTCTCCATTTTTTCTGAGAAGACAGACGCCTATGGAGAGAAAAGCGCCAATCAGATTTTGGAGAGATTACGCCAGTTTGCAGGTCGGGAGATTGTGATTGCTCCATCCAGAGGCATTCGTCTGGTCTTTGATTATTTTGCCACCGATCTCATTGGTATATTGCTTCTGTTTTTCGCCGCTGTGGTTACTTTCATGCAGGAGAAGGAAAGGGGAGAACATATCTTTATTCGTACCTGTGCCAGGGGAAGGCATCCGTTTATCTGCAGGAAGATGGGTTCCATGTTTCTGTTTGCTGGAGAGGTGGCTGTGCTGTTGTATGCCGGCAATCTCGTTATGGGGAGACAATTGTATGGGCTAGGGGATCTGAACCGCTGGATTCAGTCAGTCAGCGGCTATATCAGCTCTGGTTTCGGGGGAACCGTGGGTCAGGCAATCGTGGTTTTCCTGTTGGGGAAATGGATGAGTTATGCCTTGCTTGTATTCGTCTTTTTGTTTCTGATGGTCTGGCAGAGAAGTGCTGCCGGAGTGTATTTATGCGGCATGCTCTGGCTGGGAGTCAGCAGCCTGCTCTATTATGGGATCGGTGAAAGCAGTTGGCTTAGTATTCTGAAAAACATTAATATCATTGCGTATCTGCATCTGGGACGGATGCTGTCATTATACCGTAACATTAATTTATTGGGAGTACCAGTCAGTTATCCCCTGCTGTTTGTGGTTACTGCAGTGGCTGGGATTATGTTTTTTGGCATCCTCATACTGTTTCTGTTTCCGAACCAGAAAATACCGGAAACTGCCAGCATGGCAGAGAGGATACGATACCGTTTTCGCAGTCTGGCTGGTACAAAAAAGCCAGAATCAGGAAAAAATAGCAGAGAAAAGATCCGGGTTCATTCCTTGCTGTGGCAGGAGGGGCGGAAGATTTTCTGGTATCAGAGAGTGTTTCTGTATCTGATGGTTTTTGTGGCATTTATTTATATGGTTTATTCCCCGGTGAAAAATATCTACAGCACAGAAGATGATATATATTATAAGCAATACATTGACCAGATCGAGGGGAAGTGTACGGCTGAGAAAGTGGAACAGGTCACATCCTGGGGCGAAAAGAGGGATGCCCTGGAGGAACAGGAGGAACAGGAGTATGCAGCGGCAAAAACAGAGGAGGCAACGTCTGCCATCAGCAACAAATATCAAGTTTTGTTGAAAGACAGTGCTGCACTGAACCGACTGATCATGCATACAGATTACCTGCAGCAGGTCAAAGGAGGCGGGTTCTGTTACAGCAGGGGATATGAGATCTTAACCGGCGGGGATGGTTCCGGCAATCAGGACGGGATGCATGGGATTTATGGCGTTATGGGGCTGATTCTGTGCCTGACGGGGATTTATGGGATGGAATATGAAAGTAATATGATGCGGCTGCTACATACCACGTCAGGAGGACGCAGGAAATTGCATTCCATAAAAATAGGGTATGTGTGGCTGATTACTACTCTGATTTTTTTCCTGGTGTATGGAAGCTGGTATTATAGTATTTTTTCGGCTTATGGTACACCTGGTATCCATGTGGCAGTCAACAGCATGGAACATATCAGTACATCTTTTGGGACACTGAGCATATTGGGGTATTTTATATTGATTACGGCAATGCGTTATCTGGGATATCTGCTGGCGGCAGTTGCCATCTGCCTGCTGTCCGCCAAAACCCGGAGTTATATTATGACGATTGCCATATCCATTGGAGTCATTATTGTGCCGTTGTTGCTCTATGTCAGTGGAATTGATTTTATGAAGTATGCGTTGTGTAATCCTCTGTTCATAGGTAATGTCTTTTGAAATGTGTCAGGAGGTAAATATGAAGATAGAGATATGTCATTTATCAAAGAATTATGGAGAAAAGCAGGCGTTGCGGGATGTCAGTCTGGTGCTGGAACCGGGTGTGTACGCATTATTGGGACCGAACGGTGCTGGTAAGAGTACCATGATTGGACTGATGACGGACAGCATCCGCAGAAATCAGGGTGAGATCTTGTGTGATGGCAGGGAAATCCTGGAAATGGGGGCTGCCTATCGCAGCCTGCTGGGATATATGCCCCAACAGCAGCGGATGTATGATCATTATACCGCATTGGATTTTCTGAAGTATATGTCTGCCCTGAAAGGGCTGAAAGCCAGAGATGCAGCGAAGCAGATCGAAGATTTATTGCATGTGGTAAATTTGTGGGAGGTCAGACGGAAGAAGATCGGTGGTTTTTCGGGTGGTATGAAGCAGAGAATTATGCTGGCACAGGCATTATTAGGGGAGCCGGGGCTGCTGATTCTGGATGAGCCGACGGCAGGACTGGACCCCAGTGAACGCATTAATCTGCGGAATTATATTGCCGGGTTATCGGAGAAAAAGATTGTGTTATTTGCGACACATGTGGTCAGTGATATTCAGGAAATAGCCAAGGAAGTGATCTTATTAAAGGATGGGGAGATTGTGAAAAAAGGTTCACCAGAGGAATTGATCCTAAGTATTGACAAGGATACAGCGGATGCGGATCTGGAGGATGTGTATATGCATTATATGGGGAAGGCTTAGAATTTAAGACTAGCACTTGTTTCTCATATCTGATACAATATAAAAGAACCGGATCGGTGGGGTATCTGAGAATATCATCGCTTCGGTTCTATGACCTGGCGGTCAGACGGACTTCTTTCTATCACAGAAAAGAGGTTATTATGGCAAAGAAATTTTATTTGGTCGATACCGAGAATGTAGGATCAGTATGGGTAGATCTGATACCAACTTTGGGGAAACAGGATTGTCTGCTTTTGTTCTATACCGTTAATTCATCAGGGATTTCCTATGAGGATTTACTGAAGTTAGCTGGACAGGAGGAAAAGTATCAGATGATTCAGTGTTATACTGGCAGGAATGGACTAGATTTCCAACTGGTTTCCTATCTGGGATATCTGATCAAATCGAACGCAAAGGCGGAGTTTGTTATTGTATCGAATGATATTGGATATGATGCAGTAGTTCGCTTTTGGAATGCAAAGGATATTTCTGTAAGCCGTGTGAAAGCATCGGTGCTGCATCGCAGTTTGCAGCAGAACACAGATTCCGTGGATCAGTCACAAAAAACCGGGCAGAATGCAAATCGCAAGACGGCAGCGAAGAAAGTGGATTCAGAGAAGGAGACTCTGGACCAAGAGCAGTCTGTGGCGGCTTCGGTGGAAGATCTGGAATCAAAGACAGAGGTGCTTGGTCAGAAGAAATCTTCGGGCAGAGCAAAGAGTCGGAAACGGTCTGTAACTGAAGAAAAGGGTGTTACAGAACCGGAGATGAAATCACAGGATCAGAGTGATTCTGAATCAGAGCCACAGAAGCAGGAGACATCTGCTCCTGTGAAAAAAGGCAGAACCAGAACTGCCGCAAAAAGAAACCGTAAAAAAGAGATACCGGATGTGGATTTTAGCATCTGGCTCCCGGAGGAAACAAAGGGAGAAGCAAGTAAAATGATTGAAGTCTTTCAACAGGAGAGCCGGGATGAAGTACACAAAATCTATTTGGGTTTTGTAAAACGGTTTGGGCAGGAGAAAGGTGTGGCGTGCTATCGTGCATTGAAACCACATCTGAATGAAATCTACGATAGATTGTAATGACTGTCGTTTCTAGTTGACTGACCGCCGGGTTATTATTTTATAGAATTATTATTAAGACATCGGATAGTCTTAATAATAATTCAACATGCAATAGCGTCAATGTGTTTTTAGTTCACATTGGCGTTTTTGCATTAATCAGGTACACAGAAAAAGATTTGTGTCTTGCATAGCAATCTGCAATAGTAAGGATTCCTCAGAATAAACCGATATATAACACAGAAATGATGTTGCAAGTATTGTGACTGTGCGCTGCAACGAACGCCATAAGGCTTACAGTAGTACAAACACTACATTATGCGCAACAAAGCCATTAGTATAAATGCTGATACAGGAATGAGGAGGGACTATGTATGAGTGCGATACAAAATGCATTTGCGATTGTGAAAGATTCGGAATTAGATCAGCGGCTTAGAAGGACCGATGAGGCATGGAAAAAATTCCGTACTGGTTTGCTGGATCCTGCTGAGGATATGGATGAAGAAAAACGTAAGGCATATGAGCAGAAAATTAGGGCAAAATTGAAAAGTGGCAAGAGATTGACTTCTCAGGAGTTATCTTATCTTCGGATGCATAATCCGGAGCTGTATAAGATAGCCATGAGAGTGGAGATAGCGAGACAGGCACTTCGGAATCGCCTGAAATCATGTAAGTCTAAAGAGGAAGTACAGCAGGTAATATCAGGGCAGATGGAAGCGATTAAGACCATGAGGGAAGCTGGAGACCCAGCTGCCGAGTATATGGAAGCTATGGCAGATCATGAAATAAAAACATTGCAGGAAAGTAGTGCTTATGCCAGACTGCCGGAGAGAATAGAAGATGTCCGCAAAAAGAAGAAACAACAGGTTAAAGAAGATGATCCCTTTGAAAAACAGGACAAAAAGGAAAGGCAGGAGGATGGTGAGACTTACTTTAGTTGGTCTTTGCTGCTACAGGGAAGATTTCAGTGTGATATGATCGGACAGTTGACTGCAGAGATTTTATAGATAGAGTGTTATTATCATTTAAAACTGATTTTGCAATTCGTCTTGCTTGTTTTGATCAGACTTTACCAATTAATGTCCGAATAGACAAAATTTTGTCTATTCGGACATATTGATTTGATGCGTTTATTCTGGGGATTTGATCGCTTCCCTTGACGAAAATGGTATTTTCCACTAAAATAACACGAGGTTCTAAGCTTCAGAGATAAGCGACAAAGAATCTTAATCGTATAGAACGAATAGTTTCCTATACAGTAGAAAAAATGAATGACAGAAAAGAGGTACAAACTATGGGAATGAAATATGTCAAAGAGGTAATGTCTCCAGAGCAGCTGCTGTCGGAATATCCATTACCGGAAGCACATAAAAAATTAAAGAGTGAAAGAGATGCCGAGATTGCAAAGGTTTTTACCGGAGAATCCGATAAATTTCTGGCTATCATTGGACCATGCTCGGCGGATAATGAGGATGCCGTATGTGATTATATCAGCCGTCTGGCAAAGGTACAGGAACAGGTGGCGGACAAACTGATTATCATCCCGCGGATTTATACGAACAAACCAAGAACTACGGGTGAGGGATATAAAGGAATCGTACATCAGCCGGATCCGGAAAAAGCACCGGATTTGTTAGAGGGCTTAATTGCCATGCGTAAAATGCATCTCCGCTCTATTGCAGAGTCCTATCTGTTTGCAGCAGATGAAATGCTTTATCCGGAAAACTGGCCGTATCTGGCAGATATTCTTTCCTATGTGGCAGTGGGTGCCCGTTCCGTGGAGGATCAGCAGCACCGTCTGACTATCAGCGGTATTGATATCCCATGTGGCATGAAAAATCCTACCAGCGGTACCATGAATATCATGATGAATTCCTGCATCGCTGCCCAGGGTGGACATACTTTCATGTATCGTGGCTGGGAAGTTAAGACAGACGGCAATCCCCTTACACATACCATTCTGCGAGGTGCTGTCAATAAGCACAATCAGTCCCGTCCAAACTATCATTATGAAGATTTACAAATCCTGTTGCAGCTATACAATGATACCAATCTAAAAAATCCAGCTTGCATCATCGACACCAACCATTCCAATTCCAATAAAAAATACGAGGAACAACCTCGTATTGTATCGGAGATCCTGCATAACCGTGAAGTTTCAGAAGAAATTCACAATCTGGTGAAAGGTGTTATGATCGAAAGCTATATTGAACCAGGCTGCCAAAGCATCCACGAACATACCTATGGAAAATCCATCACAGATCCTTGCCTGGGATGGGAAGAATCCGAACGGTTGCTGTATCATATGGCTGAGAAACTGTAGTCTTAGCTACATTTTTCATGGTTTATGTACCTTTCTTCTTTGGTTAAAGTATAAAAGCCCTATGTTTGGTTACGAAATAGGGCTTTTTTCTTATAATCATGTGATATTAATACCTTTGATTCTGTGTATTATCCGCATACTCCCGAAACAATTCCAGGCAGCTTTCCCGATCGTATTCTGTCATATCTAACAGTTTGGAATCTCCCTGTAAATATTGATAAAACTTATCATCCCGAAAACCGATGCTATCTGTATCAGAACGATTGCAGCCATAATACACCCTGGATATATTTGCCCACAGGATTCCTCCCAGACACATGGGACATGGTTCTGCCGTAGTATATAGTTCACAACCTGTCAGATTGTGGGTTTTCAGGGTTTTACAGGCATCCCGAATCGCCTCCATTTCCCCGTGGCAGGTAGGATCCCGATGCAGCAGGACACGGTTGTGTCCACGGCCAACGATCTGCCCATCCTTGACAATAACGCTGCCAAAGGGACCGCCATCTCCTGCACGGATACCAATATAGGCTTCCTCCAGTGCTTCTTTCATAAAATCTTTCTGGATCATGCTATCTCCCTTCTGTTATTTTCGGTTTTTTATTGTATTTCAAAGCTTGTCAGCATTTTCTCTTGCCGCCATTTTCATACAATAGATTCATCAATTATACTCTAATAGATGCAGGAATACAATATGTTCCACGTTTTCTGACTTATATTCTTGTATAGCCAAAAAGCATAGTTGTAAATTTTTTGTAAATTTCATGAAATGTAAACAAAAACCAGCATACGATTCTTTACTTTTTTGACAGTAAGTGATAAAATATCACACAGAATTTATAATTATTAAAGGAGGATTATTGAAAATGGCAAGAGCTAAACAATCCATGGATGGAAATACCGCTGCGGCACATGTGGCATATGCCTACACAGAGGTAGCAGGTATCTATCCAATCACACCATCCAGCCCAATGGCTGACTCCGTAGATATGTGGTCAGCAGCTGGACAGAAAAACATTTTTGGAAGCACTGTAAAGGTAGTGGAGATGGAATCTGAGGCAGGTGCCGCAGGTACCGTACACGGTTCTCTGGCAGCAGGTGCCCTGACTACCACATTTACAGCATCACAGGGACTTTTACTGATGATCCCTAATATGTACAAGATCGCAGGTGAGCAGTTACCTTGTGTATTCGATGTATCAGCGCGTACGGTATCTACCCATGCGTTAAATATCTTCGGTGACCACAGTGACGTATATGCCTGCCGTCAGACAGGATTTGCCATGTTAGCTGAGACCAATCCTCAGGAAGTAATGGACTTAAGCCCGGTTGCACACTGTGCATCTTTAGAGGGTAAGGTTCCTTTCATTAATTTCTTTGATGGTTTCCGTACCTCCCATGAGATCCAGAAGATTGAAAAATGGGATTATGAAGATCTTAAAGATATGTGTCCAATGGATGCCGTAGATGAGTTCCGTGCCCATGCATTGAATCCAGAGCATCCGGCAGCTCGTGGTTCTCACGAGAATGGTGACGTATTCTTCCAGCACCGTGAGGCTTGTAACAAGGCCTATGATGCACTTCCTGCAGTAGTAGAGAAGTACATGAATAAGATCAATGAAAAATTAGGTACCGATTATGGTTTATTTAACTACTATGGTGCAGCAGATGCTGACCGTGTGATTATCGCTATGGGTTCTATCTGTGATGTGGCAGAGGAAGTTATTGATTACCTGACAGCAGCAGGAGAGAAGGTTGGTCTGATTAAGGTTCGCCTGTATCGTCCTTGGTCTTCTGAAGCACTGTTAAAGGTAATTCCTAAGACAGCGAAGAAGATTGCTATCTTAGACCGTACAAAAGAGCCAGGTTCCCTGGGTGATCCATTGTACTTAGATGTAGCAACTACACTTCGTGAAGCAGGAATGAATGACGTTGTTCTTACAGGCGGCCGTTACGGTCTGGGCTCTAAGGATACTCCTCCTTCTTCTGTATTTGCAGTATATAAAGAATTAGAAAAGGATGATCCAAAGCCACGTTTTACCATCGGTATTGTGGATGATGTAACCAACTTAAGCCTTCCAGAGGTTAAGCCAGCTCCGATTACTTCTGCACCTGGTACCAAAGAGTGCAAGTTCTGGGGTCTGGGTGGAGATGGTACTGTAGGTGCTAACAAGAACTCTACCAAGATCATTGGTGACCACACAGATAAGTATATCCAGGCATATTTCCAGTATGACTCCAAGAAAACCGGTGGTGTTACCATTTCCCATCTGCGTTTTGGTGACAACCCAATCAAGAGTCCATACTATATCAACCAGGCTGACTTCGTAGCATGCCACAACCCAGCTTATGTTATTCAGGGTATGAAGATGGCACAGGATGTTAAGCCAGGCGGTGTATTCATGATTAACTGCCAGTGGTCAGATGAAGAGTTAGAAAAACATCTGAACGCAGAGGCTAAGAAATATATTGCAGAGAATAACATTCAGCTGTACACCATCAACGCCATTGACAAGGCTATCGAGATCGGTATGGGTAAGCGTACCAACACCATTCTCCAGTCTGCATTCTTCAAACTGGCAGACGTTATGCCGATCGACCAGGCAGTAGAATACATGAAAGAGGCTGCTAAGAAGTCCTACTCCAAGAAGGGTGATGCAGTCGTAGAAATGAACTACAAGGCAATTGATGCCGGTGTAGACGCAGTACACAAGGTAGAGGTTCCGGATTCTTGGAAGAATCCTGCTCCAGATGCTCCAGCTAAGGAATTAGAGGGACGTCCGGAAGTAGTGAAGTTAGTGAAGGATCTGTTAGAGCCGATCTCCAAGATGGATGGAGACAGCCTGCCAGTATCTGCATTTGCAGAGAATCCAGATGGACAGTTCGAGACCGGTGCTTCCGCTTATGAGAAGCGTGGTACAGCCGTAACCGTTCCAGTATGGGATCCAGATACCTGTATCCAGTGTAACAACTGTGCATTTGTATGTTCTCATGCTACCATCCGTCCATTCCTGTTAACAGAGGATGAGGCAAAGGCAGCACCAGATCAGATCAAGATGTCTGATACCAAGCCAAAGGCTGGAGAGTACAAGTTCACTATGAGCGTATCTCCATTAGATTGTATGGGATGCGGTGAGTGTATTACCGTATGTCCAAAGGCTGAGGAAGGTGCTATTAAGATGGTGCCACAGGAGTCACAGTCTGAGCAGCAGCCAGTATTCGATTATTTAGTAGCTAATGTAGGTAAGAAAGACAGCGGATTTGCAGACACTACACCAAAGGGCAGCCAGTTCAATCAGCCACTGCTTGAGTTCTCAGGTTCTTGTGCAGGTTGTGCAGAGACCTCTTATGCAAGACTGGTTACACAGTTGTTTGGTGAGCAGATGTATATCTCCAATGCAACCGGATGTTCCTCTATCTGGGGTAACCCGGCAGCTACTTCACCATACACTGTCAACAAAGATTCCAAGAAGGGACCAGCTTGGTCTAACTCCTTATTCGAGGACAATGCAGAGCATGGTTTGGGAATGTATGTAGGACAGAAATATCTTCGCGATCAGGCAATTGAGATCTTAGAGGAGATTGCGGCATCCGATGAAGCTTCCGCAGAAGTAAAAGATGCTATTGCAAAATATATGGAAACCAAGGAAGACACCAAGGCAAATGCGGAGCCTACAGAGAAACTGATCGCTGCATTAGAGAAATGTGGATGCGAGAAGTCCAAGGCTGTACTGGCCAAGAAAGATTATCTCTCTAAGAAGTCTGTATGGATCTTCGGTGGAGACGGTTGGGCATATGATATCGGCTTCGGTGGATTAGATCATGTATTAGCATCTGGTGAGAATGTCAACGTTATGGTATTCGATACCGAGATGTACTCCAACACTGGCGGACAGGCGTCAAAGGCTTCTAACATCGGTGAGGTTTGTCAGTTCGCAGCAGCTGGTAAGGAAATCGGCAAGAAGTCTCTGGCAGAGATCGCTATGAGCTATGGTTATGTCTATGTAGCACAGATCGCATTAGGTGCGAATCCGGCACAGGCTGTAAAAGCCATTGCAGAGGCTGAGGCATATCCGGGACCATCATTGATTATCGGTTATGCACCATGTGAGTTACACGGTATTGCCAAGGGTGGTATGAACCACTGCCAGGATGAGATGAAGAAAGCTGTTAAGGCTGGTTACTGGAACCTGTTCTCATTCAACCCGGCATTAAAGGCAGAGGGCAAGAATCCATTCACATTCACATCTGAGAAGGGTGTAGACTTTAACGACTATCAGGCATTCCTGAATAACGAGGCTCGTTATACTCGTCTGATTAAGCCATTCCCAGAGCGTGCTGAGAAGCTGTTCAAGGAGTCAGAGGAAGCAGCTAAGGCTCGTTATGAGCACTTACAGAAGTTAGTGGAACTTTATAAATAATTAATCTGTTTGCGAATTAGTAATAGGATTGATTCTCACATACGTGGTAAACCAGATGTGCATGCTTATATGTGATCTGGTCAGCGTATGAGAGATTTGAATGAATATCGCCATAAAACCGATCAGAGTATCTGTTTTATGGCGATATATTACTTTATAGGAATCTTCTCGTTTCCTATAAAGTAATATATTTATGTTCTTGGGCAAGAATTAAAAACTCTAAAACGCTTCTAATGATTAAAATTGTGACTTTTTGTTATAATCTGGGAAGGGAGGGCTACTCAGGCAACTTGACAGTTATTTTTTTTAATGATACGATGTAAGATGTTGTTTGTTAATACAATGAAAGGAGAATGCAATATGCAAAAGAAACTCAAAACATTGGGTATGGTTCTCTTAGCATTTACTTTAACAACAGCAGTAGGGGTATCAGTAAATACTGAGACAGCTTCTGCTAAGAAAGTGAATGCCAAGACGCTGAAACTCAAGAAAAAGAAACTATCTATCAAAACAGGGGACAAAAAGACTCTGAAAGTAACAGTAAAACCTAGCAACGCTAAATTAACATGGAAATCAAACAAGAAAAAGATTGCCACTGTTTCTAAAAAAGGTGTGGTTAAGGGTAAGAAGAAAGGTACAGCTAAAATTACCGTAACTTCTGGTAAAAAGAAAGCTACCTGTACCGTTACTGTAAAGCAGACCTTTAATATTAAGTCTGTTGAAGTAGTTAACTCTAAAGTAGTACGTGTTACTTTGAATAAGGCAAAGAAGCTGACCGCCAAAGATTTTGCAGTGACAAAGAAAGTATATTCTGATGCTAAGACTTCAAAGAAATTGACAGTAGCATCTGTCAACAACACGAAGAATAAAGTATATGAGTTGGTTTTATCCACCAATTACGATTCACAGTATGATGATAACTCAATTAAGGATGAGGATTATGTATCCGTTACCATCAAGAAACTGAATGGTCTGAAGACTAAGGAAGCGGTTTATTATGCGTCTTCGGTACCAACCAATGTATATGTAGGTGCAAAGACAGGGGATATTATTAATACGAATGTTTATTTTACCGCTACCTATAGAGGATATCTCTCAAGCGTTAAAGTAGCTGGTCTGCCAGCTGGATTGCAGGCAGAGATTCATAACCAGTTTGTAACCATCAAAGGTGTTCCAACTGCGGTAGCAAATGGTACACAGGCTACTATTACAGCTAAGGATGAGTCTGGTAAATCTCTGACTCAGAAGGTTCTGCTCTATATTGGTAGCGACACTCAGATTGTGTCCTATATTCCAACTGAGGGTAGAACGATTCTGGCTAATGATGATGAGGCAGAGGCCTTTAGAATTCGTGCTTTTGGTGGTTCTGGATCTTATAAATATGCGTTAGTGAACAATACAAATAAGTTTATTTCTGGTGAGAGCTATAGTGATTCTTATATTGTTTTTGATAATGCTATTAGTAATGGAGCAGGTCAGAAAGAGTATTTACCGGCAGGCAAGTATAATGTGGCATATTCTGTGACAGACAGTGAGAATGCAGCAATTACTGCAAATGGTTCTTTAGAGGTTACTGCAGTTAATGGTATTAAGATTACCGGTAATGTAGTAGCTGGTGACAATACACCGATCGGTAATGCTTTAGTATCAGCATGGTTCAAGGATGTTAATCACACATTTTATGATAATGAATTATCAGATAGAACAGAGACGGAGAATTATACAGATCCTTTGACCAAGCAGGTATATACTAAGGGTAACTATGAATTGGTGGTATATCCTGCACAGGCATATACATTAGAAGCCAATGCAGGTGGTGCCAGCAGTGGTGTTGTAAACTTTAACCCGGGCACAGCGAATCAGGTGCAGAAATTTGTATTGCCTATTTACAAAGTAAGTTTTGCTTCAAAAGATGTGGATCTTACAAAGTGCTATTTTAGTATTGATGGTGTTGACTCAGATGGATATAAGACATCTGGTACAGCTGATGCATACTTGAAGAAGGGTACTTATATGGTTGATGAAACAGTAGAAGATATTGTATCACATCCAGATCAGTATACCAGCGTATATACTACTTATAAACTGACAGGAAGCTTTACAGTGGCTGGCAATATGACAGTCAATCTGACAGCAACTAAGTTAAGTGAGTATACGGAGAGCTCTGTTACGTCTTTGGAAGCGAATGTTGCTACAAACGTATGGCTGACCAAGGATTGCATCTTTACTCCGGCTGAAACGGGAATGTATGCAATTGCATGCCAGCAGTCAGAACAGTATGTATCAGTGTATGATGAAAATGGCGATATAATTGATATGTATGATGCCAAGTTAACGGATGATGGTTATCAAATAGTGATCAAAAATGAGCTGAGTGCAGGGAAAAAGTACACATTCCATTTCGGTGCTGATGACAAGGTTACTTTGAGTAAGTATGTAGCTCCACCAACAGGTGACGATACAAATACACCAGCAGAATAATTTTGAATAGGATTCATCTTAGAAATGAAAATCATTTCTAAGATGAAGGAGTGTAAAGGAAAGATGCCACATAGCATATTTTATGTGGCATCTTTTTCCTGTCTCTTTTTGTAAAGGAAAGCTTATAGAATCTGTGGATTACTGTGGTAATCGTCTGTCAGACTAGTATGCGGATATTTTTTTTGCAATAGATAGCGGTACAAATCATGGGCATATAGATCGGTAGATAATTGCTTTCTGGCATGGGAAGCTGTCAGGACAGTCTCGGCATCTGCAACCTTAGTCAGTATTGGAATATTTGTTTCGGTTCGCAGGAGGGGACTATGGGAGCGTCGGAATCCCAACAGTCTGGCATAGGCAGCATAGTCGCAGATAGGTTGCAGATTCAGTAACAGATGCAAGAAAACCCGCTGGATTCTGGTTTGTGTGTATTGCCTGATTTTGATTCGTTCTGTAAACTGCGATACACTTTGGAAATGGGATAATTGCTTTTGTATCCTCTGCCACAATTCAGGTGTCACATCTATGATAGAGAGGGCAGAATCATCCATACTGCGAAGTTTATAGTAGAGCATGTCGGACAAATCATCCATGGTCACAGGGAATCGGGTGGGATTTTGTTCTAACAGTGTCCGGATCTGCTGAGGAATTCCATGTGGCGGCAGGGAATTGGTTCGGGCATAATAGCTGCGGATTGCCGAAGCAGACGGGTAGTCCTGTTCAATTGTAGTATCGTGGTAATCGGAACCCTGTCTGCTAATGGTAACAGGGGTGATGGAACTTTTCAGGCGGTATAATGCCTTTAGATATTCAATGGCAAGGATATTGTTGGATCCGGTCAGCAGATCTGGGAATGTCTCCAACAGATCCGGGAATGCTTCGCTTAACAGTTCGGCTCGGGCAGCCGGATAGGTGTATCCCTTGGATAACGGCTTTTGCATTTCCTCCTGGATTTGTTCCTCCTTCTCCAGCAGATAGGCAGCAATGGCAGATAAGGCATCCAGATCTCCACATTCGCTTCCAAAACAGATTCCATCAATAAATCCTAGCTGGTGCAACAGACTGACTGCACCATAGGCAAAGTTTTCTGCACTGGCAGTGGCAAAATGCACCGGCAGTTCAAATACCAGGTCGGCACCTCCTAACAGTGCCATTTCAGTGCGTAGGAATTTATCCGTCCATGCAGGAGTTCCACGTTGCACAAAATCCCCGCTCATGACCACTACGATATGCTCTGCACCGGTTTGTCTGCGGATTTGCTGGATCTGGTATTCGTGTCCCAGATGGAAAGGGTTGTATTCTGCAATGATTCCAACTGTTTTCATGAAAAACTCCTTTCGCCATGTTGTAAACCTGATAACGTCAATCCGAAACCATAGAACGTATGCCATGTACTGACGGATAAAAAATTTTATTGATTTACGATATCTAATGTGAATCGTTTAAGAGATTGTAAAAAAATGTGATTCTGTCACTAATGATACTAGACAAAGAAAAATCAATCAAGTATACTTTTAACTAGTGGTGTAAAATCGCCCTGTCGATTCCTGGGATTGGAAGGGACAGGGTACATATTGACAAACAGTTTGGAGGAAGCCAAGATGAAGATTTTAGTAGTGAATTGTGGTAGTTCGTCCCTGAAGTTTCAGCTGATTGACTCGGAGACAGAAGCAGTCAGTGCCTCAGGAATGTGTGAGAGAATTGGTCTGGATGGTGCACTTACCTACAAAAAAGGTGGAGAAAAGCATGAGAAGACCTTGGATCTGCCGGATCATTCCGTTGCAATTCAGGTGGTGTTGGATACCTTGTTAGATAAAGAGATTGGTGTGTTGGAGTCTTTGGAGGAAATTCAGGCAGTGGGACACCGGGTGGTACACGGTGGGGAGAAATTTTCTTCTTCAGTCATCATTACAGAAGAAATAATGCAGCAGATTGAATCTTGCAATGATCTGGCGCCGTTGCATAATCCAGCAAATATTCTGGGAGTACGTGCCTGTCAGAAGGTTATGCCAGGAGTGCCAAACGTTGCAGTATTTGATACAGCTTTTCATCAGACGATGCCCAAGAAGGCATATCTCTATGGATTGCCAAAGGAATATTATGAGAAATATGGAGTGCGTCGTTATGGCTTCCATGGTACCAGCCACAGCTTTGTGTCTGCCAGATTAGCGGAGTTGGCGGGATTGGATATCCATAATTCCAGGATGATTATCTGCCATATTGGCAGTGGTGCCAGTATATCGGCTATCAAAAATGGACAGAGTATTGATACCAGTATGGGAATGACGCCGTTAGAGGGATTGCTGATGGGAACCCGTTCCGGTGATATGGATCCGGCTATTATGGAATATATTTGTGATAAAGAGAATCTTACTGTCAAGGAATTTACTGAAATCCTGAACAAAAAATCCGGTGCCTTGGGATTATCAGGCATATCCAATGATTATCGGGATCTGATGGCGGCCTTGGAAGAGGGAAATGAAGATGCTAAAAATACCATTGATGTGATGATTTATCGTATTCTGAAATATATCGGTGCATATTATATGGCACTGGGTGGTGTGGATGCCATTGCATTGACAGCCGGTGTAGGAGAGAATAATGTCAAACTGCGTCAGAGAATTCTGGATGGTCTGGAGGCGATTGGTGTTGTGTCTGATCCGTCTGCTAATACCACTCAGGGAGAAGAAGCTCTATTAACCAAACCGGAAAGCAAGGTGGCAGTATGGGTGGTTCCTACCAATGAGGAGCTTGCCATTGCCAGAGAGACAGCCCGTTTATTATAGGGAGCATTAACTCGGTAGGAGCTAAGCGAAATAGCCGAACGAATACCGGAATCTGACGGATAAAAGAGAAATTCCTGTAATATAATCAGTTGTGAATGGTTATAAATTGTAGAAGATCGTCGAGAAAATCTAGAAAGGTTATTGACAAACATTGCCCTAGTTGATATAATCGAAAAAGTGTTGTAAAAAGAGTAAGCAATAGATTAGGAGGTGGAACAAATGTCTATTTGTCCTAAGAATAAATCTTCAAAATCAAGAAGAGATAAGAGAAGAGCAAACTGGAAAATGTCTACACCAAACTTGGTAAAGTGTAGTAAATGTGGTGCATTAATGATGTCACATAGAGTTTGCAAGTCTTGTGGTTCTTATAATAAAAAAGAGATTCTTGCAGACGCAGAGTAAGCGTTAAGCCCCGTAGAATCGGTGGTATGCGGAAGAATTTTTGGTTTAAGTGAGTGAATTTAACCCAATTTTAACCCAATTGGCTAACGAAAGAAGGATTATAGTATTTTTGGGTTAAGTTTCTGTAGAAACACATTTATGCTAATAATGTTTAGAAGGTCAATATATCTATGAAAATAGATATATTGATTTTTTACTTTATAGAAAACTTCTGGAACACAGATTGTGTTTTGAGAGGTTTTATATTTTTTTAAGAAGAAAAGAAGCGTTAAGGATTGATTTATGCTTGACATTTTCAAATACACAGAGTATAGTATCTGTTAGATGTTTGTTGGCAGTCTATCGAGTTGAGTGCTAACAACAGATTCGATATGGTAGAATTTGCTAGTTCTGCGCTTTTCGTAGCAGGCAGCAGGGATTATTCTCGCAAAGGTAAAGTGTGGATAGTGTAAATAAATATGCATTATCCGAGTGCGCCTGCGAGGTATTTAACCGATAACAAAAAGAAAAGAGGTAATCGTTATGCAGAGTAGAACAGGTAGTTTGTCAATTGAATCCGAAAATATGTTTCCGATCATTAAAAAATGGTTATATTCTGACCATGATATTTTTATCCGTGAGTTGATTTCCAACGGTTGCGATGCCATTACCAAGCTGCGGAAATTGGAAATTATGGGTGAATACCCGATGCCGGATGATTACAAAGCAGAGATTCAGGTTGTGGTTGATACGGAGGGAAAGAGCATTTCCTTTACCGATACCGGTCTGGGTATGACAGCAGATGAGTTGGACGAGTATATTAACCAGGTGGCATTTTCCGGAGCAACTGATTTCCTGGAGAAATATAAGGATAAGACCAATGAGGAGCAGATTATCGGACACTTTGGTCTGGGATTTTATTCTGCATTCATGGTGGCAGATCGAGTTGTAATTGATACCCTTTCCTATCAGGAGGGAGCTACTGCCGTTCGTTGGGAGTCTGAGGGTGGCATCAACTTTGAGATGGCAGACGGCGACAAAGATACTGTGGGAACTACCATTACATTATATTTATCAGAGGATAGCCTGGAGTTTGCCAATGAATATCGTGTCCGGGAAGTATTAAATAAATATTGTTCCTTTATGCCGGTGGAAATCTTCTTATCCAAAGAGGGTGCTGAGCAGGAATTTGAAACCATTGATGCTGCCGATGTCCGGGAAGATGATGTGGTAGTGGAAAATATTGTGGAGGAAGCCAAGACCGAGGAACGGGAGAATGAGGATGGCGAGAAGGAGATCGTCGAGGTATCTCCACGCCAGGAAAAGGCAAAGATTCATAAGCGTCCGGTTTCCATCAGTGATATCCATCCGCTATGGATGAAGCATCCAAATGACTGTACAGACGAGGAGTACAAAGAGTTTTATCGGAAAGTATTCCAGGATTATAAGGAGCCATTGTTCTGGATCCATCTGAATATGGATTATCCGTTTAACCTTAAGGGAATTTTGTACTTCCCGAAGGTAAATACGGAGTATGACAATCTGGAAGGCGTGATTAAACTTTATAACAATCAGGTATTTATTGCCGACAATATCAAGGAGGTTATTCCAGAATTCCTGATGTTATTAAAGGGCGTGATTGATTGCCCGGATCTGCCGTTGAATGTATCCCGTAGTGCGTTACAGAATGACGGATTTGTTAAAAAAATCTCTGATTATATTACCAAGAAAGTGGCAGATAAGCTGTCTGGTATGTTCAAGGTAGAGCGAGAAGATTATGAGAAATATTGGGAGGATATCAGTCCATTTATTAAATATGGCTGCTTAAAGGATGACAAGTTTCGGGATAAGATGTCAGATTATATTATTTTCAAGAATCTGGATGAGAAATATATTACCCTGCCGGATTATATCGAAGCGGCGAAAGGTGAGGATGCTGCAGATACATCGGAAGATACTGCATCTCAGGAAAAGACAGAGGATACCGCAAAAAGCGCTGACGGTGGAGAAGATGCAGAAGAAAAGAAAACTACAGTTTATTATGTAACGGATTTACAGCAGCAGAGCCAGTATATTAATCTGTTCCGGGAGCAGGAGATGGATGCTGTTGTACTGACACACAGTATTGACCAGGCATTTATTTCCCAGTTGGAGCAGGGAGATCTTCCAGTAAAATTCCAGCGTATTGACGCAGATCTGACAGAGAGCATGACCGAGGAGGAGGACGAAGAGACTTTAAAGGAGCAGACCGATCAACTGTCAGAGCTGTTCCGTACTGCATTAGGCAAAGAGGAACTGGTTGTGAAGGTGCAGAAGTTAAAGAATGAAAATATTTCTTCCATGATGACTTTGGCAGAGGAAACACGTCGTATGCAGGATATGATGAGAATGTACAGCATGGGCGGCGGCATGGATATGGGAATGTTTGGCGGCGGCGGAGAAACTCTGGTGCTGAACTCTGCCAATAAACTGGTGCAGTATATTCTGGAGCACAAAGATGGGGAGCATGTAGAGATGTTCTGCAAGCAGCTCTATGATCTGGCAATGATTGCCCATAAGCCACTGCCAGCAGAGGAAATGACAGACTTTGTTGCCCGTAGCAACGAGATCATGATGCTGTTGGCAAAATAATGGTGATGGATGTTCTATCACATATAATAAGTGTATTTTTAGAAGAAGAAAAGAGCTACCAAGTTATTCACTGGTAGCTCTTTTACTCGCTTTCAATTATTCTTTTATTTTGTCAATGTCGGTAAGATTGATACCACACACATTTAAAATCGCTTTCAATGTCAAATATTCTTCTTTTAATTCTGCATACGTTTCAGTAGCGTTTTCCTTTTTTGCTAAAAGCATATATTTCTGAATTTTATTAAATTCGTCCAATGCCGCTTTTGCAACCTCAACACCAGTAGGCATAGTATCACCCCCTTGCTATTGAAACTGGTATATCACACGTAGATTGTAAAGTCTATTCCATCCTTGTTGTTATGGTGTTCGAAATAGGACATTTTATAAAATATTTGAAAAAGTTAAAAAAAAGATTGACTACTGGTCATTTTTGTTGTAAGATACTTTTCGACAGCAATAAAAATGACTAACAGTCATTTTTTGATAGGAATTTTTTGAGATAATTCCTATCATGACTTTATTCTATGTATAAGGAGTGTGAAACGGAATGGTTGCAATTGGTAAATGGATTACCAGACACAAAAACATGATTCTGCTTTTCGCCCTGATTCTGTTGATTCCAGCAGGTATGGGATATATCAGTACCAGAGTGAATTATGATCTTCTGAGTTATCTGCCAGATACTCTGGAAACGGTGGATGGGCAGGATATCATGGTGGATGAATTCGGCATGGGTGCCTTTTCCATGGTTATTGTAGAAGATATGCCGATGAAGGATGTAGCCAAGTTGGAGAAGGATCTGGAGGATCTGGAGCACGTCAGTGATGTGTTGTGGTATGATGATGTTTTGGATGTTTCGGTACCGATTGAAATGATGCCGTCAGATCTAAGGGATGCCTTTTTCAACGGCGATGCAACGATGATGGTAGCATTATTTGATAATACCACATCTGCAGATGATACCATGGATACCATCAAGGAAATCCGAAAGATGGTAGGGAAGAATGTCTTTGCCAGTGGTATGGCAGGAGTGGTCACGGATATTAAAGATCTCGCCATGGCAGAAATGCCGATTTATGTGGTCATTGCCGCATTAATGTCCTTGGTGGTTCTGTTTATCACGATGGATTCTTTTGCAACACCACTGATCTTCCTGTTTAATATTGGATTATCCGTTGTTTACAATTTGGGAAGTAACATCTTCATGGGAGAAATTTCTTATATTACGCAGGCATTAGCAGCAGTATTGCAGCTGGCGGTTACCATGGATTATTCCATCTTTCTGTTAGAGAGTTATGAAGCGAATAAGATTCGTTATGACGGAGATAAGCAGCGCGCCATGGCACATGCCATTGGTAACACCTTCAAGTCAGTAACCAGTAGTTCGGTTACTACGGTCGCCGGTTTCGTGGCACTTTGCTTTATGACCTTTAAGTTGGGAGCTAATCTGGGAATCGTTATGTCCAAGGGTGTTGTGATCGGTGTGATTACCTGTGTTACCGTACTGCCGGCAATGATCCTGAGCCTGGATGAAATAATTGAGAAAACAACCCATCGTTCCATCATACCAAATCTGGATAAACTGTCTCATGGTATTATCAAAGGACGTTATGTAGCGGTTGCACTCTTTTTAATCCTGTTAGTTCCTGCAGTTTATGGAAATCATCATTATGAGATCTACTATAATATTGACCAGTCTCTGCCAAATGATATCCCCAGTGCAGAGGCAAATGATAAGCTGAAAGAGAAGTTTGACATGAGTAATGTCCATATGCTCTTGTTAAAAGATGGACTTTCTGCCAAGGAAAAGACCCGGATGGATGAGGAAATTGAAAAAATAGATGGCATCAAATGGGTCATTGGTATGGATTCCCTCATCGGTTCCAATTTACCAAATGAGATGATACCGAAGGATATCCGGGATATGCTTTCCAATGAGAACTATGAATTACAGTTTGTGGGATCGGATTATGGTTCCGCTACCGATGAAGTGAACGCACAGTTGGCAAAGATTAATGATATTGTCAAAGGATACCAGAAAGATGGTATGGTAATCGGAGAAGCACCTTTGATGAAGGATTTGCAGGATGTTACCGATGTGGATTTGAAGATGGTTAACTTTGTATCTATTGCAGCGATTTTCCTTATTATCCTGCTGACCTTTAAGTCTATTTCCATTCCGATTATTCTGGTGGCAGTGATTGAGTTTGCCATAGCCTGTAATATGGCGGTACCGTATTATATGCATGATTCCCTGGCATTTGTGGCTAGTATTGTGATCGGTACCATTCAGTTAGGTGCAACCGTGGACTATGCGATACTGATGACAAACCGTTATCACAAGGAAAGAACGGTCGGCGGTCAGAGCAAGAAAGGAGCTATCCGCATTGCTCACGAGACATCAATTAAGTCTATTCTTATCAGCGGATTCTGCTTCTTTGCAGCTACTTTCGGTGTGGCTGCTTATTCCCGGGTGGATATGATCGGAAGCATTTGTATGTTGCTGGCACGTGGTGCTATTATCAGCATGGTAGTTGTAATTTGTCTTCTGCCGGCATTGCTCTGGATCTTTGACGGTGTGATCATACGTACTTCTCTGGATATGATACGGCTGGGAAAGCGTGTAAGTAATTCTAAAATGGACGAAGCGTAAAAAAGTGTTTCATCGAAAAGTTAAAATGTTTTTTGGAGCAAAGCAAAACAAGCTGGAAGAATCCAACAGCATAAATGCTGTAAGCGGATTCTTCCTATCGAAAGCCGATAGGGGAATGATGTGTTTATAGAAAATAAATTGGGATGTAAAACAAAAGAAAACCTGTTATAATGATAGTTAGTTTTGATTGATTTTGGTTAGTATATTGTAACTTTAATGAAAATATTAAAATGAGTTCATAAAAAGAAAGGATGAGCAGCGATGAAGGAAATGAATCATAACAAAGTAGTGAAAGCAGGCGTAAGCGGACTGGTTATTATGGGATTGATAGCAGGCAGTGTGGAATATGCGGGTCACACATATTGGTATGACCATGCGGTCGCGAAGGTGGTAGAGCAGAGTGTGGAGCAGAAGGAGGAAGTGACACCAGCTGCTGCATCCGCACAGACAGAGGAGACGGGGGAGGTATCCAAGGAGGAAACCGTGTATGCAACTCTGAAAGCAGATGGGCAGACAGATAAAATCATTGTCTCTAACTGGCTGAAAAATTCTGCTGGTGCAGGAACTGTGTCTGATTTTTCTTCTTTAGAAGATATTGTCAATACCAAAGGAGATGAGAAATTTACTCAGAATGGGGAGAACTTGAATTGGGAGACTTCTGATGAGGATATCTACTATCAGGGAACCAGTACCGAGCAGCTTCCAGTGGGGATTTCGATTCAGTATGAATTAGATGGAAAAGAGGTTCAGCCAGCAGATATCGTAGGGAAAAGCGGAAAATTAACTATGCGGATCCAGTATAGTAATACTTCTCAGTCCAAGGCTAAGATTAATGATAAATCCGAAGAAATTTATACTCCATTTGTCATGATAACTGGAATGATCCTGCCTGTGGAAAAATTTACTAATGTCACCATTGATCATGGTCACGTGGTGTCAGAAGGAGATAATGATATTGTAGTGGCATATGGTATGCCGGGATTAAAAGAAAGTCTGGCGCTGGATGATATGGAGCTGAGCGAGGATATTGATCTGGATACAGATAAAATGAATGATAAGCTGACAGATACAGTGGAAATTACGGCGGATGTCAAAGATTTTTCCATGGGACCAACTTATACCGTAGCTACTGCAGATATGTTCAAGGATTTAGATATCACCAGCATGGATGATGTGGATGATCTGGAGGATAAGATGGATGACATCATTGATGCGTCTTCGCAATTGGTAGACGGAAGTAAGACATTACAGGACGGATTAGAGACTTTAGATAAGAATTTTGATTCTTATTCCAATGCCATTGGTACCGTGAATAAGGGAGTAAAAGACTTAGATAAGGGTGCCAAAAAGTTGAATAAGGGAACAAAAACTTACACGAAGGGTGTGGATGCTTTGTTAAAGGGTGTTAATACCTATACGAAGGGGGCGAAAAAGTTAAGCAATGGTGTGAAGCAGTATGTAGGCGGTGTGAATACTATGGTGGATGGGGTTAATACGCTGGATAAGTCAACCTCCGGACTGCCGGCACAATACAAAACCTTTGGCGATGGGGTTAAAACCTTTGTAAATTCAGTGACTACATTATTATCTGAGGATAATATGAAAAATCTGACAGAGGGAATTCAGAGCCTGAAAGATGGTGTATCCCAGGTTGACGCAGGATTAAAGGCGGTACAGGGCGGTGTAGCCAGTCTGAATGAAAATGCGGCAAAGCTGAAAAAGACTGAGGAATTAGATCAGTGTGTGGCAGGATTGCAACAGATGAAGACTATGTATTCCCAAATGGTGGAAAGTGCAGGGAGTGCCGAAGAAAAGCAGCAATATCAGCAGATGGTGGCAGCCGTGACGGGGGCAATCCAGTATATTGAAGGGGGAGAGCAGCTTGCCGCGGGCATTGATGCTGCTACGAATGGAAAAGTAGATGGCGACAGTGACCAGAATGGTGCTGCTGATCTGGCAATTGCATTGTCCAAATTGCAGGCAGCAACGGATTCGGAGTCATCAGAAACCAATTTGGCTACTGGCACAGGAGCATTGTCAGAGAGTGCAAACTCTATGTCCGGTTATGCAAAACAGTTGCGTGACAGTTCTCCGGCTTTATTAAATGGAAATGAGCAAATCAGTAGCGGCATTGCACAGATTTCCAGTGCGATTACCCAGTTGAAAACAGGAGGGAAGCAGATTACAGATAATAACAAAACTCTGACAGATGGGGCAGATTCTCTGATTAAGAACACAGGAACGATTCAGAAGAACAGCAAGAAAATCACGAAAAATAGTCCTTCTCTGCGCAAGGCAACAAAATCATTGGTATCCGGTACCAAAAAACTGGCATCCGGTTTGAAGAAACTGGTTAAGAGTACTGGCACAGTGGCAGATGGAATTAATAAATTGGCGGAAGGATCAGGCGACTTAAACGATGGTATGAAAGAGTTCAACAAAGAGGCAATTCAGAAACTGACTGATACAGTAACGGATGTAACAGACAGTGTGGGAGAACTGACCGACCGTGTGAAAGGCGTGCATAAAGCATCCGAGGAATACAAGAGTTATTCTGGTTTGGCAGAAAATATGGAAGGCAGTGTGAAATTTATCATGTCTACAGAAGAGATAAAGTAGTTGGCGGATTAGTATGATTTGTGATAGGATATCTGCAAGGGATTGTAACATTCCCTTGTGGCGAAAGAGTTTCGCTTGCGAAACTCTTTCTTCCTATATAGGAAAGTGTTCACAGCATTTATGCTGTTACAGCCACTGGGCTTATGTTTTCGTATTCTACGAATGTTGTCAGTATATTAGTGTGGGGAACAATGTGAAAGACCGCCTAATCGAAGGAGGCATAAATTTGGGAAAAATAGAAGAAAAAAAGAGAATCAAGAAAGAGGCTTTGCTATATTCCGCATTGGAGTTATTTACCGAAAAGGGAATTCATAATACGTCAATTTCCGATATTGTGAAACGAGCCAAAATGGCGAAAGGTACTTTTTACTTATATTTTAAAGATAAATATGACATCAGGGACAGGCTGATCGCTGGACAGGCCAGTATCTTGTTTGAAAAGGCAAGTGTGGAAGTAAATAAACGGGAGTGGGATACGCTGGAGGAGCGGATTGTTGCTTTGGCGGATAATATTATAGATCAATTGCAGGAAAATCAGGTTCTTTTAAAATTTATTTCTAAAAATTTGAGCTGGGCTGTTTTTTCCAGTATTCGAATTGCAGAGATGGATAACCGGAACTGTATGGATATTTTTCAGGATCTTTTGAAGAAATCCGGAAGATCATTTCGCAATGCGGATCTGATGATATTTATGATTGTAGAATTAGTCAGTGCAACCTGCTATAATGCCATATTAATGGGACAGCCTGCCACTGTAGATGAATTAAAACCGGAATTAAATACTGCCATCTGCAATATAATACGGCAGTTTGAACAAAAACAGTGAAAAGAATCATAGAAGATAAGTATTGTTTGTGTCGCAGTTAGATGATATCAAAGTTAGTATTTGGCAGTGTGAATAGAATGGAGAAATGTATGGGACAGTGTATGACGGAGGCAGTAGATAAACTGTTAGAAAGGGGAGAATTACCGGAAAATGAATTGGTGGAACTATTGCGGTTTCGCAACCCGGAAACCACTGATTATCTGATGGAAAGGGCATCGGCGGTCAGAAAGAGTCAATATAAACAGAGTATCCGGATCTGGGGAAGGATACCGATTACCAGTTATTGCAAAAATGACTGTTATTATTGCGGTCTGCGCCGTAGTAACCGTTTTGCTCCTAGATTCCGCCTGACAGAACCAGAGATTATACAGCATTGTGCAGATGGATACCGCCATGGCATCCATCATGTTTTGTTGGAAGGCGGAACGGATTTGTCCTATTCCGAGGATGACATTGCCCATATTATAGGGGCGATCCGGCGCAGGTTTCACGAAATGGAAATTATTCTGGCATTGGGAGAACATACAGATGCGGCATATCAGCATTGGATGGTAGCTGGTGCTGGAACATATCTGATGCCCCAGGATTCTGTGGATGATCTGCAGTTTAAGAGAATACATTCTGCCAATATGTCTTTGCTGCGGAGGAAACAGCATATGTGGTCCCTGCAGAATCTGGGATATCAGGTAGGTTCAGGATTTCTGGTGGGAACACCCTATCAGACCATTGAGCAGGTGGCGCAGGAGCTATTATTTATGAAGCAGTTTGGTTCTCAGATGATAACAGTTGCTCCTTTTCTTCCAGCGCAGCATACACCATTTGAAAAGGAGAGAAGTGGTAATGCAGGGATGGTGCTATATCTGATTTCGATTTTGCGTCTGATGGTACCGAAAGGATGGATTGTGGCAGATCTAAGCATGGAGGAAGCACAGGTAGATGGGAGAATCCAGGCGTTGTCAGCTGGTGCCAATGTAGTGGTGATGGATCTGGTGGATAAACAGATCCGTGAGAACTATCAGGTATATAATGACAGACCGGGAAGAAGAGAGAAGGATGAGCGTCTGCTGGTTTCTCAGATACGTGCAGCAGGGTACCAAGTTTAGAAAAAATACTATAACATATATACTATAGGTTTTTTTTGTGTGGATAGTCGATGGATTATGGTGTATTTTACAGATTGCTTATGCCATTGTTCAATTCTGTAGAATGATTTGTGGCTGGAATGATTAGAAGGAGTAGTGTGAAAGAAAGTAGAGGTCAGCCAAAATTTGGCGTACTGAAACAAGCTATT
>CAYPEW010000038.1:0-36041 GCA_964409845.1 uncultured Jutongia sp.
TTAACGATTAGGAATTTAATATCTACTGTACTAGTTTTGGAATGGAGGTAATGATGGAAGAAAATAAAATTGTATGGAGTGAGAGAAAACGGCTATGGTGCCGTTTGCCGTGGACATTTACAAAATATGCACTGTCAGAGGATCGCTTGTTTATTACATCTGGATTATTAAAGACCGTGGAGAATGAAGTGCGTTTGTATCGTGTGTTGGATTTATCCTTATCCAGAACCTTGATTCAGAAGATTTTTCATCTGGGTACCATACGGGTGTCTTCTTCGGATAAAAGTATGGGAAATTTTGAGTTGGTTAATATACCAGATCCGGCACGGATCAAGGAGCAGTTATCCCAACTGGTAGAAGAAAACCGGGACAAGAAACGAGTGACTAGTAGAGAGTTCATGGGAGATGATCTAGAGGTGGAGGATGATGACTGATGCAAAATTACTTGTGTTTCCACATTTTGTAATAGACGTTGGCGCCACGATTCATCGGAGGTAGGCAGATCAAGTTACAAAATGCGGAAACACAAGTGTTATTAGATTTGCTCACAATAGGCGCAGGCTGCCAAAGCAGCCACACTGCCGTCTGCCACAGCTGTAGTCAACTGGCGCACTTGTTTCGCCCTGCAGTCCCCAGCTACATAAATCCCTGGAATACTGGTCTGGCAATCCTCACCTGCCATCACATAACCGCCCTGATCAGTCTCCAACAAGGAGGCGAAATCATTGGTCGCCGGCTTTTGTCCCACGGCAATAAACAGGCCCTCTACCTCCAGGGAAGTTTCCTCTCCAGTTGTTGCATGGCGCAATGTCAATCCCTGTAAGCGATCTTCACCCACCAGTTCTGATACCGTCTGTTCCAGGTAGAAATGCACATTGCTCCGCTCCCGCAGCAGCATTTCCCATTTCTTTTCTCCACGGAATGTATCCCGACGATGAATCAAAAATACATTACTGCAATAATTTGACAGGAAAATTGCATCTTCCAATGCGGTGTTTCCTCCGCCTACAACAGCTACGTTCTTGCCTTTATAAAAGGCTCCATCACAGGTAGCGCAATAAGAAACACCTTTGCCTGTCAGTTTTTCCTCATTTGCCAGACTTAGTTTCCGGTTCACTGCTCCTACTGCTATAATGACACTTTTTGCCTTATATTTTTTTGACTTACAGGATATGACGAAAATATTCTGTCCGTTCCTATTTGATTCTTCTGCGGCTTCTACTTCTCCAGATAAATTATCTTCTTCCGCTGCCACTACCTTCTCGGATGCTGCTTTTTCGCCAGAAGGTACCGTCCCAATACTATCCTTCATTTTCTCGATCGTCAGACATTTTTCAAAGGAAATCTCCGCACCTGTCTCCTTTGCCTGTTCATACAGTCCTGTGGCAAAATTATAACCGGAAATTTCCTGGATGCCGGGATAGTTTTCTATTTTGCTGGTATTGATAATCTGTCCCCCATAACTTTTTCCCTCCAAAACCAATACCTTTTTTCCTGCACGCTGGGTATAAATAGCAGCTGACAAACCTGCCGGTCCGGCACCGATTACGATCACATCATACATATCCAATCCTCCTATCTAATCATGGTTTTCTAATTCCATGTATCAAATATCTTTTCCAAATATGGCTTCCATCATTACCATTCACAATTAATTTTATTGAAAATTACTGTTACTATTCACAGCCGGTTTTGTCGTGAATAATTTTCTGTTATCCGTCAGATCCTGGTATTCGTTCTGCTGTTTCGCTTAAACTTTGCCGGAAATGCCCGAATAGACAAAATTTTGCCCTGCCGTAGTGCAATAGGCTTTCGAGAAAATCCCTGCCTTGCAGTGACGTATCTGTGCGTGCTCGTAAGCATTGTCTGAACACGCATGCACTTGTTTGTAGTTTCTTTTTTAGGGCACGCTTGCGCTAAATTTCATACGCAGCGGTACATAACGAGGTAAAGAACACCTCGTAAGTACCGGCGTATTCAAATTGCCCGTAAAAAAGAAACATACAAACGTAGCATGCGGGGAGTCAGCGTAAGAGCACGCTAATCAACAATACGGCACGCAAGGCAGAGGATTTTCCGAAAGTCGTAAACTTGCCAGGCTGGGCAAATTTTGTCTATTTGGACATTACGATGTATTTTCCAACGAAACAGCAAGCTAAATCGAATAATCATTGACGGATAACAGAAAATTATCAATTTATAAATCGACTGTGAATAGTAACAAATCACTTTCTATTTAGGCGATTACACCGAATTGATAATTGAAATCTCCACTAACTAATAGTATAATAGGTAGGATGGCTTTTGGGAACAAATTAATCCCAAAAACTTCTCAAATATATCAACAAAGGTTACAATTTCCAAACAATAATAAGCACAGATTGGAGACTTATCAATGATTAAATCAATTGACTTATCCGGAAACTGGGCATTTGCTCTGGATGCGTCCGGAACCGGTATTACGGAACAATTTTTCAACACTCTGCCAGGGAACGACACAATCACACTTCCAGGTACCACATCATTAGCGAAAAAAGGAACACCGTCCGATGTGAAAGAAACCGGATTCCTGACAGATCCTTACTTATATGAAGGCTATGCCTGGTATCAGAAAGAAATTCATCTGGATAAGGAATGTCGTGATAAAAATATTTTCCTGCATCTGGAACGTACCCGTCTGACACAGGTATGGGTAAATGACACCTTGATCGGTAAACAGGACAGTCTGACCACACCTCATCACTATGATCTGACGTCAGCTATTACCAAAGATACCTTCCTGTTAACGATTCTGGTGTCCAATGTAGATTACCCTACCAGGGGTGGCCACTTGACTTCGCCGGATACCCAGACCAACTGGAATGGTATTATTGGCGAGATCTCCTTACATATTTGTGACACAGTATATATCGAACAGGTGCAGACTTATCCGGATACAGACAACAAATCTGTCCGCATTACAATTCATACAGTCAACACCTCCCAGGTAGGCAGAAATTTATCCATCTGTGCCAAAGCTGCCCTTATGGATATCAATGGCAAGACTGGCGTAGAAACCAAAGCGGAATATTTCTCTGATGTCTTTTTTCCTGCTGGAAAGGGCACCCAGTCCATTACCTATAATTTGGGAGAAGATGCCGTATATTGGAGCGAATACAGTCCGGTAATCTATGACTTGGAATTATCTATTCCTGGCACTGACGAGATCACTTCTACTACCTTTGGTCTGCGTAAATTTTCCACCACGGAAACGGAGTTCTTAATCAATGGCACGCCTACCTTCCTCCGTGGAAAACACGATGGTATGGTGTTCCCGATGACGGGGGCAGCACCTACTGATTTGGATGAATGGATTCGAATCATGAAGATATCCAAATCCTACGGCATTAATCACTACCGCTATCATACCTGCTGTCCACCGGAAGCCGCATTTATGGCAGCCGACCTGTTAGGTATCTATATGGAGCCACAGCTTCCATTCTGGGGAACGCTGACAGCACCTGGGGATGAAGAACATAACGAAGAAGAACAACAGTATCTGATTGAAGAAGGATTCCGAATGATGCGTAGCTTCGGAAATCATGCCTCTTACTGCATGATGTCATTGGGCAATGAACTCTGGGGAAGCAAGGAGCGGATGGCTGAAATTATTCAAAACTATCGTGAAGAGGACGACCGTCATCTCTATACGCAGGGATCCAATAACTTCCAGCATACGCCAGTATTATTGCCGGAAGATGATTTCTATGTAGGTGTGCGTTTTAGCAAAAACCGGCTGATCCGTGGATCTTATGGCATGTGTGATGCTCCACTGGGACACATTCAATGGGACGAACCGTCTACCAGCCATAATTATGACGAAATGATTTACCCAACGAATGTAGAAAATAATGGCGCCGATGGTAGTGAAGAGATCGAAATCCAGTACGGCACCGGTGTGAAAAAGGTAAAGGCAGCACAGGGAGATGGTCCGCTGGTTCCGCATATTCCGGTGGTATCCCACGAAATTGGACAGTTTGCCATCTATCCTAATTTCCGTGAAATCGACAAATATACTGGTGTTCTCAAGGCTCGGAATTTTGAAGTATTTCGTGACCATCTTGCCGAAAAAGGCATGTTAGATCAGGCGGATGATTTCTTCTATACCAGTGGAAAATTATCAGTACAGTGCTACAAGGAAGAACTGGAAGCTGCTGCCCGCACCAGACGTATGGCAGGCTATCAGATCCTGGATATTCAGGATTTCCCTGGACAGGGTACTGCCCTGGTGGGCATTCTGGATCCTTTCATGGACAGTAAGGGACTGGTTACTCCAGAGGAATGGGCAAGCTACTGCTCGGATCGGATTTTGTTGGCACAATTTGATAAATATATTTATTCAGCTGAAGAAACCTTCCATGCAGATATGGCGATCCGCTATTATAATCCGGAACCGCTCATCAACAAACAGTTGCATTGGGAAATCCAAAATAAACAGACGCAGGAAACTATGGCAGATGGAGATATCAGTATTCCGGATCACGCCTTTGATCTGGTGGCATTAGATAGTATTGAATGCAGCTTCCCGGCATTAACGGAACCTACGGTCTATACTCTGTTTCTGACCGTGCCAGGTACCGATATGAAAAATCAATACGAACTGTATTGCTATCCAAAATATGGGACAATGAATCTATCCGCCCCTGTCATTGGAAAGGATGAGCACCAGGTATCTCTGACAACGGACTATCAGGAAGCTGTCAGCTTATTATCAGAAGGGAAACGGGTACTCTTCCTGCCACAGGAAGTGAAGGAATCCTTGGAAGGATTTTATTGCACGGATTTCTGGTGCTATCCAATGTTCCGGGATATTTGCGAGTGGATGAAGAAACCGGTTGCTGTGGGCACTATGGGACTGCTGATCCAGAAGGAGCACCCTGCATTGGCTTCTTTCCCGAGCCACAAGTATTCCACTCCACAGTGGTATCAGATCGTTTCCCACAGTGACTGTGCTATTCTGGATGACACCACAGATAAGAGTTACCGCCCAATTGTACAGATGGTGGATAACTTTGAACGTAATCACAAACTGGGTATTCTTTTTGAAGGAAAAGCCGGTAACGGCAAACTCATGATCTGTACCAGCCGATTGAGTGAAATTGCTGACCGTCCGGAAGTGAAACAATTCGCCAATTCTGTGTTGAATTATATGACCTCGGATACATTTGATCCACAGCAGACGCTGGATCTGGAGCAGTTACGGAAAACCTTTGAATCAAAGGAAGCCGTGTAACTATGAAAACAGACCACATCTAATAAAAAACATAGACACAGTGGCTGTAACAACATTTTCCTATATAGTAACAAATGAAATGGCTATGTGTTTTTCGCATAGCCATTTTTAATCCTTTTTGTTCCATTTCCATTATCATACGAATCTTGGTACTTTCCTGTTCTGTAACTTCCACTACATGACCACCCTCATTATACTTTGTCAAAGTCCATGTTAACTTAGGTCTGGCAATCTCGCCAGTGACTTGCTACAATAATGAGTAGTATAGATTATCTATAGCAAGATAAAACAGGAAAGGAAATAGAAGATCTTACTATGTTATTTAATAGACATAAAAACAAAACAATAGTCCGAATTGTAGACCAATGGAAAAAGAGCGAAAAATATTATGCCCCCGGAGTTTTGATTGCAGTAAGCAACGGTCAAGGACTCCTAAGGGAAGAACAGATTGATACCCAAGATAGCAGTCATTTAATTTTATCACTGGGAGACCAGTCCTTGATGCAGCTACAAGGCGATGAATATTTCTGCCCAACCTGCGAAAAGATCCTAAAAAGTGCATATGGTCTGGAACAATCCAAAATCTTCCGGGAACAGATGCAAGGTCTTAATCACAACGAAGATTTTATGGAACTGGTTAATTCCATGACCCCTTTTTGGGAACTGTTATCGGATGGCTGTTATATTCTGCTTGATACGAAACTATATCCCACCGATGGCAATGGACATTTATTTTGGAATGTTCCGAATCTTGACTATACTCTGCCAGGAACCTGTATCTATTATTATGGTGATTGCGAATGGGGAAATTGCAGACCACATTTTACCATTACAACACAACCCTACAGAATATTGAATCCTAACAGGGTAGAATATTACGAAAAGCATCCCCAGGGCAGAGCCCTGGCATACCATATGGACGGATATATGACAGCATTGATTGACGGACACCACAAAGCTATGGCGGCTGCTAAAACACATCAAATGGTGGATGCTCTGGTCATCATTCCCTGCTATACCAGTTGGAGGTCTAGTGATGATGGCAGTTTGACTACTTACCTAGGAAATGAAGAATGGTTATGGAATTGCAATGAATATGGCATAGCACCTCGTGAGACAAAAATAATCAAGAAAGAGTCCTGGAATAGTGAGAATATTTCCGCTCTCTTTATCAGCGATGTTCCAGAAGATGCAAAACCGGAAATGGATCAATTAGCGGCATATTACCCCGATGTACATGGTGTGGCAAGCATTGACCTGTTAGGAGAAATCACGAACCAAAGGCTGGACAATATAATTCGTCACCAGGAAATCATTGCAGCAGAACGGGTGACCTATTTCCTAAAAGCTCTAGTCTCTTTAAAACACTACAGAATCATTGAGCTGTTTGATTTCTTTCTACATGAGAACGCTTACGATCTGTATAAATATGCTATGATAAAAGAAATTGTCTCTTTGAATGCAGACGGAAAACTGACGGATTATTTCATCGATGTCATGGTAGAATTCGAAGATGATTATCCAGAAATCAAGGATTTGATCCTGGATTACATTTGGTAAAAGCCATAACAAATATACTAATATCAAAGAGCTTTTTTGAACACAGATCCAAAACAATTTATGAAAAGGGCAGAGGTAATAACACAATGAATGATATCTATTTATGGAAAAGTCCTATCGGCGTATTAAAACTATGCGCAGAAAAAGACTACATTACAGGATTAGCTTTATTGCAAAAGGAAACAGATCAGAATACAATACAGAAATTTGTATCACATAAATCCGTATTGCATTCTGATCTGTTGTATGAAGCCTATACCCAGCTACAGGAGTATTTTGCAGGAAAGAGAATGCAGTTTGATCTGCCCATCCATAATGCAGGTACGGCTTTCCAACAACGGGTATGGCAGGAGTTGCGGCATATCCCTTATGGGGAAACCCGCAGTTATGAAGAAGTCGCTGTAGCGATTGGAAATTCCAGGGCATGTCGTGCAATTGGACAAGCGAACAATAAAAATCCTCTTTTAATTATCAATCCTTGCCACCGGGTCATCCATAAAAACGGAGATATTACCGGCTTTGGCTGTGGTACAGAAGTAAAACATTTTTTGTTGAATCTGGAAAATTCCCTTGCATTTCCGCTTTTGTAATTTGATTTGTCAAACTGCGACTGTGATTCCACCTTGTTGGGCGTGTTTTAATGGTCTTGCAAAAAATATTGTTTTATGCTATACTACAAGATACTACTTTACTTTAGAAAATTTGACAGATGATTACTTGGGGAAATATAGATACAAGAATGATAAATTCTTAGAATACGAGGTGGATATGGAGCAAAAACAATGGCAGCACTTGATGGTGCAATGTTTGGGAATGCTAGTTCTTTGCTTGGGGTTATGTGCAGTATTTTCGGGTGAGTTTAACAGGGAAACAAATATGAAAATGGTTAAGGCGGAGGTACACCCTTATGCTGAGGCAGAGCGAAAAGACATCGTAGGGACAACAGGGTCGGCTGTACAGCTGCCGGAGCTGGCAGTGCCAGAAGAAGATTCTCAAAATAAAATCCTGGTTTTGGATGCTGGGCATGGTGGTACAGATGAAGGTGCCTGGGATCAGAATGATAATCCAGTGGAGAAAAAGCTTAACCTTATCATTGTTAAGATGCTCAAGGAACGATTTGAGCAGACGCCAGGGATAGAGGTTCATTGTACCAGATTAGAGGATACCAATGTTTCCAAGAAAAAACGAGTAGCAATGGCGAATAAGCTACAAGCAGATGCACTTGTGAGTATTCATTGTAATGCGTCGGAGCCAGGAGATACCGCTTCTCGTGGAGTAGAGACATTGTATTCCAAACGGAAAACGGGTAAATCCCAAATCTCTAATCAGGCATTAGCACAGCAGATTTTGGATAGTTTGTCTGCATCTACCGGTTTGAAGAACAGGGGAACGATCCGCCGGGAAGGGTTGTATTTGATGCATCATTCCAAAGTACCTACGACGATTGTGGAGATTGGTTATATATCCAATAAATCAGACTTAAAATACCTGAATTCCAAAAAGGGTCGGGAGAAAGTTGTGGACGGAATTTATAATGGTATTATGGTATCGTTAGAAGGGGAGAGCAAATGAAAAAAATCATTGTAGCCACCGGTAATGAGGGGAAGATGAAGGAAATCCGGAATATTTTGCTGGGAGAAGATCTTTGTTTTTCTTCACTTCGAGATGAAAATTTACAAGATGTAGAAATTGTGGAGAACGGTACCACCTTTGAAGAAAATGCCATTATCAAGGCACGGACTATTTCTGACTTGACGGGACAAATGGTGTTGGCAGATGATTCCGGTTTGGAAGTTGACTATCTGGATAAAGCACCGGGAATTTATTCGGCACGGTATATGGGAGAGGATACTCCTTATACGATTAAAAATAATCACATTATCCAGCAATTGGATGGCGTGGAGGGGGATGCGCGCAGTGCCCGTTTTGTCTGTGCTATCGCCTGTGCTTTTCCGGATGGAAGGAATATTACTGTCCGAGGTGTGATTGAAGGACAGATTGGTTATGAGGAAAAGGGAGAAAATGGCTTTGGCTATGATCCCATTTTTTATGTTCCGGAGTTTGGCTGCACCACAGCGGAATTGCCTCCGGAAGAAAAGAACAAAGTCAGTCACAGAGGCAAGGCATTGAAGGCGATGTATGAGGAGTTAAAAAAAGAAAAGGTGTTAGCATGAGCCAGAAAATCTTGATTGTAAGTGATTCTCATGGGAGAAATACGAATCTGCAGAAAGCGATTCAGAATATGGGATCGTATCTGGATATGATGATACATCTGGGGGACAGCCAGGAGTATCCGGATCAGATAACCAGAATGGTAAACTGTCCGGTGGAAATGGTGCGGGGTAATTGTGACGGAATGTCCAAGCTGCCAGGGACAAAGCTGGTAGACATTGGGTCGCATAAAGCATTGATTACCCATGGGCATCTGTATGGTGGAAGTATCGGCATTCCACAGATGAAAGCCATGGCACAGGAAAATGGTGCGGATATTGTGATGTTTGGACATACCCATATTCCCATGTTGGAGCAGGAGGATGGTATGACGGTGTTGAATCCCGGCAGTATCAGCCAACCCAGACAGGATGGGAGACGTCCTACTTACATGGTTATGACAATTGAGGATGACGGAAGAACGGACTATGCAACCATTTATCTTTAATAATCATATAAATCATTATGTTTATGGGTTTCCCGAGAGGTGTAAATTAGCTCTGGATTAGATACACTGACTCTGGTTCCAGGGGCAATGGATTCCGTTATAAATGCACTACCGCCGATAATGGAGCCTTTACCAATCACAGTTTCTCCCCCCAATATGGATGCATTGGAATAGATCGTCACGTTATCTTCGATGGTAGGATGACGTTTCACATCCCGCAACAATTGTCCGCTGCGGGTGGAAAGGGCGCCCAGGGTTACACCCTGATAAATTTTCACATTATTGCCAATGGTCGTCGTCTCTCCAATAACGATACCGGTACCATGGTCAATAAAGAAATATTCGCCAATAGTTGCCCCAGGGTTGATATCAATGCCTGTATGACCATGGGCATATTCGGACATGATCCGTGGAATAAATGGTACATCCATCAGATATAATTCATGTGCCAGACGGTAGACAAAGATGGCAAATAATCCCGGATAGCAAAAAATAATCTCCTCCTTGGTTTTGGCAGCAGGATCACCGTCAAAGGCTGCCTGGACATCTTTAATCAGCATTTTCTGAATCTGGCTAAAGGAGGAAAAGAAACGGGTGCAGATGTATTCGGCACGCTCCGTAATGGTTTCGTTGGAGGCACAGTTGCCGCCACAGTCTTTCATGCTGTGTTTAAGGGCAAAACGAATTTGTTCTGTCAGACTTTCATATAATTTAATAATATTGTGCCCTAAAAAGTATTCCGGAATTGTATGTCCCAGCTGTTCCTTATCAAAATAACCCGGAAACATTAACTGCCGCAGTCCCATAATAATATGAATAATGGCATCCCGATTTGGCATTTGATGATCTTCTTCTAAATAAAATAGGTCTTCATGTGTATAATTTTCAGAGATGGCGTTAATGATCTCTGAGAGTTTGGATTCTGAAAACATAATATGTGTCCTTTCCATGATATCTTGAGATATGTATATGATGATTTTTCGTAACTATTCAGAGATTTAAGCTGCAGAAATGTCAGCAAAGGTATAGATACATTTCGCAAATTTTCTGAATCGTTATCATTTTACAACGGAATGACTATACTTGCAAATATTTTGATGTTATCTTATTGCGTTATCTCAATGGAAGCAGTTTAGAAAGTGGAAAATACATCGCAGGGAAATGTGTGTACAGCAGTGATTTGACAACAGTTCAAAAAAGGATTATAATATTTCAAAAGTGAACAGTTCACTTTTTTACTATATAGGATGTAGTTAAGCTGGGGAGAAAACAATGGATGAAGGAATCGAATTGTTATTGAATGGGCAGCAGTATAAGCGGTTTCAGGAGAAATTCCTGGGACCTATTGCAGAGGAGTATGAGTTATCGGTATTGGAGCTGCGTTTACTCCGTTTTTTAGATATTCATCAGTATCTGGATACTGCGAAAGATATTGTGAAAGTACGTCATTGGACGAAGTCGCATGTGTCAAAAGCGATTGAAAATTTGATTGAGCGGGGATATTTACAGAGACAGATTGATGAAAGAGACCGTCGAAAAGTTCATCTGACATTGCAGGAACAGGCAGATCCGTTATTAATGCGGATTCAGACCGAGTATCAGACAATGCACCAGATTGTATTGCAGGGGATTAGCGAGGAGGAATTGCAGGTAGTTGCTCAGGTTGCAGAGAAAATTTCAGGCAATATCACTGGTTTTAGAAATAAAGACAGACTAAAAAGTTGAGACTGGGTGGACGTGGGAAACGATGCCCCCGGGGAAAGAGAGGCATAAAATGCAGAATAATTATGAAAAAATGATGCGCAATTTTACGGAGAAACATTGTAAAATCTGTGTGGAGAATAATTCCATTAATGTTGAGTTATTTGACGAGTTTGGTGTTAAGCGGGGTCTGCGGGATAAGAATGGAAAGGGTGTCTTATCCGGTATTACCAATATTTCTTTGATTAAGGCTACCGAGATTGCAGAGGACGGTCATGTGATTCCTTGTGATGGACAGTTATACTACAGGGGATATAATATTTATGATCTGACGAATGGATTTCGGGAGGATAAGCGCTATGGTTTTGAGGAGGTAGCATATCTGTTGCTATTTGGAGATCTTCCGAATAAAGAACATTTGCAGGAATTTCGCAGTATTTTGGCAAGAAACCGCAGACTGCCTACCAACTTTGTGCGTGACGTAATTATGAAGGCACCGAGTAAAGATATCATGAACTCTCTGACTAAGAGTGTGTTGACTTTGGCATCCTATGATGATGAGGTAACGGACAATTCTCTGGATAATGTTTTGCGCCAATGTCTGATGTTAATCAGTGTATTTCCAATGTTGGCGGTATATGGATATCACGCTTATAATCATTATGAATGTGATGAAAGCTTTTATATCCATCGTCCGGATGACAATTTATCGGCAGCAGAGAACATTTTGCGGATGTTGCGTCCAGATAAGAAATATAGTGAGGTGGAGGCTAAAGTTTTGGATCTGGCACTGGTATTGCATATGGAGCATGGTGGTGGTAACAATTCCACATTTACTACGCGAGTCGTAACATCTGCTGGTTCCGATACCTATTCGGTTATGGCTGCGGCGTTGTCTTCGTTGAAAGGACCAAAGCATGGTGGTGCTAATATCAAGGTAGTGGAGATGATGCAGGATCTCAAGAATACAGTTGGTGACATTACTGATGAGGATGCGGTAAGAGAATATCTGCGGAAACTGGTTCGCCGGGAAGCTTTTGACAAACGTGGACTGATTTATGGTATGGGGCATGCGGTATATTCTATTTCTGACCCAAGGGCGGTTGCCTTTAAGGAGTTTGTGGAATTGCTGGCGCAGGAAAAGCATCAGTCAGAGGAGTTTGCTCTGTATTCTATGATTGAGCGTATTGCACCAGAGGTTATTGGCGAGGAGCGGGCGATTTACAAAGGCGTCAGTGCCAATGTGGATTTCTACAGTGGATTTGTATATAGCATGCTGGGAATTCCACAGGAACTGTTTACACCGATCTTTGCCATGGCGCGTATTGTGGGATGGAGCGCACACCGGATGGAGGAGTTGATTAATGTTGACAAGATTATTCGTCCGGCTTATCAGAGCATTGTGGTGCCAAAGGTGTATGAAAGTCTGAAAGACCGTTCTACCCTGCGAATTTCCCATAAGGAAGAACAGAAGCTGAAGCTGACCATGAAAGATGAAAGCTGTTAAATAGGATATGATAAAATGAGCGCAGCGGCGGTCGTGCTTGCACGAACCGACATTGTGAGAATGCACACATCGAGACGATAGTCGAGATGATAAAATGGTAGAATCTCTGGAGTGATTTTTTACTCCGGGGATTCTTTTGCGTTATGAGAAGTATTTTTAAATGGGAAATTCAGAAATGTAAGATTTTCGTAAAGACTTTTCTTTATAGAATGTGATATGCTGTGAATGTACAAATCGGTGTTCAGGGGGAGAGAACATATGAATAAAGCAAATATACTGGTAGTAGATGACGATAAAGAGATCGTAGATCTGGTAGGGATTCATTTAGAGGAAGAGGGTTATGAGGTATACAAGGCGTATCATGGGAGCCAGGCATTGGAGGTTTTCGATGCAGAGCAGATCGACTTAGTCATTCTGGATATTATGATGCCTGGTATGGACGGGAATCAGGTTTGTGACAAGATCCGGGAAAAAAGCACTGTTCCGATTATCATGCTCAGTGCCAAAGATGCAGAGATTGATAAGGTGTCCAGCCTGTACCAGGGGGCAGATGATTATGTGACGAAGCCCTTTCAGCAGATGGAGCTGATGGCGAGGGTGAAATCCCAGTTGCGGCGGTCCAGGAATTTTAGCGGTACGTCTACAGAATTAAGTGGTGTGGTGGACATTCCGAATCTCTGGATGGAAAAGAAGACGCATCAGGTAAAAGCGTATGGCAAGGAAGTCAGGTTGACACCGATAGAATTTGATCTGTTATACCTGCTGGCTTCTCATCCTGGACAGGTTTTTACAACGGATGAAATTTTTGAGAGGGTTTGGAAGGAAAAGAGTTTTGAAATGAGCAATACGGTTATGGTGCATATCCGGAGACTGCGGGGAAAGATTGAGATGGATCCCCGTGATGCCAAAATTATCAAGACAGTGTGGGGCGTGGGTTACAAGTGTGACTAAAACAGCGAGCAGAGCCAGATGAGATGTCATACTTGCATGAACATCTTATCTGATTGTGCGAGCGTCCCTCATGAGGAACGAAGCAATACTATAAGTAGTGCGGGAGTTCCGAATGAGGGAGGGCTGGTAAAGCTGCGAAGCAGCGACAGCCTGGTGTTTTAGTCTCTGATTGTTTGTGTCAGCGAAGCTGACATGATTGGAATTGTGTTTATAATAGTGAGGAAGAATTTTGAAGCAGAATAAATTATATTTTCGCAGCTTGAGAACAGAGCTGATTGTCTATGCTGTTTTGAGTATGGCGTTGACTGTATTGACGGAGGTCGTTGCAGGCGTTTTGATTTATCTGATTTCTATGCTGCTTGGGAAAACATACAAGGGAGTGGGAATGCCCAGACCATCACCAGATGAGATGCTCCGGCATTCCTATATGGAATCTTCCAGACTGCCGGGTTATCATCATTTGAAACGTTTTGACCGGCGTACCATTTATTCGATTATCTTGATTCTAATTATTGCAACGATCTGTCTCTTTATTATTTATTTTTTATTATTTACCAAGAGGATTGTGCGGGACATGTCCTATATTTCAGACAATATTACTCATATTGCCACTGGTAATATGACGGAGCGGATTGAGATCGGGAGACAGGATGAGCTGGGGGAGATCGTGAAACGGGTTAATGAGATGCAGGAGCAGCTCTATGCCATGATGGAGGTGGAGAGGAGGGCGTTACAGGACAACAAAAATCTGATTACCAGTGTGGCGCATGATCTGCGGACTCCGGTTACTTCGATTATGGGCTATCTGGAACTGGCAATGGATATGGAGCATTATGAGCTTGCGGAGCGGCAGAAATTTGCGGCCATTGCATTTCAGAAGGCAGTGCGTCTGGAGCGCTTGATTCAGGATCTGTTCAGTTATACGAAACTAATGAATGGAGAGATCACCTTGCACCGCAGTGAAATTGATCTGGTACAGTTAGTCAGTCAGATGGTGGAAGAATTCTATCCGATTTTTCAGGATTATGACCTGGAATGTAGTTATCACAGTGATACCAATAGTCAGATTATGGTATTGGATGGAGAAATGATTGCCCGAGCGGTACAGAATCTGTTAAGCAATGCTGCCAAATATGGAAGAGATGGAAAGCAGATTACGGTGGATATCCATAAGTTAGAAAAAGAAATACAGATTTGTGTGACCAATTTTGGGCAAATCATTCCAGAAGAAAGTTTGTCATCCATTTTTAAGAGATTTTACAGGGTGGAAGAATCCCGGTCTACCGATACAGGAGGAACTGGACTGGGACTTAATATTGCTTATGAAATTATTCAGCTACATGGAGGGAAAATACAGGTTTCCAGCAGTATTCAGGGAACTCAGTTTACTATTGCCCTGCCATTAGTAGAAGAGCAGGAATTGGAAGGAGGAGAAAACAGTGAATTATCATCAGAAAACAAGTAGAAAAGGATACAAAGGGGGATGTTTGACCGTGTGTATCCTGCTTGCATGTCTGTTTGGCATACTTGCACCATGGAGAGAGGGAGCGATTCATTCCCAGGCACAGATGCTGACACAGGGAAGTGAAAATTTCCGTCATTTGACTTATCAGGTTGGGGATATTGAGGTAAGTTTCCATGTTGGGCTGGCAAAAGGTACCATCCGAAGCGGAAGGTTTTCACCGGTTCACCTGATTATGAAAAATAATGGAAAAGACTTTGAGGGAATTTTTCGTATGTATCTCGATGCGCAGAATTCCAATGCGGACAATCGAACGGTGGTAGATAAAAAAGTACAGATTGCAGCAGGGGAAACGAAAGAATATACATTATTGTTTTCCTATGAAGCGGGTTCATTGCAGACTGCTTTGTGTGATACAAAGGGGAAAATGCTGAAAGGTAATGATCTGGACAAACAGTTGGTGGGAATAGATGTAATGGGGGGAAGTAGCGATCCATTGTATGGCGGTATATCAGAAGATAATGTCAGCATTTCATATATTACAGGGACAGGTGTGGATGATATGCCAGGAGAGATGGTGCAGGAATGGATGTTGACCGATGATGCCAGAAGTCTGGATATTTTTGATATTCTGGTTATTAACCAGTTTGATACGACACAATTCTCTGAGAAACAGATTGCAGCCATTAATGAATGGGTTCGTATGGGTGGTACGCTGATCCTGGGTACTGGTGCCCAGCCGGAGAAAACATTAAAGGCATTTTCAGGTACCTTATTACAGGGAACTATTGGTAATGTTAAGAGGATATCCACCTCTTTTGGTGAAGATCTGGATGTCAGTGAACTTCAGATTGAAAATATGAAATCGATTTTGAGTCAGGATGACACCATGCTGGTGGGGAAGATGGATTACGGAAAAGGCTGTGTAATGGTTTCTAGTTTTGATCTGGCAGGTGTGGGGGATAAACTGAAAAAACATCTGCAAAGTCTGTTTTATCTGAATATGAGCATGAATCGGAAAACCCAGTTAATTAGTGAAGCATCTTTGTATGATGATCTCGACATTTATTATGATATATATGATGAAATGTCGTTAAATAATGGTTTGCAGGCAACCGAAGTAAATGGTCTGCCGAATGTGGCACTCTATGCGGTATTGCTATTGATCTATGCTGTGTTTATTGGTCCGATTTTATATTCTATTTTGCGGAAGCGGGGGAAAAGGGAATGGCTTTGGAGTCTGATTCCGGTATCTGCAGTGGTGTGTTCCGTACTGATTTATCTGATTGGTACCGGTACTCGAGTGAAGCATCCATATATCAATTATTTATCAGAGATTGATTTGTCTAATGAAGAAGTTTCTACTATGCAGACCTATATGATGCTCACTAGTCCTAATAATGATCCTTTTGATTTGGAGATATCGGAAAAAAGTGTAATTCCTTATCGGCTGCGGGAAGAATATTATTATTCCAATAACCAGTCCAGTCATTTGGATTATGTGAGCAGGATTGAGTATCAGGATCAAAAAACCATATTGCATATGGAGAATTTATCCGCTTTTGATAGTTTGCCATTTCGTCAACAGCAGGAAGTAGAGACACAGGGAAAAATAGAGTTTACAGATATGAATTTAAGTCAGGATGCCCTGTCAGGTATTGTTACCAATCGGTCAAACTATGATCTGGAACAATGTGCTATTTTATGCAATGGTAATCTTCTGTCACTGGGAGACTTGAAACGTGGGGAGAGTATTGCTCTGGATCAGTTGGATGTATCAGATGCATGGATTCAGGATTCAAGTATAGAGGGGGGCACAGCAGCACAAGTGACTAGTTATGAAATCAATAGATATAATAGTGACGATGTGCAGGGATTGCGGCGCACCGTTATGTTAAACCGCTATATAAATATGGTGGGAAATACCGGTGGTTATCATTTCTATGGTTTTCTGGCATCGGATCAGGCAACAGCATATACGAATCAATACGATACAGATCTCTATGGAGAGACTGCAGTGGTGCAGAAGTTGAATCACGACGATCTGGGAGAGATAGCTGCTGATTTTGTGGGAACCCTGGATGTTTTTGCACAGGATACTCCGGCAGAATCGCAGGGGGGAAGTGGGCTGAGTACCAAAGAGTATACCGTACACTATAGTTTTGAAGCGATGGGTGTGCCTGATCTGCTTCAGTTGAGTTACCAGAGATCTGGAAACTCAGAGTTTGATCTGTTGGATGAAATTAGCCAGTATCCGGGTGACATACCGGATATAGAAGGAAATTTATTCCTGGGGAATGTATTTGCTGTAAACCAGCAAACCGGAAAGCCAGAGTTGATTTTCACGGCAGGGAAGGAAGCAGTGATCACGGATCTAACGAAATATATAGATAAAAAACAAGAAATGGAGTTGATTTATCAGATCGAGGGTCTGGATGAGTCAAAATATCCAGATCAGGCAGGATATTATGATTCGTTTGATCTGCCAAGGTTAGTTTTGGAAAGGAGGATTGGATCGTGATAGAGATTAGGGACTTGGAAAAAAGATATGGAAAATTTATTGCCTTAAACCGTTTGAATCTGCATATTGACAAGGGGGAACTGTTTGGTTTTGTGGGACCTAACGGTGCCGGAAAAACCACGACGATGCGTATTTTGTCCGGTCTGTTAAAGGCAGACGGAGGAATGGCATCTGTGGCAGGGGTAGATGCCCTGCATCAAAGCCAGGAGTTAAAGAATCGGATCGGTTATATGCCTGACTTTTTCGGCGTTTATGACAATCTGCGGGCAATCGAATACATGGAGTTTTATGCCTCAGCGTATGGGATCTATGGCAAGCAGGCAACCGACCTGTGTATGAACCTGATGGATCTGGTTAATTTATCGGATAAGGCAATGTTTTATGTGGACGGTTTGTCGCGGGGAATGAAGCAACGGCTTTGCCTGGCAAGGAGCATGGTACACAACCCGGATCTGCTGATCTTGGATGAACCGGCATCTGGACTGGATCCCCGGGCACGTTTTGAGATGAAAGAAATTCTCAAAAATCTGAATAATATGGGAAAGACCATTATCATTAGTTCTCATATTCTGTCGGAGCTGGCAGAGATGTGTACTACAATTGGTATTATTGACCGTGGTCAGATGGTAGTAAAGGGAGAGGTTGAGGAGATTTTGTCCCATTTGAATACTTCCAACCCATTGATGATTGAAGTGTTAGATGGTAAAGAACAGGCAGTCAGATTGTTAAAGGAAAATCCTCTGGTTACTAATGTCTCTCTACAAGAAAATGAGATTGTGATTAACTTCAAGGGAAACAAGGTGCAGGAGGCAGAGTTATTAGCTGCCCTGGTTTCCCAAGGAGTGCAAGTTGCTGCATTTATGCGCCAGTCCAGCAATCTGGAGGAAGTATTTATGGAAATCACAGGTAATAAGGAGGTGCTGTCAGCATGAAAGAAATGAAAAATCGTATGAAAAATTTTCATTGGAATGCTGTTTTTCTCAAAGAGTCAAAGCTGCGTGTCCGCAATGTGAAATTTGCATTAATCGTTCTTTTTTACAATCTGATATTGATTGGAATAGCCATTTTTGGTTTTTCTGTGGCATTTAGTACCACCATGACTGGAAGGATAGAGTATAGTAATGCCATTGCTTTGTATGCTACATTAATCGCTATTGAAGCAGGTATGGTTATGTTTCTGGTTCCGTCATTTACAGCGGGGAGTATAGCCGGGGAACGTGAAAAGCAGACTTTGGAAATCTTATTAACGACGACTTTGAAACCGGAACAAATTGTCTGGGGAAAGCTGATGTCTTCCATCAGTATGGTTCTCCTGTTGATTGTATCTACCTTGCCAACGATTTCCATTATTTTTACCATCGGTGGTGTGGAGATTCTGGACTTGCTGGAATTTGTGGTTGTCATCTTTGTCTGTACACTTTTGATTGGAAGTATTGGAATCTGGGCATCGGTAATGATGAAACGTACCGTTCCGGCTACGGTTTTTGCTTACGGCGGTATTATCCTGCTGTGTGCTATCACAGTTATTATTGTGGGAGTTGTGTGGGTTGTGCGTAGTCTGTATTACGCACAGATGCTTGCTCAGGGCAGAACGGTAACGATAGATGTGAGTCCGGTTTTGCTGGTGTTGCTGGTTAATCCGGTTTGCACCCTGGTGGAAGCTTTAATGAAACAGTTTGCCGGGGAGTCTATCATGATGAATGTGATGACTCATAGTGGACATGGATTGCCTAATGTGATTCGTGAGTATTGGGTTGTTTTCAGTCTGGTGGCGCAGTCGGCTCTATCATGGCTTATCATGCGTATGGCAGGAAGGCAGTTGGATCCACTCAGAAAGAAAAAGATTAACCAAAAGAAATTGGAGAAACAGCAGCGGAAAATGGAGAAACGGCAACGGAAAAAAAGCGTATAAGAGTTGATATAGGGTATAGGATGTTTTTTATGTATCTAAGGTTGCAAGGAGGGGAATGAATGGTGGAGAAGCAAAATCTTTCCCAGGAGGAGCAGGAGATCCGGGGATTTCTAAAGCAGCTGCGAAAGCGGCTGATGTTACAGCGGAGTTTGTGGTATCTGGCTCTGTATGGTTTGATGGGGGCTATGTTTGCCCTGTTGTGTAATCTGTTGTCGTTGTGGATTCCCATTTATGAGGGGGAATGGATTGGTTTTGCCGGCTGTCTGGTTTTTCTGCTATTTGGTGCCATTCATTGGCTATGCCGTTTGCCAAGGGAGAAACAGGTGGCAGTGCTGGGAGATCAGGCAGGTTTGGAAGAACGTTTGACCACCAGTCTGGAGGGCAGAGGGAAATCGGATCTGATGAGCAGAATGCAGCGGCAGGATACGGTAGAGCAGATTCGTAGTTTCCGGATAGCGGAGCGATTGCCATTACGAGGCTATCCTAGATGGTATGCAGGTATGGGGTTGTGTCTGGCGTTGGCGTTATGCTGTGCACTCTATCCTACAGAGGCAAAGAAGCTGGCAAAGGAGCGACATGCACTGTCTGTAGTAAAAAAGGTGGCAGAAAAGCAATTGGATCAGGCAGATAAGAAATTAGGGGAGCAGGCAGGAGAGGGGAAATTACAGGAGACGGAACAAAAGAAGTTAAGGGAAATCTTGCAGACAGCCAAAAAGGAGATAAAAGGTAGTAAGAATACAGAGGATATCCGTAAGGCGCAGGAGAGGTTGGAAACGAAACTGGTTAATTCTCTGCCAAAGGACATGGATGAGAAAACAGCGAAAAACTTGCAGTCTTTGGTGCAGAACCAGGATCTGGTGGCAATGGCAGACTATCAGCAGGCATTGGATAAGCTGGCGGAAAACAGTGATACTATTGCCGGTATGAAGCAGGAATTGCAGAGCTTGGGAGAATTATTGGGAACACAGCAGAAACAGGCGTTGATTGATCAGTTGAACCAGGCATTGAAGGATGGGAATATTACGCAGCAGGAACTTTCCGATGCCTTGCAAAGCCTGAATAATGCCAATGCTTCCTATACCCAGACGAAACTCAGCCAGGCAGGAACGTCTCAGTCCTCTACGAATGTCCAGTCGGGATCAACAGGGCAGCCTGGGGCATCTGCAGCACCGGGACAGTCCGGAGCGGGGCAGAATGGACAAAATGGTTCTGGTCAGGGAAATACTTCCAGCAACAGCAACGGTAATGGCAACGGTAATGGTAATGGTAACGGCAGCGGGGATGGATCTGGCAACGGAAATGGTACTGGAAATAGTAGTGGAACCGGAAATGGCAGTGGATCTGGAAATGGCAGTGGATCTGGACATGGTGGTGGATACAGCAGTGGTAGTGAGCAGGGCATTGAGCGTAAGGAGCAGGTAGGAGAGGCAGAACAAGTCTGGATACCAGAGGAGACGGGAGATGATGAAAACCTGACCGGGCAGAAGCAGGGATCTTCCTCTATGCGGCGGAAATCAGAGCAACAGGGTACCTCCCGTGCCGGAAGCAAAGCAGACCTGGGATCTGTATCCGGGAGCTATGAAAAAAAGGCATATTCCAAAATACAGAAACAGAAAATACCGGATTCTATGGAGGAAATGGTAAAAGAATATTTTAGTTCACTGGACTAAAAGAGTGTAAGAGTTGAAGTTTCACTAACCCTTAGCAAGCTAAGGGAAGTGAAACTAAGTCAACTCTGGAAGAACGCAAAAGCAGCGTTCTTCTCATCGAGTATCTATAGTTTATAGAGTGAGTAGAGCAAAACTAAGCCAACTCTCGGAAGGATGCAACAGCATAAATGCTGGCACATTCTTCTCGTTGAAAGCCTGTAGTATATTACTGTAGGAAAATATAAGTAGGAGGAAGTTTGCAATGAATGAAGAGGAAGTTAGGAAGTTAGTGGATCAGGTGGCAGCCTGTGAGGCAGAGATTGCCAAGGGAATTATTGGACAGACGGAGATTGTGCGACAGATTATTCTGGCGATTTTGGCAGAGGGAAATGTATTGTTAGAGGGTGTGCCGGGACTAGGTAAGACAGAGCTGGTCAAAACCATTGCCAAGGTTATGGATCTGCAGTTTTCCAGAATTCAGTTTACACCGGATCTGATGCCTGCGGATATTACAGGTACAAACCTGATAGAGAAAGAAGGGGATCGCAATGTGTTCCGTTTTCAGAAAGGTCCGGTTTTTGCCAATATTGTGCTGGCAGATGAAATTAACCGTGCCACACCGAAAACACAGTCAGCGCTTTTGGAAGCCATGCAGGAAAAGACGGTAACGGTGGGAACACAGACTTATGAGATGGAGGCGCCTTATATGGTGCTTGCCACCCAGAACCCTATCGAGAATGAGGGGACTTATCCATTGCCGGAGGCACAGCTGGACCGTTTTCTGTTTAAGCTGCTGGTGGAATATCCAAGTCTTACGGAATTGAAAGAGATTATTCATTTAACCGTGGAAGAGGAGAGGGAAGAAATTACAAGGGTATTGGATCGGGAGGATCTGATCCGGCTGCAGCAGGCAGTACGGGAAGTACCGGTGGCGGATGCTGTGGAGGATTATGCGTTGAAACTGGTTCTGGGAACCCACCCGGAGAGTGAATATGCAACAGCACAGGTTAAGCAGTATGTCATGGCAGGTGCCAGTCCTAGAGCAGCTCAGGCGATTCTTAGGACAGCGAAAGCCAGAGCATTGCTTATGGGGCGCTTTAATGTTTCCTTTGATGACATTGATTATGTAGCGCCAGCGGCATTGCGTCATCGTGTGGCGATGAATTTTGATGCTCTGTCAGAAAATGTGACGGCAGATATTGTGATCCGGGGACTACAGGAGGAGATGGATGGAAGAAAAACTGTTTGATGCAGAGTTTTGGAATCATCTGCACAGGATTCGCCTGGCAGAAGGACAGCGGATGTCTGGTGGCAGAAGCGGTGGGAGACGATCCAGGGCTAAGGGCAGCAGTGTGGAATTTGCAGATTTCAGGGAATATATACCGGGGGATGATATTCGTCGCATCGATTGGAATGCCTACGGACGAATGGATCGACTGTATGTGAAATTGTTTATGCAGGAGCAGGAAGGAATCTACACGATAGTCACCGATACCAGTGGATCTATGAATTTTGGCAGTCCTTCTAAGGCGGTGATGGCGTCCAGATTGGCAGGTGCTTTGGGCTATGTGGCTCTGCATGCCCAGGATCGGGTACGGCTGGCATCTATTTGCAGCATGGTTCCCACTGGCAAGCGTACTGCTGGAAACTCTGATTCCTGGGATATGCCATCCCAGACGAGCGGAATAAAGATCCCTGGGGAAGCGCAGCCACAGGCGAAAGTAGAGGCTGGACTGGCCGGGGTACAGAGTTTGAACCGTTATCTGGCACAGATTGAGCGTTTATCCTTTGAGGGGCAGACGGATTTGTGGAATTCTATGCGGAAAATATCTTTTCCAAGACGAGGATGCACTATTGTATTGTCCGATTTTATGGACAGAGGGGCGGATCCATCCCGGATGGAAAATATTGCCCAAGTATTAAAATATCTGCGTTTTCAGAAGCAGGATATTATATTGATCCGTATTGTGGCAGAGGAGGAGCTGCATCCTACTTTTCAGGGAACGCTTAATCTGGTGGATGAGGAAACCGAGGAAGAATTAAAGGTAACGATGACAGAGAAATTGTTATCGGAATATAACAAGCAAGTGGAAAAATACCGTATGGAGTTACAGAAACTGGCGAAACGTTATCAGGCGCACTGGATGGAGGTCAGGAATACGGAAACCATTGATCAGGTTATTTATAAAGGACTTCATAATGGAAGTTTGCAATCACTATAGTACAATGCAGATTTGCTTGCAAATATGAGGAGATGCGAAAACTGCGAAGCAATGTAATGTAGTAATCCATAGCATCAACATCATAATATTTTCAGTGTCAGCAGAAAGAGAGGGACAGTATGGGAATTACTAATTTATGGCCTTTAGGCTTGGCGGTATTGATACCGGGCATTATTATACTCTATTTATTAAAAACACATGCTGTACCACAAAGAATTCCGGCATTGAATTTATGGAAAGAAGCTTATGAAAATGTGCAGGCACAGACGCCTTGGGAGAAATTCCGTCATTATTTGTTAATGTATTTACAGATTTTGGCATTGATTCTGCTGATTCTGGCACTGATGATGCCCTATCTGCATCTGCAGGGCGGAGATAGTGCCAGGGTGGTGCTTTGTATGGATCTTAGCGGCAGTATGAATGGTAAGTTTGATGAGAAACATACCAAATTGGAGGAGGCAAAGAGACAGGCAAAGCAGTATGTCAGTCAATTAAAACAAGGAACCAGAGTAACCCTGCTGACAGGCGGACGCAGTGGTAAGTTGTTGGCAAATGATGTGACAGACCTAGATAAAATTCAGACACTCATTCAGGAACAACAGCCAACGGATGGGGAGGGAAATTTACAGTCTGCCGTTCAGATGCTGCATCCCATTGTTAAGCAATGGGATGAGTACCAGATGATTGGTTTTACGGATGAAAGCGTGGAACTGGGGGAGATTGCCGGAGAAATTATTGATCTGAGCACAGAGTATGACAATTGCTCTGTGGACTGGGTCGGCCATACAGAGAATGAAGAGGGGAGTGTAACGGTTCAGGCAAAAATAGAGAATCATGGAGCATCACAGGTTTCCCATGAAATTAATCTGTATCTGGGGGAGGATTTGTACGATGTACAGCAGGTTTCCCTAGATGCAGGGGAGAGTCGGATTATTACTTTTTTGGAAGTGAGTGAGACCAGATTCCATCAGATGCGCACGTCGGGTGCTTATTTGCGTGCGGAAATTAATGAAAAAGATGGGCTGGATGCGGATAATACAGCCTATGCCCTGTTGGATTCTGCTGTGGAGAAACGGGTTTTGCTGGTTTCCAAGCAGAATCAGTTTTTGGAAAAGGCATTGACCTTGGATGATAACGTGGTGCTGGATAAAGTGAATTCCCTTAAAAATATGGATCCGGAAAAACAGTACGATCTCATTGTCTATGATGGACAGATGCCGAAACGCTGGTATGGATCGGAAAATGTTCTGATCTTGAATCCTACGAAAGATGTAACTATTGAGAAGCAGACTGTGGTAACGGTACAGAAGAAAAAAGAGAATATACGTGTGACAGTGCCTACTGGATCGCTGCTTTCGGATATGGAGGAGTTTAGCTTTGGCTGCGGTCAGGCAAGGGGCGTGGAAGTGCCGTCCTGGGGGTATTCTTTTTGTAATGATGGTACAGATAGTGTGGGATATACCGGAACTCTGGAGGGGAGATCCGTTACCGTATTAGGCTATGATCTGCACGATACGGATCTGCCCTTGCAGATGGAATTTCCGATTTTGATTCAGAATATTCTGCATCAGACATCCAGCGCGCTTAGTTTGTCGGATGCTGGATTGAACCCTTTGGATACCGCCGATTTGCTTTGCAGACAGGAGGTAACTGCTCTGGAATGGCATAAACCGGACGAAGAAACGGTAGCTGGTGTCCTACAAGATGGACATGGTGTCTTTACGGATACAGCCAGATCTGGTCTTTATATGGTATCCGCAAAGTTGGACAGTAGTGAGTGGAACCAATATTTTACGGTGGTATTTCCTGCTGTGGAGTCGGAGGTGCACCAGGGAATTAGTGTGACTGGGGAGCAAGGGAAAAAGCTGGATGCCAATCAGAGTATTCGTCAAGTGTTTGGGGCAGTGTCCCTTTTAAAACCAATTTTGATTTTCTTGTTAGTCTTGTTGATCATTGAATGGCTGGTATATCGTCGTAAGCAGCCGGTGTTTGGCAGCAAGTCAGGAAAAATTACGACCTATGGATTGAGATTGGCTGTAATTGCATTGGTAGTGGGAGCCTTGTTTGGTTTGTCTGTGACAGGATGGAGGGCAAAGCCCACCACTTTGTTTCTGATTGATGCATCGGATAGTTTTCTTATGCATCAGGAGGAGGCAGTGGATCAGGTCAGGGAAGCGTTGGATCGACTGCCGGCAGGGGAACAGGCAGGAGTACTGGTATTTGGTGGAGATTCTAATATTGAACAATTTGTTTCCACCAAGACACAGTTTGAGGGATTGAACACCATGCCTGTCACTTCGGAAACCAATCTGGAGCAGGCAGTACAAACTGCGATATCCCTTTATCCGGAATATAGCAGTAAACGTCTGGTTCTGTTGACTGACGGAGGGGAAAATGCTGGAGATTTATCCCGAATGAGCAGTAGTCTGCTGGCGGCACAGGTGGATGTTCAGGTGGAAAAATGGGAAAGCACTCCTGGCGCCGAAGTATATTTGTCCGATTTGTCAGTGCCAGAGCGAATTGCCATTGGAGAATCCTTTTCCGTGGATATTGAGGTGGAAAGTACGGTGCACACTGGTGCCAGATTGCAGTTATATAACGATAATACCCTGAGACGGGAAGAATTGGTGGATTTACAGGTAGGAACGAACCGTTTTTCCTTCCAGGATGTGCGGGAAGAAGGCGGATTCTCCAACTACCGTGCGATTATTATTCCGGATCAGGATACCATACAGGTCAATAATGAATATGTTGCCTATACGGAGGCGAGTGAGAAGAAGCCAATATTGCTAATTGAGGGAAAGAAAGGGGAAACGGGAGAATTTCAGAAGGTATTGAACGCCGCTTCCTATCCGTATCAGGTGTTGGATCCGTCCCAGGCACCTAGCACAGTATCTGACCTGAACCGCTATGTATCTGTATTATTGGAAAATGTTTTTGAGGAGGATTTATCTTCGGGATTTCTGGATTCGGTGGAATCCTATGTCAAAGATTATGGCGGTGGCTTGGTGGCAATTGGCGGCGACCAGAGTTTTGCGCTGGGTGGCTATCGGGATACGGTGCTGGAAAAGATTCTGCCGGTAAATATGGATCATAAGGATCAGGAAGAATTACCGAAAATGGCAATGGTTATGGTCATTGACCATTCTAGCAGTATGTCTGATACTAGTGGTAGTGGTAACAAGACTAAGTTAGAGGTAGCAAAAGAGGCAGCGGCAGGTGCTTTGAAGAATCTGCGGGATACGGATATGGCAGGTGTGCTGTGCTTTGATGATACTTTTCAGTGGGCAGTCAAGCTGGATGAGCTGAAGAATCGGGATCAGATTAACAAAAGGATTATGGGAATTAACGAGGGGGGAAGTACCAGTATTTTCCCGGCGCTTCAAGAGGCATATCAGGCATTGGAGAAGGCGGATGCCCAGATTAAGCATGTGGTATTGCTGACCGATGGACAGGATAACGGGGGTCAGGAATATAATAAATTGTTGCAGGACAGTGAGAAAGACGGAATTACCGTTTCCACGGTGGCAGTGGGAAATGATGCAGATGAGAAATTACTGAAACGAATTGCAGAATTGGGAAAAGGACGTACCTATCTGACAGATGGTGCGGAGCTGCCCCGTATCTTTGCACAGGAAATATATTATGCTCAGGGCGATTTCCTGGTGAACCGTGATTTTACACCAGTGCTTACAGCGGATTCCCAGATTATGCAGGATATTGATGCTATGCCGGAATTACGGGGATATGTTGCTACTTCATTAAAAGACAGTGCCACAGCAGTGTTGAAAGATGATACAGAAGAGGATCCGATTCTGGCAGAATGGCATTATGGCCTGGGTACAACGGTTGTTTTTACTACAGATGTCACTAACGAATGGACGGGAAATTATGCCAGCTGGAAAGAATATCCCATGTTTTGGAGTCATTTGATTGACGAGTCTGTGTATCATCGTGACGATGACAGCAGGGTTATGGCAAGCCAGGAAGGGAATACCGGGATCGTACGTTATGAAAATGAAGATATGTCCGGAGATGCTAAAGTGACAGCGATTTATACCGATCAGGCAGGAGAGCAACAGGAGATTAGCTTAGAGGCCGTATCCGGTAATGTCTATGAGGGGAAGATTCCGTTAAGCGAGACCGGAGTATATACCATCAATGTTCGTGAGAGTCAGAATGGGGAATTACAACATGCCGCCAATGTGCAGTTAACCATGCAATATTCCGCAGAATACCGTTACACCACTGAAAGCAGCGTAGTGGATCGTTTTCTGGCTGAGACCGGTGGGAAGTATATCAGTAATTTACAGGAGATTTATCAGAATACCCCTCCTGGAACGGAGTCACGAACTAATCTGACCATGCCGTTTTTAATTGCAGCAGTAATATTGTGGATGTTAGATATCCTAAATCGGAGATTGCCAATATTGGCAAATGGAACCTGGATCCGCAAAATTAGGAAACGCAGAGAAGAAAAACGTGCCGAACGGATGCGGCTGCGTGCCGGGCAGGAGCAGACAGGTAGCGTATCAGCAGGAATGTCAGTAGCGAAAGGTATGCAGGAAAAAACAGAATCCATGGCAGCGATGCAGTCGGCAGATGCTGGAAAACAGGCGTCACAGGAAGGGGCTGTGCGTCAGCAGAGGGTAGCTGAGCAGGATGTGGCGTCATCATCCGACCATCAGCCGGGACAGGATGCGGTATTGACAAAACAACAGATTAAAGAAAATAAACGGCAGCAGAAACAGGCGAAGAAAGAACAAAAAGCAGAAGAACGCCGGAAAAAACAGGCGGGACCGGAGCTGCTGGATGTGGGAAGTCTGCTACAGAAACAGCAGGAGAGACAGAAATAAGATTGGTTCACATAAATTAGCTAGCGTAAAATTTTTGTAGGTTAATAAAAAGAGAACACCAACTTTGTGTTAAGATTAAGTTGACAAGACCAAATCTACAGAAAGAAGGGTGTTCTCCATGATTAACAGTATACAGCATTTTGAGGAAATTGGAATCCGTAAATTAGAAAAAGTAATAGAAAACTTTGTGAAAAATCCGAGAGACATGGCTTCCTTTGTAACCGGAATTGGGAAAGAAATCAATAACTTTGGTCTGGATATCATCTAGGAAACACTGAACAACTGCGACACCATGATTAGAAACAGTGGAAAAAGAAAGCAGGACTGGATCATCTCCAGAAAAGATAAAAACAGTTGAATACATCTCTGGGAGAATTGACCTTTCAAAAATCTCTATTTAAAAACAGACGGGATGGACATTCTGAATATCTGTTGGATATCATTATGAGCATGGAATCCCATGAACGTTTGACAGAAGATGCAGAAGCAAAACTGCTGGAGGAGGCCGTAGATACCTCTTGCCAGAAAGCAGGAAACCGGACGGATATCAGAACCGGTGTCAGCAAACAGACAGTCAAAAACAACATTCATGAATTAGAGTTTCCCGAAGAATTTCTCATAAAAACCAGGAAGAACAAAGTAGATTTCCTGCATATAGATGCAGATGGAGACCATGTGGCCCTACAGTTTTAGAATCGGAAAGGTGATTTGGAAAAAAACGAATGAACCGGAAAAACAACTACCTGATAACCAAGCTGGTTTACGTCTATGGGGGATCGAAAAAGAGAATCCGAAAAGCATGCGTCATCGTCTGGTAAACCCTTATTACTTCAGCGGAACTTACAACGGTGAAGAAGGAAACAGCCGGCTATGGGAAGCTGTCTATGCATACATAGAGCAGAATTATGATTTAGACCATGTAAAAAAGATATTTCTCAATGGGGATGGCGGATCATGGATCAAAGCAGGAAAAAAGAAAATAGAAAATAGAAGGGATTACATACGTACTTGACGAATTTCATATCAATCAATGTCTGGTATGGGCGACCTCTCATCTGCTGGGCAACACACAGGAAGCTAGGGAAGAACTGTTAAAGACCATGAAAATAGGAACAAAGAAGGAATTGCAGGAGATCTTTGTACGGATACAGAACATAACAGAAACTGCAGCCGGGAAAAAACGTGTCAAAGCAAGTGAAGAATACATTTTGGGAAACTGGACGGCAATAAAAGTCAGAATGAACTGCCGGAATCAGGTAAGAGAATGTAGTGCAGAGGGACATGTGAGTCATGTTCTGTCAGCCAGAATGAGTTCTAGGCCGCTGAGATGGAGCAGGACAGGTGCAGACAAAATGACCCATTTAAGGGCATACAAATGGAACGGAGGGGACATGCTGGCGCTGGTACGTTACCAGAGAAGGGAAAAGCTGCTTATGGCAGTGGGGGCAGAATATGATGTGATCAGCGCGACGAAAATGCTTCATGCAGAGAGAAAGAATTATACAGAGTTGGGAAAATATGTGAGTAGTATAAATAATCATCTGCCGGGAGATACGAAAAAGTATGACTGGTTCTGTTCTCATATTTGGAACTTGTAATAATCAACAACAAGGGTTATAGTGAGAAATTGAACAAATCTGATTTACATCTTTGGTGGAATCTCATCTATTAAATCCTACAGTAAGTTTCGACAGTAAATTTACACTATCCATAAATTATAAAAATATTGACTTTTGATGATTTTTTTTGATATTATATATATAAATTATTAATTATGAGAAATGGAAAATGAGAAGATTGCAATTATTAAGGAGGTGTCATAATGGAGTATACTAAACCTACTGTTATTACCGCTGAGAAGGTAAACTCTGCTAAATGCGGAGATGGTCCTTGCGGAAGACCTTGTGGTCAGAAAGCATAATATACAAGATCATGTAGAACGAGGACGTAGAGTGACTTATCACTGCGTCCTTTGTTTTTTGTGAAGAAATTTTACTTATGAGAGGTAAGAAAGTAATGTATTATAAAATAAAACAAGATGTATTGTTTAGACAATATGACGAATATGGATTTATAACAGATAATTCCGAATATGGATATAGAATGATAAATGATAAAAGACATTTACGTGGTGAGAAATATGTTTCGAAAAGTGGAGCTGTAATGTTGGCAGCACTTGATAGAAATCCTAAAAACATTGATGATATAGTTGATGAATTGGCACATATTTTTGTAGGTGTTGATTTAGAAACATTGCAAAAGGATACTGTTGAGTTTTTACAATATTTTGTTGATGAGGGGTTTTTGTGTATTGGGGAGAACGAAGATAGTTGCCAAGATTATGAAAACAAGAAATCAAATGAAAATGATAATTCAGAAAATACTGCAATTGCTTTTAATTCAGATGATTGTGTAAAAAGTATATTTAGGACAAACGAATTTCTTAGAAGTATTCATATTGAAATTGCAAATGCATGTAATGAACGGTGTGTTCATTGTTATATTCCACATAAGTATAAAACAAATGTTATGGACTCTGACCTTTTTTATAGAATTATCGAAGAAGGAAGACAAATGAATATTATACATGTTACTTTGTCTGGAGGTGAACCACTTTTACACAAAGATTTTATTGGTTTTTTAAGAAAATGTAGAGAATTAGATTTGTCGGTTAATGTTTTATCTAATTTAATACTCTTAACAGATGAAATAGTAGATGAGATGAGGAAAAATCCATTGCTATCAGTTCAGACATCAATATATGCAATGAATCCTGACGTTCACGATGAGATAACAAAACTACAGGGAAGTTTAGAAAAGACAATTTGTGGGTTAAAAAAACTAATGAAAGCCAAAATACCTGTACAGATTTCCTGTCCGGTTATAAAACAAAATAAAGATGATTTTGTAAGTGTTATTAGATGGGGGTATGATAATAATATTTCTGTTGCGGTTGAACCAGTTATTTTTGCATCATATGATCATACAGGCGATAATTTGTCAAATCGCTTATCTTTAGAGGAAATTGGCAAAGCTTTTGATTATGAATTAGCAGAAGGTTATGCAGAAACAATTAGCAATCTTGCTAGGGAAAAAGAATCATTGAAAGGTGATGATCCTATATGTTCAATATGCAGATATAGTTTTTGTATATCAGTAACAGGAGGGGTCTATCCTTGTGTAGGATGGCAATCAAATGTTATTGGAACTTTAGATAACCAAAATTTGAGTGAAATATGGAAAAACTCTGATAAGGTAAAGTGTTTACGGAAGATAAAGCGAAAGGATTTTATGAAATGTGTTGATTGCAAAGATAGAGGCTATTGTACTGTATGTATGATGAGCAATTCAAATGAAAATGAAGATGGTGATGCATTTAGAATTAATGAATTTCATTGCAATGTAGCTAAATTGAAGCATGAAAAATTAACTACTTATAGGAGCGAAAATTCGAGTTTTGCAAAATAAAATAAGGAGATAATAGAGTTCTTGATTGGGAGGATGAAAAGAATTTTATGGAAAAAATAATAATAAAAGATGCGCATGAAAATAACTTAAAACATTTGGATATTGAAATACCATTAGATGCTTTTACTTGTATCACCGGATGTTCTGGGTGTGGCAAATCTTCATTGATTTTTGATACATTGTATGCGGAGAGTCAACGTGGATTTCTTGAGGGAATGACAGGCAATATTTATAGTCAAAAATTAATGAATAAACCAAAAGTTATGTCCATAGAGAATCTTAGACCGGCACTGAATATTTCTCAGAACTATTATAATGTTAATCCTAGGTCTACAATTGGAACTATTACTGAAATATCCTATTATCTTAGGACACTATTCTCTTTAGTAAATGGCGATGCTAATAATGGAATTTCTGAAAATACTTTTTCGTCTAATAATCCAAAAACATTTTGTCTTAATTGTAATGGGCTAGGAGTTGAGATGGTCGTTTCTCCAGATCTTTTGATTCCAGATCCTGATAAAACATTAAGAGACGGTGCTATTCTTTATTTTAAGGGATCAGCAGAAAGTAAAGAACAGAAATGTTTGGAAGCCATATGCGACCATTATGATATTGATATAGACAAGAAATATTCCAACTTAACAAAGAATGAAATTAATAAACTTTTATATACAGAAGAAGTATTAAGGGTAAAAATTTCTTATAAAGATGGGAAACGTAGAAAGCAGCATTTTGTTTCTCTTCAGGGAATAATCCCACTATTGAAAAAGCAAATTTCAAGTATAAATTCCAAAGCGCAAGTGGCACCTTATTCTAAGTATGTAACGACTACTGTATGTCATGTATGTAACGGAGCAAAACTTGGTCAGAAAGCTCTTGAATATTCTTTAGGTGGATTGAACTATAATGAAGTTGAGAGTTTAGAAATAACCTCATTGCAATCTTGGCTAGAAAATCTTAAAGATAAGAGAATAACGGAAGACAAAAAGGTATTAGTAGAACAATTAAAAGATAGCATTTTTCAAAGGTTAAAGGCATTAGTAGAACTAAATGTGGGATATTTATGCTTAAATAGATCGGTGCCATCGCTTTCGGGTGGCGAGAGGCAACGTGTGAGGATTGCTACACAGCTAACATGTTCATTAAAAGGTTTGATATATATATTGGATGAACCTTGTAAAGGCTTACATCATAGAGATATCGTACGCATTATAGATGCAACAAGAAGTCTTATTCAAAAGGGGAATACTGTTATTGCAATTGAACATAATAAGCAGTATATTTCAGAAGCTGATTATAGGATTGAATTGGGGCCTGTTGGTGGACCAGAGGGTGGATATCTAATGAGTGCAGGAGCGAAACAAGATAATAAGAAAATGATGTTTGACTTTAAGAAGTTAACAGTGTTAGAAGGTTTTTTCGAGTTTAAAAATATAAGTTTTAGAAATATTTCACAGCAAAACGCTACGTTTCCTATTGGAGGAATTACATGTATCACAGGTGTTTCAGGTTCTGGTAAATCTACACTAGCGACTGCTGTTGCAGAAAGTCTTGATAAAAATACGGCAAAAAAATATGGTGAGATTTATGGTGGAGAATCAATTAAAAGGATAATCAAAGTGAATCAATCCCCTATTGGTAAAACACCACGTTCAACCGTTGCGTCTTATTTGGAAATTTTTGATGAAATAAGGATATTGTATTCAAAAATAAGTACTGCAAAAAAACTTAAATTGTCACCTTCCATGTTCAGTATGAATGTTAAAGGCGGACGATGTGAATGTTGTCAAGGAACAGGCCTTCAAAAAATAGAACTTAATTATCTTCCTAGTGCTTATATTACTTGCCCCGAATGTAACGGTCAAAGATACAATGATGAAATTCTTTCAGTTACTTATCAAGGAAAAACAATACTGGATGTGTTAGAAACACCCATATCTGAAATTATTGAAATCTTTAAGGATACAAAAAAAGTATATTTGGTTTTGAATAGCATGATTGAATTAGGATTAGGATATTTGACTTTGGGCCAAATGTCTATGAATTTGTCTGGAGGTGAAGCACAACGTATAAAATTGGCTAAAGCACTAGGTGTACTGTCAGGCGGACAAAGTCTCTATATTCTTGATGAGCCTACATCTGGGTTGAATGAAATTGATATTGCAAAATTTGAGAATGTACTTTTTTCTTTACAGGAAAAAGGAGAAACATTTTTAATTATAGAGCATAATCTTGAATTTGTAGCTAAGGTTGCAGATTATATCATAGATTTTGGAGTATATGGTGGCAATTCAGGTGGAAAGATTGTTGCTCAAGGAGATCCCAAAGAAGTTTTTGCACAAAAAACTTCTTCGTTATACAAGTTAGACAAATAAATATCGGTAATTTGAGAATAAAAAATAATACGGAGAGAATTATTATGGTTGATGAAAATACAATTAACCAATGCTCTGTTGTTTTAACAAGAAATTGTAATTTACGATGCAATTTTTGTTATGTAAAAGATGCGGGGTATTGTGAAAATGAAATGGTGAGCTTTGAAAATCTAAAAAAAATTGTTGATTTCTGTTGCGATGCAAAAGTAAAGTATATGTTTTTTACTGGAGGTGAACCCTTATTATATCCATATCTTAATGATATTTTGTTATATATAAAAGAAAAAGGACATTCAATAACAACTGCAGTTGCAACAAATGGAATTTTTCTTGAAAATTTCCAGTTTATCAAAAGATTGATGGATAGTGGTTTGGATTATATTGATGTTTCCATGAAAGGAAGAAATTCACAGGAATGGATGAATGCTACTGGATATGATGGATATATTAAACAACAAAAAGCAATCAAAAATCTATCTTCGCTGCAAATGGAATTTACTTGCTCTATGGTTGTAACTTTAGAGAATGTATATTCGTTATGTGATTCAGTTAAAACAGCGCTTAAGAATGGGGCGAAACAATTCTCGTTTACATTTGTTATAGATAACGATAAAAATGTTGATACAAATGTTCCGTATATAGAAAATCATAATCCTTTTAAACTTATTGAATCATTCATATCACAAATGGAACAATTGAACAATATAACAAACGAATGGTGGATTGAATATAGTTTCCCGCTATGTGTGTATACAGAAAAGCAATTCCATTTGCTAAAAGGAAGAATGGCAACTCCTTGTCAAATTCACAAGAAAAATGCTGTCACATTTGATACTCAGTTAAATCTATTACCTTGTGATATGTACTTCGACAGAAAGCTTGGAAGGTTAGGTGAAGACTTTGTTAGTGTTAATGACTTTTTAGAATTAAGGAAAAATAATCCATATAAGAACACAATAGAAGATATTAGTCATTTACCTTCTGAAAAGTGTGTTGATTGTCAATATTTTGACAAGTGCTATGGTGGGTGCCCTGTTTTATGGAATAATTATTCCTTTGATGAGCTAAGTGCATATAAAGAGAGATTTACTAGCCAGTAAAGTGAATGTAGTTAATGATGTGATAATTTTGGAATTGTTGGAGAAAACGCTTCTGTCCACAAATGTCAACGAAAAATCCTTCTAGTCACCACCTCACAACCTCAGCATTGCACTTGGAAGGGAAAAGCCATGCGTTATATTTATAATAAAAAAAGAATGCGGAACATATAGATATATTGAATTCAATGTGTTTTTTAGCAAAAGAATAGAGTGCTAATGAGCGACAGTTTATGATCAGAAATGGTCATGAGTGTAGTTATAATATTAACTATCCTAAATTTTCAGGAAGAAATGTTCCTATTGCAGAGATTGCTAAAGCGATGGGAAAAGATGCTCAATATGTTTGTATTGAAAAAAATAAGGAATATTAAAGTTTGGAACAGCGATGAAAGTTGGTGATTCAAGAGAATTCAGCTATATTGTCCAGATAAGAAAGTATGTGAAGAAACAGGCTATTATAATAATGAAATTTCCACAGTCCCCATATACAAGCCAGCTATACACATTTCCACAAATCCCAACTATGGAGAAATCCAAACTTTCTACCACAAAGCCTTTATTCAAGGTATTTTTTTGATAGAAAATTTTATATTCCTACAAAATGCCTATGTTGACGGACTTCTCCTTTTTTCCTGTTTTTCCAATTAAAATCCAATCAATATTGTAAAAGTAAAGTAAAAATCCATACTTGAATTTCTACCATGATTATGTTATATTGAACGTAAAGAAAGGCATCTGCGGGAGCAGATGCCTCTCCAACGGATAGTGTCCTACTCCAAAAGTGGATGCTCCCAAGCATACGGATTAATGTCCTAAAGGACAC
>CAYPEW010000039.1:0-35360 GCA_964409845.1 uncultured Jutongia sp.
ATTATGAACGCTGTCCGGGCAAAATGGAATCCACCCTGACACTAGGCGCTTACCAAAGAAAGTTAATATTTTGCTGAAATAGATAGATTTTCCTGCAATTTTATTTAGCATAATATAAAAATAGAAATGACAAATACCTTGCATTCTGATACATTAATCATGTGTAAGTCATAATATTTTGATCAAATGAATATCTTTACCACTACAATTTTATGTAAAGTAAAAAGTCCCGGAAATTTTGATTTTACAAGATTCTTGGGACTAACTTTGCATAATTTACGACTTTACATAACAGATATTATGCTAAGCTTAGCATAAATCCTGCATTTCATGATTCAGATAAAGTCTTGCATACTCTAATGGGTTGTCTATCGCCATTACATTTATCACATGGTCTGTCCACGCTGTCGTTTTCATGCCTTCTTCTGCTTTATTACAGTCAATCCGTAATATGTAACTATCAAAGGTAATAATATTAATGCTGTTATGGTACTTATTGTAACCTGCGGAAATAGAATTCATATCATCACTCCTTGCGTGGTAAGATTTAAGCATATCTTTCAGTCGGATTACCTTTTCATTATTTGTTGTTTGATATTATAGTTTTTTCTTTCCCTCATTTTTGCCCTTATTGGCACTTGTAATTATAAGAGAAACGATATAAAATGATGTAATGAATAAAGCAAACTTGACTTGCTTAAATTTAGTGTTTTCATGAGCTGATGGTAATTTTTATGATAGTTTATAACAATTATTAAATGTCCTCATATTAGAGAATTAACAATTTTAATTTAAAAGCCAAAACAATATCAATACAGAACCCCATCATAATATGCCAGCATCAACTTCGTTACCTCTGCATAATTGGGCGTGGCATCATAATAATTCATATAGGTATCTGTGATACCGTCACTGACAGTCTCCACTGTTTCCTGAAAAGTCTCAACGGTTTCCTGATTAAATGCCATCTCCTTATCTGCAATCTCTTGATAAGTATCATCTGTATAGGTATATTCCTCACTATCTGCATACACCTGTTCCAACAATCGAACACCCTGCTCCATATCAGGCTCTGTATCCAGATAATCGCTCTGCAGATAGCCCAAAACACTCAGATATCCGGAATACTGCAAATAAGGTTCCTCACTTCCGATACATGCCAGATATGCCATAAAATCTGCCTCATCTTCGTAAATATATCCCTTGAGATGGGATAACTCATGGGCAACTGTGGCACCATAGGACAGATCAGACAGATAGGTATTATAGTTCGCTTCCATAGAAAACGGAAAATATACTCCGGTACAATTTGCCTGATACATCGTATAGGAAAAATGAATTGGTTTGGGATGAGGATACCAGCCCCGGAATCTGTTGTAATCGGAAGATAAATTTTGCATGGCATGCTGAACGGCTTCATCCAGATCTCCGTGGTATACAGGGCGTCCCTGTCCATCTCGATCCACCTCCCATGCCAGACGATTGCACTGCTCCGCCACATGATTCCATAATTGCTGGATATCTGAGGCAGTATATTCTACACTACGGTGTCCGTTAATGTTTAATTTAGAACAGCCATATAACATAGAACAATTTAATGTCATAATCAACAAGACAAACAAGCCAAAAGCCAAAACAGATTTGGAATATTTCTGAATATATTTTCGATATCCTGTTTTTTTATGTAAGAAAATGAAAAGAATCAGACTGAACAGCCATATCAAAACGTAACTAATCGCCAGAATCAATAAAATTTCTCCCACGGAAATGGGAAATATACCGGTTATTCTGCCATAGGTTTCCGTCCAGATCCAGAAAATATGATCCGTATAAATATCACATACCACTGGAATTCTGGCAAGGATATTCAGAATTAAATCAAGAATCGCCAGAAGCAAAACAAGCTTCCAATAAAAAGGCCACTTTCTTTGACCGTTCTCTCCCTGTCCTTTTGTTATACTGTCATCCGCTGCTTGCTTCCCATTTGAAATGCATTCTTCAGTATCTTGTTCCATTTCATCCATAGTTGTACTCATGCCGTGAATCTCCTTTACAGCAATCCTATGGATTGCCGGTAACTTAATATATACCAATGTTTGCGCCATGACATGATAAGCGTTATAACACACTGTCACAATACCTGACGCACAAACATAGTGTTTGTTGTGAAACCATATATAATAAGCATACCCTATTCCCAAAAGAATGTCCACCAAAGACAAAGCGGTAAATATTACCGTTTTTCTTCACTTTGCCCTCCCACAAATAAAAACGAAAAACAAGCACGATAAGCCGCAGCCCACCGTGCCTGTTCTTCTTTCATAAACATTTACCAATGAATCCACCATTCTGCCGGTGCATGTTCAAAAAGCAAATCTATCCCTGCCATTCCCATGGCGAAAAATGCCAACAGCATCAATAGTATAATTGCTGCAAAATCATATTTCATATGCTGATCTCCGGCTCGTAGCGAATAGTATAGGATCTCTATACCCAGAAGAATGAAAATGACCGGCCATAAGTGAAAAATTAATTCATAATTTATCGTCTTTATAAATGTGTGTGCCAAAAATAGGACACCGAATATCAACAGACAGACGCCCATTGTAAATGTTCCCATACGTCTCTTTTCCATAGTACGATTCCTCCATTCCTAATCACTGTTAACTCTGTAACCAGTGACAACGGCACTTTCAGCACGAATCATCGTGTGAAAGATAATTAATCTTCCTCATCCTCCTCTATCTGCTTTGGCTTACGAACCCCCATCAGATAAATTCCGACAGCGATAATTGCCACACTAAATAGAATCCGAGGACCATCATAAAAGATTCCCCCATACAACCAGGACGGTATCTCACCACCCAGAGCTTCTCCCAGAATATCCCATAGCATCTGCAACAGAGAATATACACCTATCACAATCAAAGCCACAGCAACCACCATCCTGAATTTCTGTTTGGAAAACAAGTGCAAATCTTCGTCTTCGATCCATAGAAAACGGTCTGGCAATTCATTTAGCTCTTCAATAGTCAAAGCGTTTTTATTCATGGTATCAAAGAAAGAATAAAACCAGACAACCGGAACTGCAAATAATAACAAATCCGTCCGAAACAGGATTGCCAAAGCAATAATTCCGAAAAATATAGTCATCAGACTGATTCCCCTTTTCATAAAACCCAAAAACATCTGTCCTGCCCCTGGTATGCAGGCAAAGCAAAAAGTCAAAAAACCATTTCGTTTAAATCTCATATCCAACTCCATTCTGCTGTCCTTTCCATCGCCTTTAAGAAACTGTCTGCAAAGAACAATCCTTAACGATTCCAACAGCGTATATATTATAATATCAACTCTTATTTTTGTGGCTCGCCTCTTAAACTCTTACCAATACTTTCCGACCAGCCCTTGATGGTATTGCTGAATTTTTCCGTGTGTTTACTGATCTGCCCAGATACATTCCCCTCCTGAGTCTGTTCCACTTCCCATAAATGCGGTTTTTCCTGTTTCTCCGTCTGAAAATCTCCCAGAAGCAGCACGGTAACCGCCAGCCCCATAGCTAAAATCACCTTGGCACAATACTGATACCAATCCCGGTAGGACTGCATCCGTTTAACTGGGATCCGTCCTGACCTGTCTTGTTCTGACGAAATCTGTTCCATCAGATCATCTCGTAAGCTAACCGGAGGTGCGAGCATTTCCTGTATTGGAAAAGCATTCGCCCATCTGCCAGCACAATACTCACAAACGGATATATGCTCCAACAATCCCCTCTCCTCTGTTTCTTTCATTTCATGAGCATAATATTGCTGTATTTCCCTGTCTGTAATATGTTTCATACGGATCCCCCTTTCTGATACGGAATCGCAGTATCATGATATCTCTTCTGTAACTGCTTTTTCGCCCTGCCAATTTGCGTTTGTATCGTTTTTAATTTGCTGCCCGTTTTCTGTGCAATCTGTTTCGCAGTCATGCCGCGGCAAAAATGCAGCTCCGCCACCTGATCATAGGGTGGCGACAGGGAACCACACAATCCCCGTAACTCCTCTTGCACCAGTTCCTCCAACACCTGTTTTTCCGGCGGTGGCGCTGTCGGCATATTGGTGGTAAGCACCGTATCCTCTGCCGGCACCGTACGCCTATCGGCACGCTTCAAATAATCCAGACATTTGTTTGTGGCAATTTTTGCCAGATAGGCTTTTTCGTGCTTTCCATCAAAGGTATCCAGAGATTGATAATATGCCAGAAATGTCTCCTGCGTCAAATCCTGCGCATCAAAGTAATGGTTCGTCATTCGATAACATAGGGAAAAAATGAGTTTCTCGTATTGATCCAGTGCCTGCTTCAAGCGCTGTTCAGACTGTTCTTTCGTCAACTCATTCACCTCCCTGATTCCATGCATTTCATCGTCATCTATTATATATAACGAGGTAATGAAAGAAAAGTCTTCAGGTCTTGGAAAAAATTTATATGGCGGCGTCAAATTGACGCCGCCATGTTTCACTAACTGTCTATTTCCTCAAATAAGTCATCGAACGAAATTTTAATATTAGGAAAATGAAGAATTTTCAATTCCTCTGAATTACTCTCAGAAATCTCTTTCCATAAATAATATTTGGGAATATCATCTTCGTAGTCCAATTCGTATATCTCTACTACCTTTTTTCTCCAATCCACAATCCAATATTCTTCAATTTCCTGCTGCCGATATAACTCCATTTTTTCCGTTCTGTCATATTGTTCCGTTGATGGTGATAAAACTTCTAATACAAAACGCGGTGCATCTACAAAAGCGTTTCCTCGTCTTGATTTCACACGACAATTAATGGAAGCATCTGGTATTACAGTTTTGCATTCCCCATCGTCCGTTTGAAATTTGTATTGCACATTATCCGAATAAACATAACAGGTGCTATTTTTTAGCTGTTTTCGGATGGCAGATACAAAGTTCACGATAACCAAAGAATGTTCGGGAGTTGCCCCAGCCATGTCCGTAATTTGCAAATTCATGTCCATACGAGATACCTTCTTTCCTATGAATCCATTCCCTCATATTTGTAAGCAGATCCTCTTTATGTCAATGTTTAGTATTCGTTGTACTAGTATAACAAACTTTTACATGAATTACTACTTGATCCGCACCGTCTTTTTCTGCCCCTTATTCCGGAATAGCTTCTGATACCTGCTCCGCTGTTTCTTTGGAACCTGAATAACGGCTTTTTGGTGAATTCCCTTCCAGGCATTTTTGCCTACTTTGCTTAATTTGACAGATCGAATGCTAATCTGTTTCAGTTTTTTTGCTTGATAGAATGCATTCTTTCCTATCGTAGCCACATTCTTTCCTATGGTAATTTTCTTTAATTTATTGCACTTCTGAAAAGCATTTGCGGCAATGGAAGTAACCTGATAGCTTTTTCCCTGCACTTTTACTGTTGCAGGAATGGTCAGACTTTTCACCTTTTTACTGGTAGGTGCCTGCACGGCAACAGTAAACTTCCCAACTGCATTACTGCTTACCTTATATTTTAATTTTCCAGCCACAAAAACGGTTCCTTTTGCCAAGACATCGGATGAACCACCGGACGCAGAACCTGGACTCTTGGTATTTTTCGGAGAAGAATTTGTCTGCCCACTCCCACTTCCAGTAGAATTACCGGTATTTCCCATTGTCGGAGACGGACTCCCCATATTCCCTGGTACTGGTGATGGACTTTCCATGTCACCTGGTATTGGAGAAGGATTTTCAGTACTTCCCGGCGTCGGTGAAGGATTTTCCGTGCTTCCTGGTTCTGGAGACGGACTTTCACTACCACTAATATTCCCAGTAGCCGGAATAACAGAACCTTGCACCACCGTCTGCTTACAGTCGACACAGTAGGTATCTCCGCTGTAACCTGCTTCTGTCACAGTGGCTTCTTTGGCACCTACAATCTGAAGATTTCCATGCTGCTTCGGATCGACTGGAATATCCTTCTCCCAAACTGTTCCGCAGCCATTGATACAGGTATGAAGCCGGATTCCACTTTCAATACAGGAAGCGTTCTTGGTCACAACTCCGTCATCCCAGACATGGTCCAATCTCTGGATTGCAGTACTCTCTTTCACAATTTTACTGCAATCCAAACAATATACATCACCAGTGGCTCCTTCTGTCAGACAAGTAGCTTCTTTCTTGTTAAAAATCTGGGTGTGGACATGATTGCTGGCATCTATCGGAAGCACTTCTGCATCACGGGCTTCCTTATATTCCACTCCATCCACTACCAGACTGGCAACCACCTCTCTTCTCCCCCACGAAACACAAGTTGCCGCTGCCGTTCTGGTCTCCACCACACAGGTTAATTCGCTTAAAAGATGCCCCGTAGTATCATTCGAACATCCTGCCCTTCTACAAGTAAGAGTAACTGTACAGCTAAGACGATCCTCTGCCCAGGTAAATACAGGAAGATAATCATGGCCCAGCGCAACCCCGGAAACGGTTTGGATATCCGTTTTTGCCACTCCATCCAAAACCGCTGTAGCTGTATAAATCACATTTCCTGTCTTGATACAGGTGGCATCTGGAGATTGTGCCTGTATTGTACAATCCACCTGCTCCACATGTTTGCTGTCTAGGCTGCATCTATATTCCGCTGTACAACTCTTGTAATTGTCATCCCAGGAAAATACCGGCTCCTTCCACTTATGACGCCGGTTTACCACAATGGCAATCTCCGTGATATTCCCACAATCATCTGTTGCCATAATCCTGTGTAGCTGATCATCACCTGTTATTGTGTAAAGACCCTCCGTTGCTTTCATCGCTGTTCCATTATCTGTTACTGACTGCAGGGAAAGGTCCTTAACGGTAAAGACCGCCTTTTCACAATAGGTCACACCATCCGAAATCCCATCAATTGCCGGTGCTGTCCCATCCACAATCATGCCGTTTGAAGATGCATATGCGATATTGTTTGATCGATCCACAGCCTTGGCATATACGATATACTTTTTATCCGGATCCAGATTCAAAGTATTCGTATACTTTTTCCATGCCAACTGTCCCAATTCCTGGGACCTAATTTCTGTATTCGAGATATAATAATACACCTGATCCAGACGATCAACGGTACTGCCATCTAACATCTTCTCCACATCGCTTGCCTGAATCGTAGCCGTCTGCGTATTCTTGAAAAATAATCCAAAAGTAATGGAATTGAAAAATCCTGTCCAATGATTCGTCCCTACCACAATCTCTATCGTCGGTTTGTTATCATCAACCAGCATACTTCCTGGATCTGTAATGGTATCTGTTGCCTGACAATAATTACACTGCGCCGTCTTAGTTCCATCCTGTTCATAATTGGCATCCTCATTAGAAATGTAATTCGTAAACCGATGCTCTGTTTTCTGTGTTGTCATCTGCGGAACGATCACTTCTTTACACACAGAACAGTGGGAACCTTCTGTCAATCCGGTCTTGGTACATGTAGCAGGCACCGCCGGGTCTACAACAGACACATGTCCCAATGCATTGACATAGTCACTGGCATAGGAACTATTGCATCGTGTACACCGATAGGTAGTATAACCCTGCTCTGTACAAGTTGGAGCTACTTTCACCGGCTGATAGCTGTGGGTATGAGGCTGCCAGGTCAATGTTCCACCATATTGGCTGCCGATTATATCATTCCATGTGGTATCCGAGACTGGATAAAATACCGTTGCTGTAACACTGGTAAATGCATTGGAGACAATAGTCTCCGGTGCCTTTCCCGAAAAAGTAACATACTTCATTCCGGTACAGCCTGAAAAAGCATTTGCCGCAATGTTTGTTACATTTTGTGGAATCGTGATTTCTGACAGACCAGTACATTGATAAAATGCATTTTGACCAATACTGCTTATTGTTCCCGGCAGGGTAATTCCATTCAATCCACTACAGCCATAAAATGTTCCATACAACACCTGGTTACCACCGGTAATCTCTACATTCTGTAAAGATGCCGGGATATAATAGGGCTTATTGCCACTGCTGGAATAATACTGTTTTGTCGCTACGCCTCCTATGTAACTGGTGCTTCCAAAAATATAACCAAATAATGATTCAGTAGAGGCCTTTGATAAAGTCGCACTACGCCCGGTAAAAGGCAGGGTCATACTCTGTAATTTACTACAACCGGAAAAGGCAGCCGAACCAATCTCCGTTACCGAATCCGGCACAATGATACTGGTTAGACTACTGCAGTTCTGAAAGGCACTGTTACCAATCTTCGTAATTCCCTTCGGAATAGTAATCTGATCCATAGTAGCACAACCGGAAAAAGTATAATTATCAATACTGCTTACTTTTGGCGGGAACGAAAAGCTTTTCAATGCAGAACATCCTGCAAATGCATATTCTCCAATACCAGTCACACTATTAGGTAATGAAATTTCTTTCAGTCCGGAACACTGATAAAACGCATACTTCCCAACCTCTGTCAAATTTTCCGGCAAGGTCAGATGGGTCAAACTACTGCAACCATAAAATGCTCCATACAACAATGTACCTCCGGTAATTCGAACATTAACCAGGGATTCTGGAATATAATAAGTTGTTCCACTAGCAGAATATTGTTGTTTTACTGCAACACCGCCGTTATAACTCTTGGAGCCAAAGATATATCCAAACAAGGTTCTCGTAGAAGCGGATGTCAAACTACTACTATTTCCCACAAAAGGTAAGGTCATACTTTGCAGGCTGCCACAACCGGAAAACGCAGAGGAACCAATTTCTGTCACGGAATCTGGAACGGTAATTTCGGTTATGCTGCTACAATTCTGAAAGGCATAAATATCAATAGTCTGTACTCCATATGGAATAGAAACCTGTTCCAATGCCGTACAACCGTCAAACAAATAGGATGCTATACGTGTTACTTTCTCAGGAATCAAAATATCCTGCAGGGAAGTACAACCCTGAAATGCATAATTTCCAATGTTTTCCACAGAAGTCGGAAGAAGCATCTCTGTCAGACTAGAACAACCGGCAAAAGCATAATTTCCTATTTTGGTAATGTCCTTTGATAAGTTCAGTCCGGTAATTCCAGTACAATTATAAAAAGCATAATCTCCAATCTCTGTCAGTTTATCTGGCAATGTCAGACTCGTCAAACCATTACAACCATAAAACGCCCCATAGAGTATTTTTCCACCGGTTACCGTTACTTTTCTAAGAGAAGCTGGCAAGTAATAGGTTGTGATACCGCTACTAGTATGTTTCTGCTGAACTGCCATCGCCCCGGTATAATTCACTGTTCCAAAAATATAACCAAACAAAGAGGTCTTCGTAGCAGTCTCCTGGCTGGCGCTGCTACCCACAAAAGGCAGAATCATACTTTCCAGACTACTGCAGCCGGAGAAAGCTGCCATATTGATAGTTGTAACCGACTGCGGCAAAGAAATACTTTTCAAACTGCTGCAATTCTGGAAAGCATAACTTCCAACGGTTTTTACCTCATCCATCTGAGGTAGGGCTTTCAAAGCGGTACAGCCACTAAACGCATAATCTCCGATGGTTTGAATTCCATCCGGAAGCGTCAAATCGGTCAATCCGGCACATCCCTGAAAGGCTTTTCCACCAATGTCTGCAACGGATTCCGTTGTTATAAAACGAATTGATTCCAAATGATTACATGCGGAAAAAGCGCCATACCAAATTTTACCACCTGCAATCTCCACTTTCGTCAAAGTGTCCGGAATATAATAGGTTACAGATCCATTGCCGGTATAAAATTGTTTCGCAGCAGTGCCTCCTTTATAAGAAGTTGTCCCAAAAATATAACCGAACAACGTACTGGCAGAAGCGTTTTCCGCATCTGCCGTCCCTCCCACAAAAGGAAGTGATAAGCTTTGCAATGCACTACACCCAGAAAAAGCAGCTGCTCCAATGGTTTGCGTCTTTCCTGGCACCTCCATCTCCGTCAGTCCCACACAATTTTGAAATGCAAAATTTCCTATCTGGGTAATTTCCTGCGGCAATTTCATATTTGTTATTGCTTCACAGCCACTGAATGCATAATTGCCAATTTCCGTTACCGTTTCCGGAATTCGTATACTTTTCAACAGGGCACATTTGGAAAATGCATAAGCACCGATACTCGTCACATTCCCCACTATGGCAACCTCCTGCAAGGCGGCACAACCAGAAAATGTATAATCAAGAATAGCTGTAATTCCTGCTGGTACCGTGATCTGCTGCAATTCTGTACAATCCCGAAATGCTCCCTTTCCCAGTTCCGTCAGTTTTGTCGGCAGTGATATATTTTTGATCACCTCACAGCCTCGAAAGGCTTCCTCTCCAATGGATTCCACCTGACCTGCTATGCTAACCTCCTGTAAGGAAGAACAGCCCTGAAAGAGCTTATCCGCAATCTTTGTAATCTGCTGCGGTAATTTGATCTTTTCCAAGGCGGTACAATCCGAAAATGCAGCACTGTCAATACTTTGCAATTTCTCAGGTAGAGAAATACTGGTAAGACCACTACAACCGCTAAGTGCATACTTTCCAATCTCTGTCACTCCATCTGCAATCACAATATCTTCCAAACCCTTACAATCCCGGAATACATAAGGAGCAATACTAGTAACTGTGTCTGGAATTGACATTTGCTTGATATTAGAACAATGATCAAATGCACCATACAACAGTTTTCCTCCGGTAATCGTAACTCTCTCCAAGGAATCTGGCAGATAATAAGTGCGGTATGCACTGTCAGAATAATATTGTTTTACGGCAGATGCATTCGCATACTCTGCTGTTCCAAATATATAAGCAAATAGGGTTTCCTGACTAGCTGCTTCTGGCTCTTTGCTGCTTCCAACAAAAGGCAAAGTCAGACTTTCCAGTTTATTGCATCCAGAGAACACTCCATTTCCCATACTCGTTACACTGTCTGGAATTACTATTGATGTGAACGGAATACAGTTCTGAAATGCATAATCCCCAATGGTTTCCAACTGCTTTGAAAACTGTATTTTTTCCAACCCACGGCATCCGGAAAACACTCCTGCCTGTACCTCTGTAACCGTATCTGGAAGTATAATCTCCGTAATGCCCGTACAATTTTGAAATGCATAACTTCCCAGCTCTGCTACGCCATTCGGAATGCTGATATCCGTTAAAGCAGTACAACCACTAAACTGGTAAGCTCCAATATCCGAACAGTTTCCGGTCAAAGTGACCTGGGACAATGTAGTACAATTTGCAAAAAGAGAACTTCCTATTTCCACAAAAGCAGCAGAAATCATTACCTTTTCCAGTCCGGTACAAGCTTTCCATATGCGATCTCCCGCTTTCAAAGTACACTGTTCCAGCGTTACCGCTTTCAGAGCCGCACAACCGGCAAAAGCATCATTTCCTATGGTTATCGTAGCACTGCCGTAAATTCGAAGCTCCGTCAGACCAGACTGTTCAAAGGCGCATTCTGCGATCTCGGTAATGTTTCCCAGATCAATCCCGGTCACACCGTTACACTGGGCAAAGGCATGTTTTCCAATCTTAGTTACCGAATCTGCCAACACGACGGAAGTCAATGCCTTACAGTCCACGAAGGCATAGTCGCCAATTCCACTTACCCCATCCGACAGGATCACTTCAACAATCTTCTCCCGCTCCTTATACCAAGGTGCAGAACTGGAAGAAAAATCTGTCATGGCACCCGTTCCATAAATGCGCAACTGATGATTCCCCAGCAACGCCCATTTCAGATCGGCACCACAACTCCCCCGTCGAAAAGCTATCTGGGAAGTGTCGACTCCGGTATTATCAAAGGCTCCCTCACCAATACTGGTCACACTGTCCGGAATGCTAATATTAGTCAGACTGGTACATCCAGCAAAAGCAGAAGCACCAATACTAGTTACAGAATCAGAAATAGTTACCGAAGACAAATTGGTACAGCTTGCAAAAGCAGAGGCACCAATTCCTGTCACATTTTGGGGAATGATAATCCCTCTGAGACCGCTGCAGCCGTAAAAAGAATATGCTCCAATGCTGATCACACTGTCGGGAATACTAATACTGGTCAGATTTACACAGTAATCAAAGGCATAGGCACCAATATTGGTAATCTTTCCACTAAAAGTAACTTTGGTAATCAAAGAACGACGAGAAAACCAAGGTACCGCACTAGCATCCTTATAATCTGTCATATCCCCTTCACCGTTAATATTCAGACAACCATTCCTATCCAATACATAGTTCAAATTAGCGCCACAAGTGCCGATATCCAGATAATCGGTCTCTGCGGCATATGCATATGGCACTGCCGTGTCTGCTGAATCCTCTATTCCCACATCCGGAATATTTCTCTGCATTTCTGTCGAATCGTTCATCCCAATATCTGAAACATCCTTCTGTCCTCCCACTACTGAATCATCCATTCCAGCATCTGTATCATTATTCTGCACACCTGCGGAAATAGATGCAGTGGTTTCCGGGACAGATACAGAATTGTCCACTACAGACGCACCAACATAAGAAGATGGCGCCATTGATGTCAACATTGAAAAGGCCAAAAGGATAGCCAGACCTTGTTTTCTATTTTTTCGCATAATAAATTCCTTTCTATTACAATATTGTCACACAACACCTCGTACAGCAGATACATGCTGCATGGCAACTACTTTTCTTTAGAGAAAAAAAGCGTCCAAACTCAAAAAATCGAATATCAATCCATTGAGTTCGAACGCTATCCATAGCTAATACAACAACAGTAAAATAATCAGCTGATCATTGTACTGATAAATACATCGGCACATTCTGGCAACATCTTAACCACCATATCCAATAATTCAAAAAACAGGTCTTTGGTTCTGCCTTCCTGGAGAAGTATTCTGCTCTAAAGAACAGCCCTATAAAGACTACTTTGCCATCGAGCAAAATACAGTATCCCACCATACAACCCGCACCATATATTTCTTGTGGCTATGTTTGCCATAAACGGCAGTTTCCCGCAATTCATCCAGATTCTTCCTGGAAAGAAATACCTGCTCCAAGGCCCGAAAATTCTCATAACGTGGACTGCTGGTCTCCCCTCGAAAGATCTTTTGTATGGTACCAACAGGAACCCCTGATAACTGAGATAGTTGTTTGTATGTGTATCCATATTTTTGCTTTTGCTCCCGCATTTCCTGAATCGTCATCATTTCCCCTCATCCCCTTTGTATGTTTGTTATTGACAGTATACGCTATTTTATGTCATATGTCAATAAATATAACAGTCAATATTTTATAAGCCAAATGATATAATACGGATTTGCCAAAACCAGAGCAGCTGGGAATATAGAGGATTTATAATCACCAGCAATAGTGAGTCATCATGCTCCTTCCGTCTGATAATACTGCGCCTGAGTATGCCATAGCGTATAATACAATCCCTCTGTATCCTGTACCAGCTTCTCGTGACTTCCCCTCTGAACCGCCTTGCCATCTTCAATGACCAGAATATCATTACAAAACTGACAGCTGGATAGACGATGGGAAATATATACCGCCGTTTTCGTGCCAATCAACTCATCAAATTTAGAATAAATCTCATATTCTGCCAGAGGATCCAATGCCGCCGTCGGCTCATCCAATATCACAAACGGCGTATCATGGTACAACGCTCTGGCAATAGCGAGCTTCTGCGCTTCTCCGCCGGAAATATCCACACCATTTTTATCAAAATCTGTATATATCGGTGTCTCTAATCCCTCCGGCATCCTGTTTACCAGATCTTCTAATCCTGCCTTCCGTAGGGAATCCATTACTTTCACCTTATCATATTGCACCGATGACGCTACATTTTGTCCAATGGAATATGCCGGAATCTTAAAGTCCTGGAAAACCACACTGAACAGTTGCAGGTATTCCCAATAATCGTACTTCTGAATATTGATCCCATTCAAAAGAATTTCGCCTTCTGTGGGATCATAAAGACGGCATAACAATTTGATAAATGTTGTTTTGCCACTACCATTTTTGCCCACTACCGCCAGCCGCTCTCCAATCCGGAAACGGATGGAAAAATCCTTTAGCACATCTCTGTCACTTCCGGGATAGCGGAAAGAAACATGGCGAAACTCTATGGTAAACTGGTCATCATCCCTTTTTTCCACTGGCAGAGTACCCTCATATTTTTTATTGGGGATATCCAGAAAATCAAAGTACATTTTGATATATTTCGTATTATTCCTAAGCTGAATCAATTCCTCCACCCAGTCATTAAAATAATCCAAAAAATTGCTGATACAACCGGCATATAAACACACACTTCCGATAGTAATTGCTTGTTTCAATACCAAAAAACCCAGCATAAAATAGATTAAACCGGATATCAACATCTGAATGACAGAAACCCACTGCATTTTATTACAGTATATCTTTCCAATGCGGTGAAATCCCTGATAAAGCTGTTCAAATACCTCTGACAATCTGCCAGCCAGAAGCGGCTGCTGATGAAACATTCGGATTGCCTTACCACATTCTTCTTTTTCAATGTATTCTTTGGCATAATAATCACTGTGACGAAAATGTGGCAACAGTTCCTCTTTAATATCATTGATCTGCTTCTGGGCATTGCTGTTTTTTCTGGCAATTAAAATGATCAAAAGTGCAAACAGGCAGACAAAGACCAAGATAAATAAAATCATTTGAACCGGCTTACCCATAAACGCATCTCTACAACGGCTAATTAGATACAAAATATAACCAAGAGATACCAGCAGATTAGTTGAACTGCTAATAGTAGCAGTAAAGTACCAGAATAATTGATTGATGCCATATCCATAATTACGGGCAGCTGCATCGATATCCCGTCTCTTGTTATGCACCATTTCCGACTCCATATATTCATAATCCATGGACATAATCTTTTCATTCAAATGAACATTTGCCCACTCCCAAATGTTAGAACCACAATAAAAATAAAAGTTCTGCAAGCCTTGAAACGCCATATGCACAACCATCTCGCCTACCACCAGTATCACAATATCACTAATTAATATCTCCCTGGCTGCACCCTCAACTGTATGGTCAATGAGACGTGCCAAAAAGAAAAATGACCAAAAGCGATATAAAACTTCAAAAGTAACATATAAGAAATTCCAAAAATAATTCCACGGAATCAAACGGTGAATCAGGGATAAACCGCGGAAATTTATTTTAAACATCTGTGCTATACTCTGTTTTTCCTCTTTCATATCTTTCATCCTTTCGCTCTAAGAAAATACCTGTTGATATATTAAATCAATGCTCTCCTCCGCTGTAGACTCTGCTGTAATAATATGTTCGGAAATCAATCCCATATAATCCTTTTCTCTCCACCATTCCCGCATTTTCTCTGCACCAAACTCCTGACTCTTAGACCTTGACTGATGCCGCCTTACTGTTTCTTCAAAGGGCAGATCAAAATAGTAGGCATAGATTTCATCTCCAAATTCCCGTATGGCGCATTCAAATAACGGTCTGTACCAATCTGCGTACATGATTCCTTCCAGAATAGAAACCTCACTATGTTTTCTGCCATAAACCAACAATTCCTGCATCAACGGTATTGCCGCCGTATTCACTCCATCCTCCGCAATCAGCATTTCCCTGCGTACCATATCCTGCGAAATCAACAGGGTATTTCTGCCAAATTTCCTCTGTAATCCTTTCGCAACCGTGGTTTTGCCACTCCCTGAATTTCCTCTGAGAATCACTAACTTTGCCATTGCCATGTCCTCCCTGTTAATTCTCCGTATAATACCTGCTCTGCATTGCAAACATTTCGGCGTACATCCCCTCTGCCAACAACAATTGTCCATGGGTTCCTTCTTCTGCTACCTTTCCTCCGTCTATCAGTAAAATCCGGTCACAAAACCGGGTACTGGACAAGCGATGGGATACAAAAAACGAGGTTTTATTTCCTGCAAATTCTGCATATTTCTCATAAATATCATTCTCTGCCAAAGCATCTAAAGCAGCCGTAGGCTCGTCCAGAATCAAAGCTCCTGCGTCACGGTATAGTGCTCTTGCCAAAATCAGCTTCTGTCGTTGTCCACCCGAAAAATCCACGGCATCCTGGTTGAGATTTTTCTCCATCAAGGTATCTAATCCACCCGGCAATCTCTCAATATCCTTTCGGATCCCTGCCTGATCCAGACATTTCCATACTTTTACATCCATATCCTGTCCATCATCTGGTACACCCATAGATATATTTTCCCGAATCGACAAAGGTAAAAACTGAATATCCTGAAACACACAGCTAAACCAGGCATATCGTTCCTCTGCCTCCATTTCTTCCATATCCTGTCCATTCAACAGAATCCTTCCCTCGGTAGGATGGAGCAATCCACAAAATAACTTCATTAATGTGGTTTTTCCGGCACCGTTCACTCCTACAATAGCAATCTTTTCCCCTGCCTCGACGCTTATGTTCAAATCCTGCAACACCGGCCTCTCTGCCCCCGGATAGGTAAAACTCACATGCTCTGCCTGAAGAATCGGAGCCGTTTTCTGCAATGGCACTTCCAATCTGCCAGAATCCTGTCCATAATGGATAAACTCCTGAAAGCGTGCAAATGCAATAGAAACACTGGAAAGTTGAAAAATTTTATTCATTAATTCATGACCACATAATTGAAACAATGCCGGACCCATTCCGGCATAAAATACCAGATCCGATGCGGTAATATTACCATGCCACAATTGATACAAAATACTAACAAAAATACAGCCATTGTATAAACCAAACAATACGGTATTCAGATAGCCGGAAAATAACCGTGTTCTCAATTCTTTGGCTTTGTAAACCAATCCCTCTTTAATATATCGATCAATAATCGCCAGCAGCCATTCCGGCATCTGATAAAGCCGAATATCCTTTGCCATAGAAAAATCTTCCGTCTTACGCACGGTATAATCCATTTTTTTCCAGGCATCTGATCCCTTCTCCGCATAGCGGATTTCCTGCTTCACCAAGACTTTTTTCACATAAATTGCCTCCAGCGGGATCAAAAATAACAGAAAAATCAAAAGCCACGGTGACAATTTACAGATGTACATAGCATAAACCAAAATATTACCAAGGGACGCTACCACTAACAATAATGGTTCTAAAAAATCAGTCATTCTGCCTGTATCATGAACTTCGCCAATGCTTCCAGTAAAGCTTTTATATACCTTATTCCGTAAAGTAATAAATTCGTGATCTTCCAGGCAGCCATAATCCACGTATAATAATTTTTCAGCATAATCATTCCGCATTTTCTGGGCAATCACACTGTTACCATACTTCACCCTGGACTGCATCCCTACCCGCAGAATAATCGCCACTGCCAGAATCAACACCAAAACTAAAATGCTCAGCCCCAAATGCATTGGTGTCCGCCTCTCCTCCAATTCCATAATAACCAGTTTCGGTAGATACACCTGTAAATAATTTGCCAGAATAAATGCCGGAAAATACAGTACTCCCAGGAAATAGAGCTTCCTATTCTCTTTCCAGATATATTTCAGATATCCCCAAAAGCCATCCCATACCCTGACTTGCTTGTCTCTGTTTGCACCCATACCACAAACCTCCTCGTACCATTTATATCAATTTTTCCCTTTGTCAGCCACAGATACCATATTACAACGAATATCAAGTTTCCGATACAACCACGTAGGAGAATAATTTTATCTGCTATTACTGTATATTCATTATAATGGGCATTTTGCTACTGTACTATTATACAAAAAAAACATACCGCAGATGCAAAAATGCACCAGTGGTATGTTTTACGACACAAACGGTAATTCACAATCATTTTATACTTCAAATTCATCCATTATTATAATCATTCTTGACATTACTATCATCAATGATTATAATAACGATATAAGAGCAGTCGCCCACAAGGTGGGTTTAGCTCCCTGAGATTGTAGTTACCCTATCCCAGCTTCGCTAAAAGTACAAGGATAGGGTGATTTTTATTTACGCTTTTTCAAGCACTTTCCAGGACGATATATTTTCCGCTCTGACAGTTGCTATCATCTTTTTTACATGATAATGTTCCAAAAAATATTCTGTATACGCTTTCACTGCTTCCGTTGAATAACCATTATTCCTGTATTGCGCTCCGATGAAATAGGTAATACCCGTTTCCCGAAAGTCTTCATAATAGGAACATCCAATAGAACCAACTACAATATTTTGATCTTTTAAGACTACTGTATAAGCTAAATAATCCATTTCAGGATTATTTCTGTCTTCTGTTTCTAAATCTCGAATAATCAATCTTTGCGTTTCAAGAAACATAAGTAAAACCTCCATAAATTTTTATTGCTTTTCTTATGCTATCGTAAGAAAACTACTTTTTGTAGATCAGCGTAACATATATTAACACAATATCCTACCTCACAATTTTTTAGAATAAAGTGTGCTTCGCACACTCTCGCGAATTAACAACAGCAAAATGCGAAGCACACTTTGCCGCACCAGCCAGCGTCACAAAGTGACATCTTCCTTCGCTGGCTGTGTGCATAATTTTTTTACTTTATAGGAAACGAGAAGTTTCCTATAAAGTAAAAAAATATGAGTCAACATCGAGTGTCAGCTCATACTTTTCCCATATATAACTTCCTTGTCACTTGTATATTTTATGTAAATATAACTCTCTATAAGTTTAACAGCATTTCAAATGCCTTCTTTTAATTCTTCTCCTTAATTTCAATAAAAGGTTATCTTCCATATTCCTCATGCATATTCCACTCTTGAATAGAAAGAACATCAACTTTATTAATAAGTGTAATTCCTGTATTCATATTTTCCTGTAACGCAAAAGGCAATTGTGTCTTCATTCTAGCACGTAATCTTTTTCTCATTGTTAAATCTCCATTTGGCGTCTCGACAACATAAATATATTTCACAGGCTTATATTTCCCTAACAAACGTACATAATGAAGGGAATCATAAAATTTTCGAATAGTTGAAGCAAATTTTTTATCATCCATTGGATTAAATGTTTGTGTTTTGAAACTTGCTTCTTTTGCTTTTTTGGTATTCGCATTTTTATATTCAACAATCATAATTGCTTTTTCATCTTCAATCAAAAAATCTGCATCCAATAATTGTACTTTTGCATTATGATAATCCTGATGCATTTGATCGGATGCCCAAATTGCATTAGAGCACTCTATCCCATAATCTCCATTTTCATCTATTAATACATTTTCCATAAGCCATCCTCACATATTGTATACTTCATCAAGCAACAAATTATCTGCCATCATAATATGATTTGGTCCTAAATCTTCCATTTTGTAGGCAGAAATGCTATATATTTCATCTTTTCTGTTATTTTTATCATATATAAAATCAGCAATCTCCGGAACTTCCGAAGTTCCTTTATACAAATTGTGAAACATCACCTGCTCTTTTTGAGATTTTCTAATTTCCAGATATTTCGCAAAATTGTAACTATGGGTAGCAACAAATATCTGTACGCCGTTTTTCTGTAATTCTAATAATATATTGGCCACAAGCGGGTACAATTCAGGATTTAAATTTGCCTCCGGCTCATCCCATAACAAAATAGTCCCTTGTTCCAAAAGACCATTTCGAATTAATTTCCACAATAAACCAAGTTTTCTCAACCCTTCCGCTTCCAGTGAAAAATCAATTTTTCTGCCGTCATTTTTTATTACATAAAACGTGTCATCTTCCTGTACCACTGTTCCATCTATTGCATCACCTATTTCTTTCAGAATGGCTTTACATGATTCCGGTATTTCTCTTGTTTCTGGCAAAGAAGCATTAACTATAATATCTATCTGTGTACCGTCAAATGGCATACTATATTTTTGATTCATTGCTAAAAATCCCTTTGAATGAGAAAGCATTTCTGTAGTGGGAATAAACACTGATTGGATATTCAACCCTAACCAATCATCAAAATGAAGAATCCCATCATGCGATAAACTCTCTTCAAATTCATGCTCACCATCTGATACTTTGTAATAACAGTATTCACCCTTTCTATCCACGTTCTTTAATTTATCTGAATCATTTAAATTATATGAAAAATAATCTAAAAATTTCTTGGTCTTACCTGAATCTGTCTTCTCATTAGACCACTGTGTTGCTGCGTAAATCATTTTTAAAATAGTTGTTTTACCAACACCATTTTCCCCAATCAAAACATTGATACCATCACAAAAATCTAAATGAAAACCTTCTGATAACTGATCTCCAACCCTAATTTCTCCCTCTTTACAATCTCCATTGTTTTTTCTCCATTGCCTTTGAAAGACCATTACATTTAAAATGTTTATTGATTTTATTGCCATTAGAACTCAATCTCCTTCCAATTTTTGTCAGCAATTCTATTGTTATTGATTTATTACTGTCTCATCAGTTTACTAAAACCATACTAAAGTAAATTATCTCTGCATGATAAATACATTATACAACAAAAAAATTCTGATTAATAGAGTTCCACAACATTTACTATTATTCGCATTTATTTTGCTCCTCCCGCAGACGGACAATACTCCCTCAAAAAACACTGGTCACACTTGGGATTTCTGGCAGTGCATATCGACCTTCCCAACTGAATAATGTGAATATTATAGAGAATCCAGTGATCCTTAGGCAGCACTTTCATCAATTCCATCTCAATCTTTACCGGATCTTCCTCTTTGGTTAATTTCAGTTTCCGAGAAATTCGTTTCACATGGGTATCCACTACGATACTTGGCTCATGATAAATATTTCCCCGAATGACATTAGCCGTCTTGCGACCCACTCCTGCCAAAGACGTCAGATCTTCTATGTCTCGTGGCAGCTCTCCTCCATATACCTCTAACAAACGAATGGCACAGGCGATGATATTCTTGGCCTTATTTTTATAAAAACCAGTAGAATGAATGTCCTGCTCCAACTCTGCCAGATCTGCACTGGCAAAAGCCTCTATCGTAGGATACTTCTGAAACAAATCCTTGGTAACCATGTTCACTCTGGCATCCGTACACTGTGCACTGAGAATAGTGGCAATCAATAGCTGCCATGGCTCTGTATAATTCAAATAACACCGATATTCTGTGGTATATTCCCGATCCAGACACTCCAATATTTTCTGTATCCGTTCCTGTTTTTTCATTCGTTTAATCCTCTCTTTTATCCTTCATTCAGCACCTTTAATCTTAGCACAATTTTTTGTTCTTTCATAGAAGAAGATTTCTTGACTTTCCCTTTTTTTGCAAACAAACATCCAAAGAATCCACAAAAATAAACAAACAAAAAAAGACTGATCCGTTATTCTGAATGACAATAAGCGTCATCTCATTTTTCCCTCTATGGATCAGTCTTTTTTCGGTTTACAGTGGATAAATTTCTTTATTCTAAAGGAATTCGGGTCTCATTTAGATAAACTGCCACAACGTTTTCAACATCAATATAATCGCACATATTATGGATTTCACAGATACCGTTTTCTTTATCCAGAACAAGTGAGCCCCCCTCTACCTCATCAAACTTTACAATAGAACCATCCCTCTTCTCATACGCACTTATATTACCCACAGACCAGAGAGCATCTGCGTCTGATCCGATATAAGGCTTTGAGAACTCAATTCCGATGCTAAATGGATGAACCCTTACTTTCGTAATCATAATGTTCTGTGGGTTTGTTTCACTTCTCTGTAAGACAGGATCTGTAATCGGACAGTTATACTGCATCGAATATTCCCGAATCTGATCCGATACCTGCACCGGAATTTCCAGATTCCAGGTATAATCTGCGTCAATACTGGTTGGTTCTTCTTTATCAATGGTATTATCAACAGACACAAGATCCGTCAGTTTTAATTGCAAGCTACTGTTATCCCAGGTTTTTTCTCCTTTTCCCAGCCCCAGACTATAATGTATATAAGTAACTCCCGCTTCCGGTCTCCACAGAATCGTACTCCATGGATCTTCTGCTGTCGGGCCTGACACCTGTTTTTTATGCACAAAGGAAATTCCACTACTGGTTAGCGACTTGCCGTTATGATATATTTCCTCTGTGTTAAAAACCATCGGATCCTGCAAAGGACGCATCTCCTCTGGAGCAGTAATCTTCAACCAGACATAACATTCTGTATCCAATGCGATCACTTTTTCTGCTTCTACTATAATCCCATCATGTTCAACCCGAATATTTGGGTTCTGTATAATACCATCCTCCTGTAGCTTTTTTTCTTTTTGATCATTGATTCCCAGATAGGACTGGAAATCCCGGTTGAAATCAAAATTACGTCCTGCCACTGCCATAATACCAGAGCCGCCAAACAGTAGCAATACTCCCAAGATGGCAGCTGCAGTTTTCCAGGATTTCTGATGGTGTGACCGAATAACCGATTGATCTGCTTTTTCATACTCCCTAATAATATTTCCCCGTATTGCCTCTTTTCTATCCTCGTCCATACGGATCTCATCAATTGAATGATAAATTTTATTCATGATAATTCCCCCTTTCTTAATTCGATAATGTTAAATAAATATCATTTCTCAAATCATGCAATTGTGTCAAGTCAAAACAAGATCTCATTCTTCATCCAGATATTGTTTCAACAGTCCTCTTGCCTTACTTAATCTAGAACGAAGTGTCGATGACCTTTTTCCCATGATCTTTGCAATCTCCTCAATGGAATATCCTTCATAATAATGTAGATACACCAGATCCTTATATTTCTCTGGCAAACGAAAAACTGCTTCCAGGACTTCCCCCTGACTGCCCCACTCCTGAGATTCCTCCTGGGAAACCAGTAACAATACATCATCATCCACTCTTTTTTTATTCCAGAAAGACTTTAATACATTTTTGCAAGTATTACTTGCTACCGTGATCAGCCATGCTTTTGCATGTTCATCGCTATCAAATACTATATCACTCTGCACTAATTTTAAAAATGTTTCCTGCGTTGCATCATATGCATCCTGCTGATTTTTGAGGTGAATCATGCAAATACGAAAAACTGTCTCTCCAAATGCTTCATATAGCTTTACGGTTTCCTCCTGCGCGCGCATGTTCTGTTCCTCCTTTCACTATAGATACAACTGAAGAAGCTGTAATGTCCATTTTTTATTTTTTCTGAACATGGGAAAAATCAAAACTGACAGTCCATTGTACGACGCACAACGTTATGATACAATGAACAGAGTGACATTCGCACTTGCATGAACCAACATTGTATGAATACATCCATCGAAATAACAGTCGTAATGATATAATGTTAATCATAGCTAGTTTGTGTCCCTATTATAGACCACATAAATGGAGGAAAGCAATGATACAATATAGAACACTGCAACCTGATGAATTGTGCCTGGAATTATTTCAAGACTTTATTCGCCATCAGGTTGTAACAAAATGTTGGAGAAAAGAAAACAATCAATGGATAATCAAGGAATCCTCCTCTGTGGACGATTGGAGCGAAGCAGATTACCGCATATTGATTACCTGTCTGCAAAACACAATCGCAACCGGCGGCTTTGTGTATGCCGCCTTTTATCAAGATAAACTGAAAGGCTTTGTATCCGTAGAAGCAGAATTATTTGGCGAAGAACAAAAATATATGGACTTATCCAGCATCCATACCTCTGAAGATATGCGCAATCAAGGAATCGGTGCAACCCTTTTTCTTGCAGCAAAAGAATGGGCAAAGAAAAAGGGAGCTGAAAAATTATACATCTCCGCCCATCCGGCTGTGGAAAGTCAAGCATTTTATCGAAAAATGGGATGTACAGAAGCTGCTGTGTATAATCAAAAATATGTCGAAAGGGATCCTAATGATTGCCAATTAGAATGTGTTCTTTAAAATACATCGCTAATATTCACAGTTTTTTATCAAATAGTTTTCTGTCATCTTAGAAAAATAAAATAATAACAGAAATACCGCAAAAGGTTAATTTAGGTTAAAATTATGAATAAATTTACCAATAAATATCTCAAAAAGTTAAGAATAGGAAATTTATTGCTTGACAGCAATGTCTTAATGGCACCGTTATCAGGCTACAGTTGTTTTCCGTTCCGGATAATGTGTCGTAAACTTGGAGCAGCGCTTACGTTTACGGAAATGGTCAGTATAAATGGTCTTAAATACAATGATGCAGCAACCCGAAAATTGCTTTTTACAACAGAGCTTGAAACGCCAAAGGCCGTACAGCTTTTGGGGTCGGAACCGAGTATGTTTGAATATACCTGCAAGAGTGATTACATGCAAAATTTTGATATTATTGACATCAATATGGGATGTCCTGTCCCAAATGTCATAAAAAGCAGACAGGGCTGTGCCTTGATGGCACAACCCCTAAAAGCTTCCAAAATTATAGAGGCATGCAAACGGAGTGGCAAGATTGTCACGGTAAAATTCAGGCTTGGACTTACCGACAGCAGTATTATTGCTGCCGAATTTGCAAAATTATGTGAGAACGCAGGCGCAGATATGATTACGATTCATGGGCGCACAAGAAATATGATGTATGCTGGCGAACCTAAACTGGAACATATTGCCGCAGCAAAATCGGCTGTCAAAATCCCTGTCATTGCAAATGGAGGGATTTTTTCAGAGGATGATGCCATGCAGATCATGGAAAAGACAGGTGTCGATGGAATTATGATTGCAAGATATGGTATTGAAAATCCATTGATTTTTTCAAAACTGACAGGGAAAGAGACGATACCGACCAAATACCATATTTTGATGGAACAGATTGATTTGACATCCCAATATTTTGATGAACTTTATACCTTGAATTATATAAAAAAGCTGACATCATTCTTTATGAAAAAACAGTCAGGTACAAAACAATATAAACAAGCTCTTTATCAATGCGGAAATACAACCGAATTAAAATCGGTAATTGAAAAAATTTTTCCGGGGGAAGTAGAATAAAAAAATGATAGGATTTACAGATATTAGAAAGGCAAGGTTATTAAATTGAGCGAATTTTTTGAATGTGAAAATGGAGTCCTCTTAAAGTATAATGGAACAGAAACGATTGTCACGGTTCCTGATAATATACATACAATCGCTGACAATGCGTTTAAAGGCAAGACAAAAATAGAAAAGATTATGCTGCCTGAGTCGGTAAAGCACATCGGGAATAATGCGTTTAAGGGCTGTAAAATGCTTTCGGAAATTAATTTTCCAGGTGTCTTGGAGGATATCGGAGACTATGCTTTTCACCGATGCCATTCCTTGAAATCCGCTATTCTGCCTGACAGTGTAAAATCGCTTGGGATATGTGCATTTCTCTACTGTGATGGTATGGAACGTGTTTCCATTAAAGGCATCAAAAAACTTGGACGGCACACTTTTACGAATGATACAAGCTTACGGGAAATCTGGCTGAATACTGATTTGGATATTTCCAATCTGAGTGATGATATACTGATTGGCTGTGTGAAAATCCAAAAAATCGGGCTGTCAGATGGCAGTGTATTTACCTTTGATAATCTGATTAGCGTAATGCGCTCCGACAACACGGTAAACCCGATTGTCAGGGCTGTGGCGGCGGGAGTCTACCAGTCCATGCAGATTGAGGATGGCAGATTATATAAATTCAGCGTGAATCTTAAAAGCTTTGAATTGCCGGAGGGGATCACATCCATTGAAAAGGGCTGTTTCTATGATAAAAAGGGCATTGTATCGCTGACTTTTCCAAAAAGCCTGCAAAAAATAGAGGCGAATGCGTTTGAAAACTGTATCAATTTAAATGAAATTACTATTCAGAGTAAAGAGCTTGTCATTGGTGAAAGAGCATTTGAGGGCTGTAACAATCTCATGACGATAAACCTCTATAATGGCAAATCATACAGCCTGGAAAGTTTTTCCTTTGATGCCAGCATCCCGCCAATGATCCAAACAATCAGTGAGCAGGTTTGGAGCGACTTTTATATAGCAGGAAAAGTTCTAATGGAATACCGTGGAAATGAGGAGCGGGTGACGATCCCTGATGGAATACGGATTATTGCCGAGAGCTGTTTTGAAGGAAATGAAGCGATCGGTAGAGTGATACTTTCCGACAGCGTTACGGAAATTCATGAAAATGCATTTAAAAATTGTGTTTCCCTACAGACAATCAGGCTGTCTAAAAATTTAAGGCTGGTTGAGAAGGGGGCATTTGAAAATTGCCGAAAACTTTTGAAAATAATTTTGCCTGAAAAAACGGAAAAGCTTGGTGAGTCTGCATTTAAACGCTGCCAAAATCTTAATTTATTTCAGATAAACAAAAACATCAAAGAAATAGGGGATATGGCTTTTTATGGATGCGGCCGGCTGAAAAATATGGATATTCCCACACAGGCAAGGGTTAATGGTAGTCTTACTTTTTTTAACTGTCCGGTAAATTTCTGTAATTCTGAAAGTACGAAGTTGCAAGATGCTGACGCGGCACTTATTGACAACAACATAAACGAAACTACTTCTTGCACCACAAAATATAATGATCGTGAGAGTACTAGAAACGAAAAAAGTATTTCCCCCTATCAATTTTGCGGGGATGAGACGATTACGGAATTACATATTACAGAGGAATGCATAATCGGAAAATATGCTTTTTCCTCATGCAGGAATCTAAGCATACTTGAGATCACAAATCCGGACTGCATCATTGAAGAATTTGCATTTGAGAAATGTGAAAATCTAAAGACCGTCAAGTTAGATGTAAAAAGCATTGAAAAAGGCGCATTTGCATTTTGCAGGCAGCTTGAAACTGTTTTTATCAGTGGTGTGGAAACTCTTGGGGAGGAAGCTTTTTTTGGCTGCATCCGTTTCAGTGATATCTCTCTTTCCGATACGGTGAAAGCCATTGGAAAACGGTGTTTTGAGGAATGTCTTTCCCTGAAGAAGTTTCCATTGGAACATATAAAAACGGTTGGTGAAAGAGCTTTTGCAAGATGTGAGGGCTTTGAAACAGTCAGCATACCTGCACTAAATCTTCACCGGCACGCATTTGAGGACTGCCATAACTTAAAGCGTATTGAAATTTCCAGTCAGGCTTACCGAAAAAGTCGGGTGTTTTTTGGATGTACCAATGTAGACGAGGTTATTATTGATGGAGAGAGCTATACATTTGACGCTTTTGGACAGAGCATGAACAATATATCAAATACACTGCCTGAGATTGTGCAGGAGATAATAGGGGATATTTATTCCTGCTTTAAAATAAGCAAGAAAAGTCAGCTTTTATCCTATTGCGGGAATGCCAAGAGCATTAAAATTCCGGAGGATATTATATCACTGGAGGATGAGGCATTTCGAGAATGTCTCAGGCTTGAGGCTATCTATATCCCCAAGAGCGTGAAATATATTGGACGCCTGACTTTCGCCGGGACAGGCTGGCTTGATATCATGAAAAAGAAAAACAAAATGACGGTGGTGAATCACCTTTTGGTTGAGGCATCAGGATGCGGTGAGACTATAGAGATTCCAAAGGAAATCAGGCGTATATGCAGTTGGGCTTTTGCCGAGAATGATAAACTCCGTGAAATCCGTTTCTCCAGTGAACAGATTATTGTGGATGAATTTGCATTCCGAAACTGTTTTAATGTGAGAAAAATTACAATGGCGGATGGTAAAACATATATACTTCATGACATTCATGTTCGCGAAGATAATACACTTCCCGATATGGTGCGACAGATTTTTACGGATTGTATCAACTGTTTCAAAACAGACGAAGATGATAATCTTCTTGTAAGTACGGGCAATATTAAAAATCTCACTTTTGTAAAGGGTATAAAGTCTATTGGAAAGGAAGTGTATAAGGATTGTAAGCTCCTGGAAAGCATTACACTTTCCGAGGATACGGAGCGCATCGGAAATAATGCTTTTGAAAACGGTAAATGGCTGCGGGAAGTTAAAAATGCCGTAGGAGTAAAGGAGATTGGGGATTTTGCATTCAGCGGATGCCAGAGCCTTGAAAAAATTGAGCTTTCCGATTCTCTTAGGATGCTTGGAAAAAGAAGTTTTGAGCATTGTTGTATGCTAAGAGAAATATTGATTCCTGAGGGTGTCACGGAAATTAAAGAACGAACCTTTTTCCGGTGCAAAAACTTAAAAAAAGTGATCCTGCCTTCCACCTTAAAAAGCATCGGCAAAGAGGCATTTGCTTTCTGTGAAAATCTGGAGAAAGTTGTTATTCCGGAAGGACTAGAAACGCTGGGAGAGCGAGCATTTGCATGGTGTGGAAAGCTTGAAGTGTAAACTACGTTTATCTTGGCTATTTTGTGCTGGAGCGTCACAAATAACCTTGATGGCAGAGGAGAAATGCCCTTCGCGAATTTCTCCCCGCCCCGTCACATACGCTCCGGAATGGAGATTTTATGCGATATCGAAAACTGGGAAATACAGGAATTTATGTATCAGAACTGGGATTTGGCACCATTCCGATTTTAAGCGGAAGTATGCCTGTACTTCCTGATTATTACAGCCCTGATTTAAACCAGGCAATCGACATTATGGAATATGCCTTCCACCTTGGATGTAATTTTTATGATACTGCAGTTCCGGAGGAATATGGTGATGCAGAATATAAACTGGGTCGGTTTGCAGATAAGATTGGCAGAGATAACATTATTATTGCTGATAAAGCAAGATTTTATGATGGAAATGAGATTTACAACGCAGTCATCCAATCCTGCGAGAACCTTGGAACGAACCCGGATATTTACTTTGTACATCAGGTGGATTTCAAAAATCAGGACAGGGTATTTGAAAGATACGGCGCACTTGATGCGCTTTGTGACTTAAAGGCAGAAGGCAAAATACGTTTTACAGGGATTGCATCCCACTATTATGACGTGCTTTTAAGGGGCGCAAGGGATGACAGGGTAGATATATTGCAGGGTAGTGGCAATATTTTGGAATGTGGAATGCTGAGACGGATGGCAGATGAGCAGCTATTTGCCGGAAAAGGGTTTATCCTAAACAAAGTATATGCGGCCGGTCTATTGACAAAATTCTTTACAGTTGACGAGTTGATAGGAGGCATCTTAAAATATCCGTTTTCATGTGCATTGATTGGACTTGGGACGATGGAACAGGTAAATGCTGCCATGGAAAAAGAAAAAGAACCTAAAGAAATTTCCTTTGAAAAGGTATTGGAAGTTTTGCAAACTGTGTTTGAACCGATTCCATGTACAAGGTGCCAGCGGTGTGTATGTCAATTTGGCACGGAAATACATACCGCATTTAGGCAATATAATTATTATTATCTTGGAAAGAATTTCTGGGCACTAAAAAAACTTAACATGAACATAGAAAATGCATACGAAAACTGTTTTCGCTGTCTGGAGCAGGAATGTATGAAAAACTGCCCTATGGGACTGCATATTCCTGAAATCATAGGAACAGTAAAAGAATTGGTGGAAAATCATATATAAATTGCTACAGCAATCCTTTACCGCGGAGAACTAGGGCTGCTACCAGACAGATTACTTTTAACTCTGGGATTGGCAAAAAAATATCCCGCTGCCACTGTCCGCTGAAACTCACGATGTTCTTCCTGCTTCTGCTGATACAAATCCTGATCCGTAAATTCCTCATCAAAGTGGCTCAAATCATAATCGACATAATACTCGTCCTGTATCATCTCCCTACGCTGTTTTTCCATTTTCTGAGATAACTGCTGTGCATTTACAATATCTGTATACACAATCCCAGCCAGCAAATTGCACATCTGTGTCATGGCACCAATTTCTTTAACCATATTATCATGATGACGATGACATAATTCTGCAATAGAATCCGGAGTATCCAACATCGTTCGGATATCTTCCAGACTGAAACGAAATTTGCGCAATATCACAATCGTTTGCAACCTTTCCACAAGTTCTTCATCATAATCCCTAAAAACCCTCCCCATCTTCTGCTCTTTTCTGGGTGTAATCAGATCACACTCCTCATAATAACGAATAGTCTTCTGGCTGACATGCAATATCTCTGCTACCTGCTTAATCTTCATCGCGCTCCTCCTCTCTGTCATCTGCTACAATCTCTCGGTTTCCTTTGAACCATAACATATTCCCCAAGGGAATATGCAAGAGAAAATAGCAAAAAACTTCAAAAAAACATTAATAATCTGACACATCCATGATTCTTGCCTGATGATTCAGAGGATCTCGCTTCTGATAGTCAAATAATAATACACATTTCTTTTCTACTAAGGATCCCTCATCCAGATACCGCAACACATCCAGATCAAATTGCTCCAGATGGGTCATCCGCAAGGTCTGTTTCCATCCATAATCCAAATAATCCGGCAAATACCTCTCTATCTGCTGCACGTCCTGATACCACTTACGCTCCGTTTCCCGCCATTCCGAATCTTGAGAATTGCGGGCAAAATCAGGTCTGGATTTTAAGTTTTCCCTGGCATACAAATCATAGGTCAATAGTTGTGACAAAACATCCACATCTCCTTTGGTGCGTTCCTTCAGAAATTGTAATAAAATTTCATAATTCTGCATCCGGGAATGATGTGCCCCCAGATCTGCCAATCCATCATAATACTCTCCCAAGGACTGATAGAAATCAAAGGGTGTAGGAAATAAACTTTCCAAATAATGTCTGGAGGCTTCAAACTGCCGGCTATTATAATACTGTTCCGTCATCGCCTCCACCTGTTTCAACCGCAACACATCATCATAGGATAACCATGGCGTATATAGCACCTCGTAAGGCGGTCTATTTTGGCAGACAATTCCGTATTCCTCCCGTTTTTCCTCCATTGGGGATCCCTGAAGCATTTTGAGAAATCCCAGCTGCAGCTGATCCGGTTTCATGCTGTGTACATCATTAAAAGAATTCCGAAAAGAGGGGTAATCTTCATAAGGAAGACCTGCAATCAGATCCAAATGCTGATGAATATTTCTAGCAGCCTGGATTCGTGCTACTCTGTCCCGCAAATGCTGTAAATCACAAACTCGATTGATGGCTTTCATAGTGTCCTTATTTGTGGACTGTACACCAATCTCAAATTGCACCAATCCCGGACGGAACTGACTCACATAGGCGATTTCTTCATCCGTTAATAAATCTGCTGACAACTCAAAATGGAAGTTCGTCACTTCATTATCATGTTCGTGTATATATTTCCAAATTGCCATGGTATGTTCCCGCTGACAATTAAATGTCCTGTCCACAAACTTAACCTGTGGCACCTGATGATCTAGGAAAAACTGCAATTCCCGTTCCACCAGTTCCATACTTCGCAACCTTACCTGACGATCTGTGGATGACAGACAATAACTGCATCCAAAAGGACAGCCCCTGCTGGTTTCATAATAGATAATCCGATGTTCCAATCCATCCATATCCTGGTAGGGAAAAACCAGTGCATCCATGGGTAATTTCGGACGGGAAACTGTCTGTATAATTTCCGCCCCACGATACACCAGCCCTGCCACATCCACCAGCTCCGTCCTATGCTCATATGCCTGATACAATTCCAAAAAGGTCTCCTCACCCTCGCCCACCATAATTCCAGTCAGCCACGGATGCTCTTTCACAAAATTTACTGCATGATAACTGACTTCCGGACCGCCAAACCATATTGGCACTTCCGGCAAAATCTTATGCAGTTCCACCGCCAGCTCCCGAATCACCTGTATATTCCAGATATAACAGGAAAACCCGATCAACTCGGGTTTTCGACGATAAATATCTGCCAGAATATCTTCCATATGCTGGTTAATAGTATATTCCGCAATCTCCAGATTGGATGCCTGAATTCCATGGGCAAGTCCATATGCCCGGATACTGTATATTCCCAGATTAGAGTGAATATATTTCGCATTAACAGCGACCAATAATGCTTTCATTGAATCCCTTTCCTTATCAAATACCATGCAAACAATGATAATACCGTAGCAAAGCACCAAAGCATGCTGGAATGACAAACCGCATAATCTATGCTCCAATCATAATTCACTAAGCATGAAGCTTTTTCAAGAACTCCTGGGTGCGGGCATTTTTCGGATTGTCAATGACGTCCTCCGGTGCCCCCTCCTCTACGACCATTCCCTGATCCATAAAAATCACCCGATCTGAAACTTCTCTGGCAAAATCAATTTCATGGGTGACAATTACCATGGTCATTTTTTCTGCTGCCAGCTTCTTCATGATGCGAAGAACCTCTGCGGTAATTTCCGGATCCAAGGCAGAAGTTGGCTCATCAAAATATAAAATCTGCGGATGCAGCGCCAAAGCTCTGGCAATCGCCACACGCTGCTGCTGTCCTCCCGACAGTTCACAGGGATAGGCATTCTCCTTGTCGTCCAGCCCCACCTTTGCTAATAACTCCCGCACTTCCGCATAGACTTCTTCCTTATCCCGTTTCTGAATCGTAATCGGCGCATCCGAAATATTTTTCATGACCGAAAAATGAGGAAAGAGATTAAAATTTTGAAACACCAGTCCAAAGATGGACTGCGCCTGCTGTATCTCCTTGCGGGAAGGATAAGCACTGCCCTCTGGTCCCTCTGTTACCACTTCCTTTTCCAGATAAGAAATGGTTCCCCGATCCATCTGCTCCAAAAAGGTAGCACAGCGGAGCAAGGTGGATTTACCGGATCCAGACGGTCCTAATATGGACACCACTTCCCCTGTCTCTATTGCCAGACTGATATCTTTCAATACCGTTTTATCTCCAAAACTTTTACCAACATGGGTCATTTCTAAAACTTTCATCGAAACCTCCTATCCTAATACAGTAAAGACTAAATTAGAAACATGGTCATAATATTTAATCAATGATAATAATCCAATTTCTTTTCGATACATTCCATCAGATATGCAACAATAAAGTTAAAAATATAATAGAATACACCGGCAACAAAAAGCGGCAGCAAAGAAGTCTGGGCGGCAGCAATCTGCTTTGCCAGGGTAAACATTTCCGTATATGCCAAGGCAAACGCCAGAGAAGTATCTTTGACCAATGTAATAATCTCATTGGTAACCGGTGGCATGATCCGTTTCACCATCTGTGGAAAAATAATTCGAAAGAAAGTCTGACTCCTGCTATATCCCAGGATCATAGCTGCTTCCCGCTGTCCATGGGGAATACTCTGAATACCAGAGCGGTAAATCTCTGCAAAATATGCTGCGTAGTTTAACGAAAAACCAATAATAACGGCATAAAACCGGTAGGAATATGGAGTAGACATTCCAAATAGATAATATGGTGCGAAAAAGACCACCAAGAGCTGCAGCATCAATGGAGTACCTCGCATAATGGAAATATAAATCTTTGCAATCCACTGAAATACTTTAATTTTAGACATCCGAACCGCAGCTATCAGCAAACCTAACGGCATAGCAAATAACAAGGTCAGCAAAAAGATTGCCATTGTCGCCAACATACCTTTGCTTAGTTGTCCGGTTATCTCTCTTAGATTTAATTTTTTCACTGTTCCTGCACTTTTTCCCACAGTCTCCCCTGTCTCCTCCTGCTCTGGAGCAGGGGTTGCCAATGTGGAGGTATCAATTTCCGGAACAGACATTCCATCTATATATTCCTTATCTTCCATACTGAGACAAATACTGTCAGTCAGTCCCCATTTTTTGGCAATCGTCGCATAAGTGCCATCATATAACATCTCTAACAAAGTGGTCTGCACCCGATCTCTCAGCTCTGTATTGCCCTTCTTGAATCCAATGCCATACGCCTCCGAAGACAATCTCTCCTCCAACATGACAAAAATGTCTTCTTTGCCAGAGAGCTGATAGTTTGCCACACCAATATCCATGGCTACCGCATCTGCCATTCCACTTTCCAGATTCATAAAAGCAGAATTGTAATCTGCTACCTGCTGCAGCTCTTTCAGAGATTTTGCTAATTCTTGGTTTTCTTCCGAAGCATCCTCTCCTGTCAAAGCAGCTAAAGCCGAAGAATCATTTTGTACAATTAATATTTTTCCTTTCAAATCCGACAGTTTCTGAATGCCGGAATCCTTTCTCACAATAACCACCTGTGAATTATCAACATATGGGGTAGACCAGGTATAATCTTGCTCTCTGCCATTCATGGTAAAGCCATTCCAGATGCAGGAAATCGCACCGGAAGCCAATTCAGAATCTTTGGATTCCCAGGCAATAGGACGTTTTACCAGCTTCCAGCCAATCCGGTCACAGACCTCCTGTGCCAGATCCAGGTCAAATCCCGTATATTCCCCACTTTCATCCATATAACCATAAGGCGGAAATTCTGCGTCAAATCCTACAATAAATACCACTTGTTCTTTTGCCTGGTTATTCTGTCCCGAAATCCATACTCCCAACACCAGACAGCACAGTGCTAAAAAACTGATGAGACATTTCTTTTTCATAACTCTCCTTTTCCTCCATCACTCTCTATTTTCAGATTATTCCAAGCACAAAGCATTTTAGCTCTTTTCCTCCCGATAACTTTCTGCCGCTTCATCCAGCACACGCATCAGTTTTTGCTCATTTTCTGTACCTGCATACCCTTTGGGATAAACCAGACATAGACCATTATTTTCCCAGGAGCCACCGAAACGATCCATCCCATAGAAATACATGATATCTCCATAATATTCCATCTTCCCTTTAAAATAAAAATTCCCGGAAAGTGGTGTTATTTCCATAGCTCCTGTAAATGTTCCATTTTCCTTGAATTCCTCCACAGCACAATAAACCTCATCATCCATCTGTACTGCCAGATAAGGCACCGCACCCTCTGTTCCGTATTCATCTTCCGGAGCATAGGTGCTTAACATATCTACTTCCCCTGCATGGGATTTTGCTTCCTTAAAAACATCATTCACTTGAAAAGAGATCCGATACTTAACATCCTCGTCCTCATACATCTCATCCTCCACAGTATGAGAAGATGGTGCCAAAACAATATCCTCCAGCTTATGTTCTTCCTGTTCTGGTGTATGAATTATCTTGGTAATTTTCTGAAATAAACCCATTTTATTTTCTCCTGATTGTGGTTTGTTTACAATTTACGAAACAAATCATTGATTATGAATGTTCCAGTACTGTTATATTCTCCAATTCCTGGAAACGCTGAATCTGCAAATCATATTCCATCTGCATTCTCCGGTAGGTTCCTATGGTATTACGTCTGGCTTTCTTACAATTCGCCTCAATAGAGGTAAAATTCCGGATCGCACAGGCCACCACATCAGGATCTAACTTACCAGCATCTGCATCCTTCTGTAAGATAGACTTGATCTTATCTGCCTCGAAACCTTCCTTATAGCTTCGCTTATCGTATAAAGCACTAATAATGTCCGCCACTGCCACAATTCGCTGTGGCAAAGTCAGTTGTTCTCCTTTCAAGCCCCTATGATAACCACTGCCATCCAGCTTTTCA
>CAYPEW010000040.1:0-32820 GCA_964409845.1 uncultured Jutongia sp.
ATCATTACCTCCATTCCAAAACTAGTACAGTAGATATTAAATTCCTAATCGTTAAACAAAGAATTAATATAATAAACGTTTTCTTTCTAAGTATCTACTACAATTTACCATATCTCTCCCAAAAAAGAAATACGAAGACATACTCTTTTTCCAAAAACTCCCAACTTCAACCCACTCAGCAAATGGATCAATACCGACTACAACAACAATTGCTATAAAACACTTTTTTCTCACTGTCCCAAAACAAAACACACCCTCCTGCGGATATCTTCACAGGAAGCCCCTGCCATGATCTCATACTGCCCAGATTCCAGTACTCTGCAACCTTTTTCTGCTGAATAATAACACAGATCAAATAAAGGAATTTTGAAATGGATTTCTCTTTCCTCCCCACCAGTAATGTGTTTCTCACGCTGAAACGCCAAAAGAGTCCTGCGTGGTCGTTTTACTGCTGATCCCACTTTTCTGCCATAGATCTGCACAACCTCATCGGTAGTCACTTTCGAATCATTGCGAATGGTCACTTGAACGAAAAGCTCGCCATAGCCATCTTCCTGCCCCGAAGCTTCTTTCATCTGCTCCACCTTCAAATCCCCATACTGACAATTTCCATAGGTCAATCCATGCCCAAAGGGATAGCTTACCGCCCCCTGATAATATTGGTAAGTGCGTTCTCCCTGAATAATGTCATAATCATCCATCGATGGCAGATCTGCTTCCGTCCGATACCATGTCATAGGCAATCTCGCAGCTGGCGATACAGCTCCCGTCAACACATCGGCAATACCGTGTCCTAATTCCATCCCACCAGATGCCGTATTGAGGATAGCAGGCAAATGCTCCTTTGCCCAATCAATCGCAAAGGGCACACTGCTGACCAATACCAGAACCATATTGGAATTTACTTCATATACTGCTTCCATCATAGTCTGCTGATACGGTGGCAGAGATAAGCTAGTACGGTCAATTTCTTCTTTGCAGGTAATCATCGGATTTGCTCCCAGATAGAGTACTGTGGTCTCTGCCTGCGCTGCAGCCCGTACCGCCTCTGCAATACCATCCCGAACAATTTCCAGGTAAATACCTAATGTCCCAGAAGCGTTCTTCTCCAAAGACAGGTCCAAACTACTATCCGGGCCACTCTGACTGCCAATACCATCCTCATTATCCTGTGTATCCATCCGGACACAAAGACGGCCCTGCTGATCAAACTCTATCGTTGCTCCATTCCATGCACAGATCTGCAATACCCCTACATCGTCCATGGCATCCTCAGCCTTTGCTTGAAGTGTATCATTCTGCAGAGCTTCATCCCGGATACCATCGTAGCTTGTTCCATCTCGGTACAGCTGATATACTTCCTTGACAAACCAGCCAAAGGCCTCTTCAGAAACAGCCCGAATCAATCCAGTCTCTCCCTTGTCTGCAGCATCCTCGGTTTTCAGCATCTTACCATTGCTGCATGCCCGCAATGTGGTTCTGCCTTCTCCCCAATATTCAATCTGAAAAAGCTCTGCCTGTTCCCTGGCAACTGTATGTATGGTTCCATCAGCAGCATCTATTCCCAAATATTTTTTCTCCAGAGATGGAACAGATCCATCATCCAAACGAATTCTAACCAATTCCATGCCGTTTTCCACCACATGGATCTGTTCTTTCAGTGCCTCCTGCATTCCCTGAACAGGTGTCACATAATATGGCGGAATCCCTGAATACCAATCCTTATACCATACATCTGATAAGGGACCAACCACAGCAACGGAACGATCCGAATCCAATGGCAATATTCCATTATTCTGCAGTAACACCACCGATTCTGTCGCCATCTCTCTGGCAATTTGATGATGTTCCGGCGTCCCTACATCCTGTATACCAATCTGCTCATAAGGGTTCGTTCCCGGCGGATCAAATAGTCCCAGACGCAGCATAACTCCAAAATGATGGTAAAGTGCCTCATCAATCTGTTCTTCGCAAATCATCCCCCGCTCATAGGCATCTGTAGCTGCCTGCCGAACCAAGTCTTCATTATCGGTAAAGCAGTCGATCCCTGCCTTTAGTCCTGCAGCAATTGTTTCCGCATGTTCAGTAAAATAATGATGCATCTCCACAGTCTGGGATACATCCTGCCCATCACAGACCACATGGCGAACGCCCCATTGCTCCTTGGCTATGGTACGCACCTCCGGATTCAGCATACAGGGAAGCCCATTCACTTCATTATATGCTGTCATCAATCCATCTGCACCATGCTCCTGAATCACACGGCGAAATGGCTCCAGATAATATTCCTCCCGATTTCTATCATCAATCTCAGAAGATTTCCAGCATCTTCCCTCTTCCACATTATTTGCATAAAAATGCTTTACTGTGGCAGCCGTTAATAAATGCTCTGGATCATCTCCCTGCATTCCCTCCACATAAGCTCCTGCCATCTCTCCGGCAAGCAGAGGGTCCTCCCCATATCCCTCTTCTGTACGTCCCCAGCGGGGATCCCGCTCCATATCCACTGTCGGTGCCCATAAGCTGAGACATCTATGCCTGCCAGCTGCATATAATCCCCTTGCCTCAATACCGGTAACACGCCCTGCTTTCCTGACCAGATCCCGATCCCAGCTTGCACTCATGCCGATTGGATTCGGAAAAATGGTAGTATATTGTGTTTCCTGTCGATCCCACTCCTGGTCATGCCTTGCCTGAACACCATGAGCGCCTTCTCCACCTACACCAAAAGCCGGTATCCCTAAACGAGGGATCTGGGGACATCCTGTGCCCATACACTGTAGTTTTTCCTCTATTGTTAACTGGGAAATTAAATAGTGTAGTCTCTCATTCTGTGTTAAATTCGTATTCCACAGTGGTGTCTGTAAATAATCCTTCATAAATAAGATCCCTCACTTTTCTATTAGTGGAAGCAAACGTTGACTTGTAGGAATTTGCCTTGCAAATTCCTACAAGTCATATTATACCTATTTTTGACATAGAAACAATATATAAAATGTGATAGTCTGATACGGGAGGAATATGCCAATGAATAAAAAAATTAAACGATATCCATTTCTACTGTGTTCCATTTTAATATGCTGTCTCGTCACATCCTGTCAGAAACATTCCGGAACACCCACCCAGAATACCATAGAAAAGCCGACCGTCCATTACCAAATCGGCATCTGCCAGATTAGTGCAGATGGCTATGATGAATCTCTGACACAGGGATTTCAAAAAGCATTGGAGCAATCACTGCCCCTTGCACAAATTACCATATTAACCAAAAATGCAGACACTACAGACACGCTTGCCAGCAGGTGTATGGAACTGGATCAGGCAAAACCAGATCTACTGTTTCTGGCAAATACAGGCCGTGCCATTCCGGTGGATACCACAGGATTGCAGACACCTTTCATAACCACACCTACTTATGATGTGACGGAACAAGTGGCAGAAACACTCCACGACCTGCTTCCGGAAATTAATCAAGTGGGGATTTTATATCACTCTGGGGATTCAACCGCAACTGCAAAAACAGAAAAGATGATACAATATTTGAAGACGAAAAAAATCCCATACCAGAAATACCCCGTTACTGATGCTACATCATTCCATGCCCGTGCCAATGATATCTGTGACCAATGCGATGCTGCCTATATCCCATCCGACAAACTGGTGGTAGATCAAGCAGAAAAATTAGGTGATATCTTTCTGCCTGCCGGCATTCCATTAATTACAGACCACAAGGCATTCCATACCATCAGCATGGCAACAGTTACGCTGGACTATTATAATCTGGGCTATCAACTTGGGGAACTGGCAGCAAATGCTCTGCAAAACAATACCATGCCAGATTCCTCTGGAATCAATGCTGCTGATTTCATTGTATCAAACTACAACCAACAGTTATGTGAAGACTTTGATATCCCTCTGCCAGATTCCTTCTCTCCGTATCCTTCATCAAACTGATAACCCAGGTAATTTCCCAGATAAACAGAAAACACCCTTCTGGTGCCAGTATAATATAACTTATCGGAAAATTGCAGAGCAGTTTCCTATAATATACCTACACCAAAAGGGTGAATCTATAATATACTACAAAGAAATAATTTTTAGCTGATAAATTTAATTTGCATTAAAATCCAGACAGTAGAAATTCTTTCATCAGTCATTAATCAGCGCTTCATATAGACGATCCGCCTGACTATTATCCTTGTAATAAAAGAATCCTTCCATCTTTTCCGCATATTTCGGCAATGGCTTGCAACCATTATCAAATATTTGTTCTAATGCAGCAACCGCATCTTCTGCTGTTAATGCCAGTTCTCCAAAGGCATCATCCAGCGGAATATCCACATCCCGATAATCATTTAAACCGGCACGGAACATTTCGTTATCTGGTAGGAAATATACAATTGGTTTCTCTAAATAAACAAAATCAAATACAAAGGAAGAAAAATCCGTCATAAAGATCTTGTAGGATGTTTCTGAGATCTCACTTTCTGCCATAGTAACCCGATCATTTTTAATCTCATAGAGATGTTTATATCTCTCCAGAATCGGATGCAGTTTGAAATCCAGATAGAAATCATTCTTTTCCAGCAAATCATGTAATTCCTGGCTATTGAGGAATTTACTGGTCTCCTCAAAAAATTTCGAGCCGATAAATTTGCTCTCTACCGTTACCCATTCTGTGCCCTCCATCCCCACTAGATATTTTCTCCAGGACGGTGCAAACAGAATACGGTTTACCGGCTGCTCATCCACATCAATATAATCATAACGTGGCATACCGCAAGGGATCAGATGCTTGTCCGTAAAACGGTAATTCTTAATCAGGTTGTCCCTCTCAAATGGAGTAGAGATGACCTCTTTATCCACACCCAAACGATCCAAGGAATACTTCCACGGCACATGACAATGCAACACACCATGCTGCAGATAAATCAGATCTGGATGATTGCTGATATCAGAATACTGCATAAACTGCTTATTCGTAAACGGCGAATAATTATTAATTTCAATATATGCTGTAATTATCTTTTGCGCCTTCAGGAATAAGAATTTATGCTTTAAACTACCAAAACGCACCAGCCGCCTTCTCTGCCAGAAATTAAACAGCCTCCTGACTTTATACAATTCGTCATTCACTACATAGTAACGACGAACTCCGTCACGTTTCTTAAAATCATGGATAAACTGATAATATCCATTATCTTTCTTAACTCCCTTGCAATCATAATACAGCCATACATTTTCATATCGCTTGATCCGGCGGGAGCAAATATTACGAATTATCCATTTTCGCTTATTTGTCTTACGGAAACGGTTTCTGATTTTTTTGAAGTATTGCTTCTTTTCCAGTGGCTTCTCATTATCAATATATAAAATGCTGGTACCAAATTCAAAATGCTTACCATCTTTATAATACTCTTTCTTTTTTATCTTGTTGCGGAACGGTGTCCACGGCATAAAGTAAAAATATGTGCTATATCGGTTACTATTAATTTCAATCTCAAATTCCAGTGACTTGAGACTTTTGAGATCATGCTCCACTTCAAACAAATAGAAATGGTTTGTCTCCGTCTTTGCCCGATAGTAATTCCAGGAAGCATCCCGCAATTCCATTTCTTCTGCCTTATCATATTTTTTATTCTTAATCACATACAGCTTAGGTTGATCCATATAATTAAATAAAGCGGATTTCACAAAAGCAATGATTTTCAATTTTCCATTCTTTACCTTGAAATGGCGAACAATAATTTCAATCCTTTTCGCCGTATAAATCAGTGACCCGTGATTAGTAATGGCAATGTTATTCGGACCAGACAACATATTAATATCATTATTATCCTTGAGGTTAATAAAATAATGACGATGGAAGTTGTCCACGCCGGGATGCATTAAAATCACATCATCATCCACTTTATTTAACAAGGTCAGAACTCGCTGTTTGGCATGTTCTAATTCTTTTTCTTCATAGTGATATGGCAACAGAATATCACTTCGGGTTTTCCAACTCACATCATGCAGATATAATGCCTGAATATATTTCGGAATATCCTGTCCCTCGTAATCAGCAAACAAGTCCTCCCAATACTGCATGGTACTTTCAAAAATGTAGTATGCATAGAAAAACGTGCGAACAATGCTCTCTGGTTGGTGCAGATAGTAATACATTCCCTTATTGCAATAGCCAATCTTCATCTTATCCTGCAGAATCTGTGTGCAATATTTCTGATCTTCATGACGAAATTCACGGTTAGTGTCAAATAATACATTCTGATCCCCTTTGTTTTTCACACAGATATTCACTCTGGTCTGGGTAATAAATGCATTCTGTAGCTCCGACAGATCATACACTCCTGAATGATGCAGGATATTATACCGAAAATGCGGTTTTACCGGCAGACCGTTTTTAATCGGAATCTCCTTATAAGTTACCAGATCCACTTCATCGTAATGATCATCAAAGAACTTAACCACGCTTTTCACTGTTTCTGGGGAAATCGTATCATCTGCATCAATATACATAATGTACTTTCCCTTTGCTCTGGCAATACCATAGTTCCTTGTCATAGATAATCCTTCATTCTCTTTGTGGAATATCTTCATATAAGGATACTTTTCTGCATATTTTTTCATAATGGACATACTGTCATCAACCGATCCATCATCGATCATCAGTACTTCCATCTGCCCCTGCTCTATTGTTTGTTCTGCCAGAGAATCTAGACATCCCGCCAGAAAATTCTGCATATTATATATAGGGACAATCATTGTCACTTTATATTCATAACCACTCACAAATATATCCTCCTCGGTCTCAAACCCTCTGATGCCATAAAATGGCAAAATATCATTCCTTAACTATAGCATTTTAGGTTCTACCGTGTCAACCCCGTTCTATGATTCCCATACCATTTAGAATGTGAATTTATCTGCAAAATATGCAGGAAGGTCTGCAATCTTGATTCTCTCCTGCTCCATAGTATCACGATCTCTTACCGTTACCGCACCATCTTCCTCTGAATCGAAATCATAAGTCACGCAATATGGTGTACCGATCTCATCCTGGCGACGGTAACGTTTTCCAATATTACCACGATCATCAAATTCACAGTTATAAGTTTTGGACAACTGCTGATAAATCTCTGTGGCAGGATCAGAAAGCTTCTTAGATAAAGGCAAAACACCAATTTTTACCGGAGCCAAAGCGGGATGGAAATGTAATACCGTACGCATATCCGGTTTCTCCTCGGTACCAATGTTCTCCTCATCATATGCTCCACATAAAAATGCCAATACCACACGATCTGCGCCCAGAGAAGGTTCAATGACATATGGAATATATTTCTCATTTTTCCCATCATCAAAGTAAGACATTTCTTCTCCCGATACATTCTGGTGCTGGGTCAGATCATAATCGGTACGATCTGCAATTCCCCACAACTCACCCCAGCCAAATGGGAATAAATATTCAATATCCGTCGTCGCCTTACTGTAAAAAGACAGCTCCTCTTTCTCATGGTCACGGACACGCATTTCTTCTTCCTTCATTCCCAAAGACTTCAGCCAGTTAATACAGAACTCTTTCCAATATGCAAACCATTCCAGATCCGTATTTGGCTCACAGAAAAACTCCAGCTCCATCTGCTCAAACTCTCTGGTACGGAATGTAAAGTTTCCTGGCGTAATTTCATTACGAAATGATTTACCAATCTGTCCGATTCCAAATGGAATTTTCTTGCGGGAAGTTCTCTGCACATTCTTGAAATTCACAAAGATACCCTGTGCTGTCTCCGGACGAAGATAAACGGTATTCTTAGCATCTTCTGTCACACCCTGGAATGTCTTGAACATCAGATTAAACTGACGGATCTCGGTAAAATTATGTTTCCCACAACTTGGACAGCAAATCTGCTTATCCTCGATATATTTCTCCATTTCTTCATTAGACCAGGCATCCACACTGCCCTCTATAGCAATGCCATTCTCTGCCATATAGTCCTCAATCACTTTATCTGCACGGAAACGTTCGTGGCAGTCTTTACAATCCATCAAAGGATCAGAAAAGCTGCCCAGATGTCCAGATGCTACCCAGGTCTGCGGATTCATCAGAATCGCGCAATCCAGACCCACGTTGTACGGGTTTTCCCGTATAAACTTCTGCCACCATGCCTGTTTCACATTATTTTTTAACTCCACACCCAGATTTCCATAGTCCCAGGTATTTGCCAATCCACCGTATATCTCGGATCCTGGATAGATAAATCCTCTAGCCTTTGCCAATGCCACAATCTTGTCCATCGTCTTTTCCATTCTAGTATTCCTCCATTCTATCACTCTAATCCAACAATATACCATGATATGACACAGATTGCAAATTTTTCCAGTAACATTTTCCCATCTTCACAATATATGTTGTTGCCATTCGTAGTCGATGTTGTCAAGGATAATTTCCTATTATCCGTCAATCGTCCGTTTCACTCTGCTGTTTCGCTAGATAATGCACTCTATGTCCGAATTGACAAAATTTACCCTGCCTAGCAAGTTTACGCCTTTTGGAGAAACTATTTGCCGTCTGCTGTATCTGTCTATTGGCGTGCTCTTACGCAATTCATCTTCGGGCAAGCTGCGTTTTCGTGTTATGTGTTTTAGGCATTTTGAATACGCCGGTACTTACGAGATGTTTTTTATCTCGTTATGTACCGCTGCGTATGAAATATAGCGAAAGTGTGCCTAAAACACATAACCGAAAACCTGCAGCATCTTCAGATAAAGCTCACGAGCACGCACAGATACAGCATAGACGGCAAAGTTTCTCTCAAAAGGCTATTGCACTACGGCAGGGTAAAATTTTGCCTAATTCAGACATTGCTGATGTTGTCTATGCGAAACAGCAGGACGAATACCAGAATGTGACGGATAATAGAAAATTATCTAATCAAAAAATCGACTACGAATGGCTACTCTAAGAAGTCCAAAGTGGTAAATCGATGGGGCAGATATTGATTCAGATAGCGTTTTCTAAAATGGCTGAGCTCCTGAAAAACCTCCCCAGAGATCTGAAAGGCAAAAAGACGCTCCAAATCAGCCGTTAGAATATATTGTATTGTATATAAGGCATCCCCGCTCAATCGGATCGGGGAAAGCTGTTTTAATTTGGGATCCTGCCCTGCACAGGAATCACAAACCAAGCCTCCTGCCGACAGATAGACCGTATTGACACCAGTATTTCCACAGTTGACACACTGGAATAATTCCAGCATCTCCCCCTCTGCCTGCATCAAACGCAGTTCATATACCAGCCGGATCAACGGCAAAGGCTGTTTCTCTGCCATCACGGCACGTATCGTTACATACAGAAGAAGCAGCTCCTGAGCTGCTTCCAGATTTTCCCTGGTAAAATATCTTGCCATCTCTGCAAAATAAGAACAATAGCATAAGGCATCATAATCTTCTGCCAGGCTTTCAAATTGATTGTTGATACTACCTGCTGTTAATGTATAAGAGTCCCGTCCCTCGTATAGCTGAAACTCACCAAAGGTAAACAGCACTGTACAGGCGCAGAGCGCGCTGTTTGGTCTACGGGCTCCTCTGGCAAAGGCAGAAATTCTGCCTATTTCTTTGGTCAGCAATTCCACCCGCCTGTCATATTCCTTGGTTGGTGATGACTGGACGATCATACCAGTCACTGTCACGGTGTCTCTCATCTTTCTCTCCGCCTCTGTCGGTATCCTGCCTATGTGTATCGCATCCGGTCACATTCCGGTATGCCAGATAATCTTCCACTCTGCCGCTGCTTACAAATTGTTTCCAGTATTTTTCCTGCTCCATATCCATGCCCTGCCCTTCTCCAGTATTATAAGACAATGACGATAAATTCTACCGGGTAAATATAGACTTCCCGGCTTACGAATCCTTCTCATTATCCATGACAATAGCATGGTTTGGCAGATATAAATTTATGCTGGTAACATTTAGTCATCTAACGGGCGATAGCCAAAATTTTTAATCAGAAAATCGCTGTCACGCCAGTCTTTCTTGACCTTCACCCATAGTTTCAGGTTGACCTTACAGTCCAGAAGATTTTCGATATCCTGCCTTGCCTGGCTTCCAATTTTTTTCAGCATAGCACCTTTTTTTCCGATAATGATTCCCTTGTGGGAATCCCGTTCACATACAATGGTGGCATCAATATCAATCAGATCTCCCCGGGGACGTTCCCGCATCCGATCAATTGCCACCGCAATTCCGTGAGGAATTTCCTCGCTGAGATTGCGCAGGGCTTTTTCACGAACCATTTCCGCCACAATCTGTCGCTCCGGCTGATCCGTAATAGTGTCCTCGTCATAAAATTGTGGTCCCTCCGGCAGATAACGAAACATGTTCTGAATTAATTCTTCTGTATTCTCCCCCTTTAATGCCGATACCGGGATAATTTCAGCAAAATCCAGAATATCCTTGTATGCAGCAATATAGGTCAAAATATCAGCCTTGCTCACGGTATCAATCTTATTAATCACCAGAAATACCGGAGTCCGGGTTTTCGCCAGCTGCTCTGCAATGTGGCGCTCCCCTGCTCCAATAAAGGTAGAAGGCTCCACCAGCCACAGAACCACATCCACCTCCTGCAAAGTTCGCTCTGCCACAGAAACCATATATTCCCCTAATTTATTTTTTGCCTTGTGAATCCCCGGTGTATCCAGAAAAATGATCTGTCCCTCATCGCTGGTGTACACCGTCTGAATCCGATTTCTCGTGGTCTGGGGTTTGTTGGATGTGATGGCAATTTTCTGTCCGATCAAATGATTCATCAATGTGGACTTCCCCACATTGGGTCTGCCAATCAAAGTCACAAATCCCGATTTATATTGTTTTCTATTTGTACTCATGCTACGAGCCCTCCTTTGCCAGCAGCGAATTTACCGCTTGCCAAAGCACTGATTTTCTCACGATCGTATTTTCCAATCTTCCTAATCTCTGCCATCCCAAGTTAAGACAGGGAACGGATTTCATCAAATAATTCCTTTTCATCCTTTAGATGCTGTTCATTTCCAATGACACAGACCGTTCCATGATCTGCAACAGTACGGATTACCTCTGCCGTCTGGCGGATATCCTCTACCGTACAGTTTAACACTTGATCCCGTTCCTTTTGCAGAACTTGTTCCGGTATATTGCACAGATATGCGGACAGAGAACGTTTCCCCTTCATTGCCGGAGTCAGCGGCGTATCCATTCCACTGATAGTACCAATAATGGTTTTGGTAACCTCCCGCTCCTCCGCATCATAATGAGACAGATAATCTGCTGCCTGGCGATACACCTGCAATGTCCCTCCCAATGCTGGATCACGATAAGAGGTGAAATATCCCTCCTGCTCCCGGTTAAAACGGCAGGACACACCATAGGCGCCTCCCTTGACACGCACCTGGCTCCACAGAAAATCATAGTTTAACAGATGTCTGGTCACATTTAATGCGCCATAGTTCACATCCGGCACCTGGTCAAATTTTCCGGCAACTGCCACATACTGAATTTCTGCCGGTGTGGTAAATCCCTCCCTGGTAGATTCTAATACTGGAACAAATTCTGTCAGTCCCATTTCTGGTGCAGATTTCGCCTCGAATGCTTTCAGCTGTTCATAAAATGCCGGCATTTCCTGTGCAAATGCCTGATAATCATCTTCGCTACCGGTGCAGGAAACCATCATACGATCCTTCTGGAAGATCTGATGCACCAGATAGTCACACCCAGCCCGTAATCTTTCCTTTTCCTCCTCGAAATGTTCATCCAAACGAACCAGATAATCATAATAGCCCATTCCCACGGAACGGTCATTAATCCATGCACTGCGGGACACGGAAGCCATTGCTCTGCCTGCAGAAGCCTGATGTCCTGCTGACATGAGACGCACTTTCAAACGGGAGCGGCTTTCTGCCACCACCTCTCTGAGATGCTTCTCATCAGAGAAAATAGTTTCAAACATCATTTCTGCCATCAGACGCAATGCGTCCTTCAAACGACTGCGCAACACTTTAGTTCCCACCTCAAACTTAAGCTGATAGCGGTCACTGTCACCCATCTCACAAAAGATATTAAGATCCGAAGAAATTCCTCCGGTATAAAAATTGGTCTCGGTATCAAATTCACGATAGCCACGCTTCTCGGTGTCCATATAGCCCAACAGGGTAGACAAAAAGCTCATCTGTGGCACATAATCTTCCAGTTCATTCACATCAAAGAGGAAACGCAGATACACAATGTCGTTGGTAGCTACCTCATGATGGATTACCGGTACTCCTCCCACTTCTTTCTCCTGATTACATAGCGGCTGGATCTGCTTTCGGATATCCGATCTGTTTAACATCGGTATTTTTTCCAGATCCTCCTGGGAAGACGGTTCTTCCTGATACGCCTTCAATGCCTTGGTATCAGCAATCAACTGCTGGATTTCTTCTGAACTTAAGGATTCCTTATATTTTGCCAGCTGTTCTGCTGTCTCCTGCTCTACCCGCAATGCCATTCCCGGCTCTGGGATCATCTCGATCAATACAGCATGAGGATTATCCAACAGGTACTTCTGCACCAGCTGTTCATAGTAATCGGTAGACAGCTGCTCCCGCAGGAAACGATAGCAGTCCTCGTATTCCAGAGCATCATATGGCATTCCATCATCATAAAGCCATGTTTTCATCAGCTTCATGCCATAGAGAAGCCCCTTTGGATATGCGCCGTAATCCGACTCCCGCTCCCGGAATTCCGTGCCATTGATGGCAGCTTCCAGGTCTTTGCGGTTGATTCCCTCCTTGACAACCTTTTCCAAGGTTTCACGAATAATTCGATAGAACTCATCCCGCATCCCTGGCTTTGCATTCTTCGTGGAAATGGAAAACATGCTCTGACGCAGAATATCACAGAAATCCACTTCCACATCGGTACCGATTCCAGCATCCAACAACGCCTGTTTCAGCGGTGCTCCCGGCTGCTCTGCCAACACATAGGATAACAGTTCAAAAGCGCGGCACACCTGGGAATCCAAAGTAATATCCATAGCTGTGCCAAAGGCATAATAAGTCTTTTCGCTGCAATCTGCATCCTGTGCCACCGCATACTTCTTATCCAGATATTTCATCTGATTAAAAGGTTTTTGCAGTCCGATCTCTGAATCCGGCTGAATCGCAGGAAAATCCTTCAAATATTCGGAATCCATCCACTGCAGGCGTTCCTCAATATCCATATCTCCATAGAGATAAATATAACTGTTAGATGGATGATAATACCTGCGGTGGAAATTCAGATAGTCCGTATAGGTCAAATTAGGAATATCTCTAGGATCACCACCAGATTCATAACCATAGGTGGTATCCGGAAACAGACTATTCATCAGAAAACGCTCTAACACACTTTCCTCTGAAGAAAATGCCCCCTTCATCTCATTATACACAACACCGTTATAGATAATAGGATTCTCTGGGGAATCCAACTCATAATGCCATCCTTCCTGCTTGAAAATCTCCTCATATTTATAAATATTAGGATAAAGTACGGCATCCATATAGACATGCATCAGATTCTTGAAATCCTGGTCATTGCAGCTTGCTATCGGATACAAAGTCTTATCCGGATAGGTGGTCGCATTCAGAAAGGTGTTCAGCGAACCCTTCACCAGTTCCACGAAAGGATCCTTTGCCGGAAACGCCTTGGAACCACACAGAACCGTATGCTCAATAATATGAGGAACTCCGGTGCAGTCCTGAGGTGGTGTCCGAAAGCCAATGCTAAATACTTTATTGTCATCCTCGTTACTCAGAACCAACACTCTGGCTCCACTTAATTTATGCCGCAACAACAGTGCAAAACTGGATAACTCCTTGATATAATCTGATTTTTCCAGAGTATATGCCTCTGGTAAGGTAAATTCCTCTAATGTCTTAATTTTTGATGCCATATCTCTCCTCATTTCTGCGCTGCAATTGATCTTTTCGCCTGTCTATACCTCAGCGCTGATATAAACAGACGGCAACCTTAGTGAAACTTCATCTCTTGTAAAGGGACTGGAAGCGCCCATACGCCTCTCCCCATGCGTCCACATTTTCCGGCAGTACCTCTCTGGTTTCAAAGGACGCTGCCAGTATATCACATTTTTCCTGTGCTGTCTCATAACATCCTAAAGCACGCAGCTGAGTCATAATATTTCCCACTGCTGTCGCTTCTGTGGCTCCGGTAATTACCGGAATTCCCAAAGCATTTGCCGTATATTGCCGCAACAGCGGATTTTGCGCACCACCGCCTACCATGTACAGCTTCTCCTCCCAGGTAATGTACGGTTTCAGGGACAGATAAACCTGACGGTATTTCATTGCCAGACTCTCCAAAACACAACGAATCAAAGCACCATCCGTCTCTGGAACCGGCTGCCCCGTTTCCTTACAGTATTCCCTGATTTTGGCAGGATAGTCGCCTGGCTGCATGAAATCCTCTGGTCGGATAAAGGACTGCAGCGGTTTTTCCCGTTCTGCCATGTCCGTTAACTGCTGGAAGTTATATTGCTTCCCCTCTGCTGCCAGATTTCGCCGGATTTCGTTCTGAATCCACAGCCCAATAATATTAACCGTCGGACGGTATCCACCATCCCAGGTACCTTCATTGGATATTTTATCCCGAATAATTTCCGGTCCGGTCAACATATTCCGAGAGGAAACACCCATCAATGACCATGTCCCACAAGATAAAAAGGTATATTGATCTTCTTTCGATGGCACTGCTGCCACAGCACAGGCTGTATCATGTCCCGGGGCAGAGATCACATGAAGACCGTCCTGTCCCACCTCTTTTGCCACATCAGACCGCAGCATTCCCAGATCTTTCCCCGCCAGATCCACATCCGTAAACCACTCTCTGCAGATGCCTAGCTTCTGCATCAAAGGCTCTGCCCAGCACTTATCACGCATATTATACAACTGTGAAGTGGAGGCAATAGAATATTCCGTATGCTTTACCCCAGAGAAGAAATATTCCAACAAATTCGGCAGCATCAGTATGGTATCCGTCTGCTCCAACATAGACGGCATACATCTCTGCATATAACAGAGTTTATATAAAGTATTATACGCCAAGCTGGCAATTCCAGTCTGTTCAAAAGCATATTGTTCCCCACTTGCCACTGCCTGTTCCATCGCTGCTGCAGTGCTGCTCCCAGACTCTGCTCCCTGATGTAAGTCACTGAGTGCCAACAGGACATTCCGCATATTCTCCTCATCCAATGCCGGATCCCGGTAACTGCCTGGCAAACCTGCCAGATCTCCCTGATGGTTCAGAATACCAAAATCCACACCCCAGGTATCAAAACCCACCCCAGACAATGACTCCTGACATTTGCGCATACCAGCTTTCATCTCATCCATCAAAAATAATATATTCCAGTATGCGTGCCCATTTAACATACTGAAATTATGCTCAAAACGATGAATTTCTTCCAGGGTAATCCGTTTTCCATCGAAATGTGCCAGCATCCCCCTGCCGCTGCTGGCTCCCAAATCAAACGCCAATACATTTTTCGTTGCCATATCTTCCCCATCCTTTCCCATATAACATTACTTATTACTTCTGTATTTCAAAAGAATCTCCAAAACATTCCAAATAAATCTCAAAAGAACCCCGGCACTTTCCACAATGCTCTGCTGAAAGCACACAGGGTTTTCTTTTGTCAGTCAGTATCCCTTACTTAGAATACTTCTTATATCCTGGATGTTTACCGGTTACCTTATACTGTTCTCTCATCCCGATCAAGCGGTCAATATTCTCACGGGATAATTCTTCTGCGCCTCCCAGGAGATGGGCATTCAAGCTAATCTTGGCAAACAATTCCAAAGTCTCCATCCGATAGTAAGCAGTCAGCACATCAGAACCCACTGACAATGCACCATGGTTCTGTAACAGCATAACATCATGCTCCTGCAGATATGGCTCAATCGCCTTTGGCACTTCATCGGTACTCGGTGTACCATATGGTGTTACCGGTACAGAGCCAATGGCAATCACTGTCTCAATCATGGAATACTCATCCAAAGGCTTGTTTGCCACTGCATAGCCAGTAGCTACCGGTGGATGGGCATGCAGCACACCACCTACATCTTCCCGCTCTGCATAGCATTTCAGATGCATCTTGATCTCAGAAGATGGACGATAACCCTCCAGCGCATCCAAAACCTTGCCTGTACTGTCAATATGTACTAGTTTTTCCGGTGTAATGAAACTTTTGCTGATACCGGTAGGGGTTGCCAGAAAAGTGCCATCCGGCAACTTGGCAGATACATTACCATCATTAGCTGCCACCCATCCCAACTGCCACATTTTATGACAGATATCACAAATCTCTTCCCGTAATTCCATATAACTTAACTCCATCGCTTACTGTTCCTCCTTTAATTTAATTATTAAAATACTTAATATCCGTTCCGGCAATTTCTGCCACTATCCTTTATTATAATACATCTTGCCATACTTTTCCATATCTGAAATGAAATAGATTGAACTATTGACAAAACCCTTGAAAAAAGCTATAATATCTATCGTTCGCTGTGCAAAAAGCAGGCGTATCTGCAGGAGTGCTGGAATTGGCAGACAGGCTAGACTAAGGATCTAGTGGTGGCAACACCGTGTGGGTTCAAGTCCCATCTCCTGCATCTAATAGCGTGAAACAGAACTTAAACAGTTCCCGTTTCGCGCTGTTTTGCATTTGTACCCCTATTTAACCTTAATTCTAATAGACTTTCAGTGATAAACAATAATTATAGAAAGCAGGTGTTAACATGCCTGACAAAGAGTTGATAAAGGTATCCATTGAAGAATTTTCCAGACTTCAAAATTATATAAAAGTTATCTTGACCTCTTTTGGTATCAATCTCACAGATATTGACAAAATAAAAGAATAACAACGAATATTTACAAATGATTTCTATTCTTAAAACAGTAATCTGCATCCATAAAATTTTCTTCTTACACAGATTAGCATCCCTTATCACAATATCATCACACTCTCATCACTACTTTTTCAAATTTTAAACACCAAATCCTCAAACTTATCCAATAATCTAAATGCAATACAATATTAAGATCAAAAGTAGATTGCAAAACGTGCTTGCACGCAATATGATAGGAGGTCAAACTGGTGAAAGAAAAGAAAAAGTCGAAAAAGAAATGGATGTTACTTGGAACAGGAATTTTTATAGCAGGAGTCATAGCAATCTTGTTGTTTCGTTTTCAGACATCCAAAGAGAAAGTAAGTGCAGGAAACCAAAAAACAAACACTGTACGTATCACAAAAATGGATTTAACGAAATCCATCAGTGCCACAGGGACCTTGGCAAGCGCCCAGACCAAAACGGTTAGCGCCAAAGTTAACGATATTGTTGTTAAAAAAGTTTTGGTAGAGGTGGGTGATTCTGTCAAGAAAGGCGATTCCCTGGTTACATTTGACGAAGGGGATTTGCAGGATGCCTTACAGGACGCCAAAGAAAACCTGGCAAATGCGAAAGAATCCGCAGATAGAGAAGTATCCTCTGCGCAGACACAACTCTCTGACGCCAAAGAAAATTATAGTGCAGAGAAAAGTAAACAGGCAAACGAGATCGCTACAGCAAAGAAAACTTTGGCAGAAGCAAAGAAGACCGTCAGCCAGCTAGAAAAACAGATTAAAAAAGCAAAAAACCAGCAGGATAAAACTTCCTTAGAACAACAGCTGACACAGGCAAAGGAGAAAAAAGAGCAGGCGCAGGCAGCATATCAAACAGCAGTTTCCAACCAGAGCAGCTCCAACCGCCAAAACCAATCTTCTATTACCAATGCAGAAAATGCAGTGGAGTCAGCAAAATCAAACCGAACGAAATCTATAAAAGAGGCACAGAAACAGGTAGATGAAGCCCAGGAAAATCTGGATCAGTGTGCCGTGACAGCAACGATGGATGGTCTGGTAACTGCTGTAAATGTGACAGAGGGTGACTCTTATAGCGGAGGAAGCCTGGTACAGATCGAAGATACCAGTGCTTATACCATCACCACAACAGTGGATGAATACGATATCAGCGATGTAAAGAAGGGACAAAAGGTGGTCATTTTAACAGAAGCCACCGAAGAAGATGAATTAGAAGGCGAGATTACCTTTGTGGCTCCTTCCACCAGCTCTACCTCCAACAGCAGTTCTTCCGAAAGCGGAACACCGTCAGGCAGCTCTGGTAACAATTCTTCTGACAGCAGCGGCTATGAGGTAAAAATCCAGGTAAAGAGTACCGACGACCGTCTGAAACTAGGAATGACTGCGAAATGCAGTATTATTCTGGAGGAAGCAGAGAATGTATTGGCAGTGCCATATGACGCAGTGAACCAGAGCAAAAAAGGAAACACGATTACGGTAATAGAAGACGATTCCTCTACGGAAAAAGAGATTTCAGTAAGCCTTGGCATGGAAAGTGATTATTATGTGGAAGTGCAAGGTGACGATTTGCAGGAAGGAATGCAGGTAGTCATTCCGTCAGACGAAATAGACGCCTCAGCAAGCGAAGAAAAAACGAATCAGTCTGGCGGAAAAGACTTCGGAAATCCTATGGGGGGATTTGGCGGCGATCCAAATAACTCTGGTGAGGGACACCGTGGCGGTGGAAATGGCGGCGGTGGAAATGGTTCTGGCGGACCTGGAGGAGCACCAGGGGGAGCACCAGGAAATTAGTCTAAGGAATCGATTTGTATTTTTTGTAATATTAGCAGGGAGGTAACAAGAGAATGGATCAAACACAGAAAAGTGACATTATCAAACTGCGGCAGATCGTGAAACGCTTCTATATTGGCAAACCCAATGAGTTAGAAATTCTACACGGGATAGACCTAACTGTCCATCAGGGAGAATTTGTGGCGATTGTGGGTGAATCCGGATCAGGAAAGTCTACACTGATGAACATTATCGGTGCATTGGATCAACCAACAGAAGGACAATATCTATTATCTGGCACAGATGTGGGGTTATTGAAGGACCAGGAACTATCAGAAATTCGCAATAAACGTATTGGATTTGTATTTCAGACCTATAATTTAATTTCCAGAACCACTGCTTTGGCAAATGTAGAGCTTCCTATGCTATACGCAGGAGTCAACAAGAAGGAACGAATCAGCCGTGCAAAAGAATTATTGGAAATGGTTGGAATGTCTGATCGAATGACCCACAGACCAGAGGAACTTTCCGGCGGTCAAAAGCAGCGTACCGCCATTGCCAGAGCTATGGCAAATGATCCCGATATCATTTTAGCTGATGAACCAACCGGTGCACTGGATTCCGAAACCAGCCGCAGCATCATGAATCTGTTTCATAAACTTCACCAGGAAACAGGGAAAACCATTGTACTGATTACACATTCTATCGAACTAGCAGAAGAAACAGAACGAATTATTGCAGTGCATGATGGCAGAGTAAGCGGAGAAAGAAAGGGGAATGGCATATGCTGATTCTGGAAAATATTAAAATGGCGTTTAGCTCCCTGCGAGCTGGTAAAATGCGGGCTCTGCTTACCATGCTGGGTATTATTATCGGAATTGGTTCCGTGATTGCCATTATGACAGTAAGCTCCTCTCTCACCACCTCCATATCCGATTCTTTCCAGGAGATGGGCGCTAATAATGTAATCGTAGGAATCAAACAATCCAGTGAGGAAGAAGAAGTAAAGTCAAATGGATTGCGTTTTGGAACCTCCGGAAGAAATCGCTCTATGGACGAGGAAGATTATATTACTGACGAAATGCTGGATGGTCTCAAAACGGAGTTTCAGGATGAAATTGATGCCCTGGCGATCAGTGAATCCCTCGGCAGTGGAACCGTGGGCTTAAGCGGAACAACATCAAACGTATCAGTGATGGGAATTAATGAAGATTATTTTCAGAGCAGCAAGATTTCTCTGCTGGCGGGCAGAAAGATACGGAAGGCAGACTTGACTGGGGAAAAACGTGTCATTATGGTTACTGATAAAGTGGTTGAGAATCTATTTGACGGGGATAATGAAAGCGCATTGGCACAGAAGCTCAGCGTCAATCTGGATGGAAACTACCTTGATTATTATATTGTGGGAATCTATAAATACGAATCTGGCAGCAACCTATCGGAATCTACCGATGAAGATGTGACGACAACAGCCTATATTCCATTGACAACAGGGAAGAAAGAAATCCATTCTGCCGATGGATATACACAGTTTACGGTAGTTACGGCAACCAGTGTGAAAAGTGTATCCGATTTTGCCGATCGCATCGAAGATTTCCTAAGCCCGTATTATGCTGACAACGAGGACTATGAAATCGCTACCTCCACGATGGAGTCCATGACCGAATCCATGACAGATATGATCCGTACCGTAAGTATCGCCATTGCATTTATTGCTGGAATTTCTTTGTTGGTTGGCGGTATTGGGGTAATGAATATCATGCTGGTATCGGTGACCGAGCGAACCAGGGAAATTAGCACACGCAAAGCATTAGGTGCAAAGAATAGCTCCATCCGCTTACAATTCATTATCGAATCCGTAACGTTATGTCTGGTGGGCGGCTGTATCGGTGTGCTTATCGGTCTTCTTTTGGGTGCAACTGCTGCCTCTATTTTGGGTTATGCAGCATCCGCTCCGCTCCTAGCTATCGTAATTGCCGTAGCATTTTCTATGGTAATTGGCGTATTTTTCGGGTATTATCCGGCAAATAAAGCGGCGAAAATGAATCCCATCGAGGCATTGCGCTATGAATAACGTACAACACCTCGCTTCCTTCCATCTCCTTACTAAAATTTAGAAATCAAAATTTCCTTTCCTTAATTATTGTACGAAATCTCAAAGAATGTTAAAATGTTTCATGAAAGCAAAAAACAAAAAGGGAAGGAGCTACATATGAAATATAATGTTTTATTATTTGGAATGAATTCCACCATGATTGAGGATTTCTTTAATAGAGGAAATGATGAATTTTCTTTCGTTTCTTCTTCTCTGAATTATATTGATATTATGAATCATATTAATTTCTGCAATCTGGACATCTTGGTTTACTGTCTAAATCACGAAACCAAAGAAAACATGGCGAAGATGGTTACTATCAAAAAGAAAGCAGAAAAAATGGAGATTCCATTAATTATCATTGGCAGCCAGGAAGATTGCACCGACTTTAACAAAACAGCTATCAATACGGCAGATTTAACTATATTGAAGCCATGTACTGCCAGCATGATCCAGGAACAAATCAGAAAATTTATGAAGCAGCAGGAAAAATTGTTGAAGCAGGCAGAAGCTGCAGAATTAGCAGAACAGGTAGAAGTAGAAGCAGAAGCGCAACTACAGCCAGAAACCGAGGAGCGGAAACAAGGGGGGCAAACAATAACATCTAATCCCCAACAGACAGAATCAGAGCAAAAACCGTCATCGGAAGATGGACGTAAACACATTCTGATCATTGATGATGATCCACATATGTTAAAAGTCCTAAAACACCATCTGAGCGGTAAATATGATGTTGCTACTGCCGTCAGTGGTCCCATCGCATTGCGCTTCTTACAAAAAAAGAAAACAAATCTAATACTATTAGATTATGCCATGCCACAAATGGATGGTCCTACCGTACTGGAACAGCTTCACACTAATCCTGAAACAAAAGATATCCCAGTACTTTTTCTGACAGGTGCATCTGAAAAAGACAAAATACAAAAAGCTTTATCCTTGAACCCACAAGGATATCTCTTGAAACCAGTTGATCAGGAGACTTTATTAAAACGAATCGAAGATCAGATCGGATAGGAGGGGCTTGACGGATGGAGGAAAAAATAAAATTAACAGATTTATTTAAAATTGATTTACTGCAGGAACTGCAAGATTCCTTTTTTCTTTCCAATGGCATCTCCATCGGCATCTCCGATCAAAATGGTGTAGCTATTACCAAGCATTGTTCCTGTAATCCTTTTTGCAGCGAATACACCAAAAAAACAGCCGAAGGTCTGAAACGCTGTCAGGAATGCGATAAACAAGGTGCCGCCCTGGCTGTCGAAAAAGGAGAACCAGTGCTTTACAATTGCCATGCCGGTATGTTGGAATTTGCCGTTCCTATCGTAGTAGACGGACATATACTGGGTGCCTTTCATGGCGGTCAGGTAACGGACCATTCCCTAGATGAAAATGTCATCCGGCAGTTAGCAGTAGATCTGGATCTTGATGAAGATGAATATCTGGAAGCTGCCAGAAAAACACCGATTGTAGACCGGAAATACATGGAAAATTCCGCAACTTTTCTACATACAGTTGGAAACATCATATCCCATATCGCTTACAAAAAATACCATATTCAGCTGGCAAGTTCTGAGATTGAACGAGAAGCAAATATGAAATCTGACTTTCTGGCAAATATGAGCCACGAGATCCGTACTCCAATGAATGCCGTGATCGGTATGGCAGAAATGGCATTGCGGGAAGAAATGTCCCCTACTGCCAGAGATTACATTAACCAGATCAAAACAGCAGGTAATTCTCTGCTCAAAATTATCAATGATATTCTGGATTTTTCCAAAATCCATGCAGGCAAAATGGATTTTAATATGGCAGAATATGAACCTTTATCTATCATACATGATGTTACCAATATCATTATGACTAGAATTGGTGACAAAGATCTCACTTTGGTCATTGATTACGATCCCAATATCCCTACCCGGCTGATAGGTGACAGTATACGCATCAAACAAGTCATTATGAACTTGGCAAACAATGCAGTGAAATTTACCCCGAATGGATACGTTAAGGTAAATATTGAGTTTGAACAGAGGGCTGATGATATGATTACCCTAAAAGTTGCTGTCAAAGACACTGGTATTGGCATCAAAAAAGAAGACACCCAAAAAATATTCCAATCCTTCCAACAAGTTGACAGCAAACGTAACCGCAATATTGAAGGCAGTGGTCTGGGATTAGCCATCTCAAAACAGTTGATTGAATTAATGCACGGAAAAATATGGCTGGAGAGTGAATATGGTTCTGGTAGTACCTTTTTCTTTGAGCTGCCCCAAATCGTGATTCAAAATGAACCGTCTGTCGTTATCAAAACCGACGAACCATTTTGTGTTGCCACTTTATCTGACAGCCCATATATTACAGAGAGCCTTGCCAAAGATTTAAAACGTTTCCATGTTAACCATATTATATTGCCACTGGAAAATCCTCTGGAAAAGTTAGAAGCATCTGATATCAAATTTCTATTTGTGGATTTTCCGGTATATAATGATGAAATTAAATCATATATTGAGGCGCACCCAGACCTAACCACTATACTAATGATTGAATTTAAAAATACATTTACCTCCCATTTGCCGAATCTGCTTGTAACCAAAAAACCCTTATATGCCTTAAATATCGGTTCTATTTTCAATCATGATGAATCCCTGCATGACTATGATTCTAATCGTACAGAACAGTTTAACTTCATTGCACCAGATGCTACTATTTTAATTGTAGACGACAATGAGGTAAATCTAACCGTTGCCAGAGGACTAATGGAACCCTTCAAAATGCATATTGATACGGCTCTCAGCGGTAAAGACGCAATCCAAAAAATCTCTGTCAAACAATACGACTTAATTTTTATGGATCACATGATGCCGGAGCTGGATGGTGTAGAAACGACACATATTATCCGACGTTCCCATTATGATTATGATGATATCCCTATTATTGCCCTGACAGCTAACGCTATGGAAGAAATGCGTTCCAAATTTCTGGCAGAAGGAATGAACGATTTCCTTGCAAAGCCAATTGAGATGCGCTTACTTGTACGCATTCTGTTAAAATGGCTGCCCAAAGACAAGATTCAGAAGGCATCTACGGAACTCAAAAAAACATCTGACAAGCTAGATGTAGCAGATCTGGATACAGAAGCAGCACTACGCTATTTAGGCAGCGAAGAACTCTTCTGGAAAGTGCTGGAGGATTTCTACAAAATCATTGATAAGAAATCAGCTTTAATTGAAAAAAACTATCAGAAAGCAGATTGGAAAAACTATACTATAGAAGTGCATGCTCTCAAAAGTGCTGCCAGACAAATCGGAGCAACGAAACTATCCGAACATGCAGCTGCCTTAGAAGCAGCTGGCAACGCTGAAAATCTGGAACTCATTAAATCCGATACCAATTCCTTATTAATTGAATATCGGTATTACCAGGACGCTTTACAACCATATTTTAAGCAGGAGGAATCGGCAGATGAGTCGGCAAAAGACCCTATTACTCACCGCATCCTACTTGCTCTTTTCAATCAACTACAGGATGCAATTGACAATCTGGATATGGATGGCATGGAAGAAGTTGCCAAAAATCTGGATAATTATCTGTATGATGAAGAACAGCAGGTTCTGTTAAACAAATTAAAAGAAGCCGTGGAAAACCTGGATGTTGATGCCTGCGAAGCAGCAATCAAAGAATGGTACAACTTGATTAATGAAGATTTTCTAGTTCGAATATAGCAAATGGAAGTTTTTCCTATAGAACAAAGAGTTTCGCAAAACGAAACTCTGCGCCGGTGCACGATATCCAGTGGATATCGGTTTTGCACGGACCGAAGTGGAACGTAGACATGCGTCGCACCAGCGACATGATACATCTGCATTTGCGTGCGATCCACACGGAGTGTTTTTTATCGAATAGGAGGAATTTCCTATTCGATAAAAAAGGAGCTGATCACACTAAATAAATAGTGTGCAGCTCCTTTACCTGTTTTTACTTTTCGGAAAGATTCATACAAATGTTTCCATTTTTATCTCGTAAAGTAACACCCAGCGGCCGACTGTAACGATCTATTTTTCTTAAAATACGCCGTTTGTTTTTTCCAGTTGCCACAATAGGCTGATAGTTATTGATACTGGAGGATGATGAAACAGAGCAGGGAATAACTTTTGCTTTGCTTTTGCTTTTTAACAGTTTTTCTCCACGGAAGACAAATGACTGTTGGAAAATCATGGTATCTTTATCCACTGGGTCGGTATTACCGCCAAAACAGAAATTAGCAAGGCTGTATACAATATAAACACCTTTATATTGTTCAATCCCCTGTAAGTCATGTGGGTGGTGCCCCAGTACAAGGTCTGCACCGCAGCGGACAGCATACCTGGATAATTTCTTCTGTGTCGAAGTCAGTTTGCTGGTGTGTTCCATACCAGCGTGAATGCTTACAATAATGATATCTGCTTTTTTCTTCTTTAATTTTTTAATGCCATCTTTAATAAGTCTGGAAGCAGAGCCCTTAGACTCTATGCCGTTTACGGCTACCATACCAATCACTTTCCCCTTTGTCTTATAAGTACTTACTTTAGCGTAAGAGGCATATTTAATTCCTGCTTTTTTAAAAGCGGAAATGGTATCGGTATAACTGCCTGGACCAAAATCACGACAATGGTTATTGGCAAACGAAACAGCCTCAATAGAACCCTTTTTTAAAATATTTATATAAGACGGATCTCCTTTAAATGCAAACTTTTTATCCTCACGTGTAGTACGTTTCGTTAAAGTTCCTTCAAAATTCACAATGGACAAATCATCCTTGGCAAAAATATGCCTCACTTTCTTGAAAAAATAAGCTTTATCCTTATGAACCTTATTATAAACGGCATAAAAGTTCACACTAGAAGGAGAAACCGCATCACTGCCAAAGGTACAGTCTCCAGCAGCACTAATGGTAACTTTGGTAATATTTGATTCGCCTGCTACTACTGTCTTACTGGCAAAGAAAAGCACATTTACCATCATCACAACAAATAGTATATAAATTTTTTGCTTTTTCATAAGTTGTATCAACCATTTAGAATTTCACAAAACGATCTGCTTCCTCCGTTAAATTACCAGCTACCTGTTTGTTATCATTCATTGCATCCGCAATCTCACCGATATCCTTAACCAAATCAGAAGTGTTCGCTGCCACATTGGTTGCCCCATCTGCACTTTCATTGACTGCAGTGTTGATTTCATTGATTGCTTCCATAATACTGTCCATAGACTGCTTCAAGTCAATAGACATATTATTGAAATGAGTAACAATTTTATTGACATGAACAGCATCTTCATCATATTGCTTGCCGGAATTAACAAATCCTTCATAATCCGGAAGAATATTCTCATTGATAAACTTCACAATGGCATCTGCGCTTTCAATCAAATCTTTTACCGCCTCGATAACCATGTTGTTAATCGTCTGAATACTGTTTGCCGTATCTTTGCTGGAATTAGCCAGCTGACTGATCTCATCCGCTACTACAGCAAATCCGCGTCCAGCCTCACCAGCTCTAGCAGCCTCAATAGAAGCATTCAATGATAAAAGATTTGTTTGACTGGAAATACTTAATATTTCATCTGTCAGATCATTCACGCGTTCTACGCTCTTACTGCTTTCAATCGCCTGTCTTAACTTACCTAAAATATCGTTAATGGCATTACTGGTATTTTGTTTATTTTCCACAGCATTCTGCTCCAGATTCTCTGCTCTCGTCTGCATTTCTACAGCATACTCATACAAGCCCTGAGACTCATTGGATAATTCTATAATATTTCCATCCACAACATCCACATTTTCCCGGATCGACATCAGAGAAGAAGAAATTTCTTCCATAGAAGCTGATAACTCTTCCATTACAGAAGAAATGCTGTAAGAATTGTCGTTTGCTGTTGATACCTTGCCGGATACCAAATTCACGATAGAACCTAATTCACCGGAACTACTGTTGATCTGTCCCATAATTCCCTGCAATGTCTCAATAAAGGTATTGATGCTGGCAGCCAACGTACCAATCTCATCCGTACAGAAACACTGTACACGCTTCGTCAGATCTCCCTCACCTGACTCAATAGATGAAATAACATCTCTAAGCTGTTTATTGATATTAATCAGACGCTTGATTGCCCATTTCCAAGAAACCCATACGACAAAGGCAAATATCAGAATACTGAGCGCCAACAAAACAATAATCACACGAACTACTTTGTTATACACTTTGTTCTGGTGGGCTACTGCTTCCTCCATATCCTTCTTGTTCATCTCACGCATTGTACTCATCTCTGCCGTCAATGCAGTACCCGCCTCTTTCAAGTCTTTATTTGCCAGAGCGGTTGCCTCAGCAATCTCACCACTGGCACTGTTGTCCAAAATAGTATCATAAATGACCAGATAAGCCTCATAATCTGTCTTAAATTGCTGAAAGCTCTCCTTCGCCTCTGCTAAATCCAGCGAGCTTTCAATCGCATCACATTTGCTAGAAATATCTGCTTTCAGAGTATCTGCTTCCTCTTTCAAAGTTTGCTGCAAGTCTTTATCATCTTTCGCAACAATATGTGCAAATGCCACACGCCGCAATGTCTGGTAATATGTAGAGACATCACCTAAATCCTCAATCAGGACAGCATACTTACCAGAAACCGCCTTGCTAGCATCCATAATCTGGTTAGCACTGTTAATGCTTGTAAGCGCCAGAAAAACCAGCAGACATCCCAGTAATGCAACTGGGATTAAAATTTTAAATCGAATACTCAAGTTCTTAAAAAACATCATCTCTTTTCCTCCCTAAATTATAAGTTGATTCCATTTTTTCATCGCTACAAATAGTACTTACTATTTATTATAATTTTTTTTTTCTTTCCTGTCCATATTAATTTCCAAAAAAGACAAAAAGCCCCGTGAAACGAGGCTTTTTTTTCAATGCGGATAACAGGACTTGAACCTGCACGGGGGTTGCCCACTAGAACCTAAATCTAGCGCGTCTGCCAATTCCGCCATATCCGCAAAACATAATAAGCATCAACGGCATTTATTATACCGTATTCTCCAGAATATTGCAATCATCATTTTACACAATTTCCATATCTCGCAGATAAATGGTTACATTCACAGACGATTTTGTAAAGAATAATTTTCTTGTTATCCGTCATCTGTTCGTTTTGTACTGCCAGTTCCGCAGTAAAAACGCTTCATCCGTTATCTTCATAGCGTTTCCGCAGTTTCTCCAATGCCTTTTTTTCGATTCTGGAAACGTAAGAACGGGAAATCCCATAGATCGCTGCGATTTCCCGTTGTGTTTTTTCTTCTTCTCCTTTTAATCCATAACGCATTTTCAAGATATCCCATTCCCTGGGTGTTAAAGTATCCTTGATATAGCCCTCCAACTTTCCAAGATTACCCTGTCGGACAACTTTTTCCACTACATCCTCATCCTCATACTCTAAAATATCCATGAGATTAATTTCATTCCCTTCCCGGTCTGAACCAATGGAATCATAGAGATACACATCATTTCTGGTCTTGCGGTTCGCTCTCAGATACATAAGGATTTCATTATCCACACATCGGGCACAATAGGTGGCAAGCCGGATATTCTTCGAACCATCGAAACTGTCAATTCCCTTAATCAGGCCAATCGTACCAATCGAAATCAAGTCATCCATCTCCCTCTCATTTGCCTGATATTTCTTCGCAATATACGCCACCAAACGAAGATTTCTCTCAATTAAGCAGTCCCTTGCCTGACGATCGCCCGCCTTACACCGCTCCAGATATTCCTGCTCCTCTTTGGCACTCAGGGGTTTTTGAAAAGACTGCACACTGACGAACCTCTTTTCCTAATCTCCCTTTATTCTATGCAGGCAGGTGCGCGTCCGTGCTTTTCCAAGGTTTTTCGAGCTTTTCCTTTTTTTAACGAATCGTAATTCTAGTATCCGTTAATTGAAATTACTTACAGTCTTTCTACGCAAGCAGCATTTCTTACAAAACTTGCCCCTGCTACTCCTCTAACTCTAACTCTTCCTTCATCCACCCCTCATACGCCTCGTACTGGGCATCGCTCATCAACAGAGTGGTAAGAAAATAAGGTTGATTGTCGTAATATTCCTTCATCGTCATATCTTGACTGCCATGATAGAGAAAGCGGTCTGCGGATGGGAAGAAATCAAAACAGATTGTTGATTTTAAGTTTCCGGCATATTCTAATTTTATCTGACTGTTATCCTCCACCTGGCTAAGATTTTTCTGCATGTCTTTCACCAAATCTCGGTAGATATACTGTCCATTTATTCGGACATCATGAAATTGGAAAATCATCAATCCATATTCCTCGTCGATGCCAGACAAATCAACACCCTCCGATATACCCATCTCCTTTGCCTCGGATTTACTTCCTATGCTAAATCCAAGATTGTTTCGATTATTAATATATTGATATAAACTACCGAAATTCTTCCCGGTATTAGAATCTACTACCTCAGCCATCTCCTCATTCATATCATAAGCATTATTTTGGGGTAATTTTATCAAAATATAGCTATACAAATCCTCTTCATCATATTGCCTTACACTGGTTATACTGTCTTCCTCCCCAAGTTCAGACATAGCATAGGGATCCGTTACAAGAACACTCCCAAAATAAACAAAGAACACCGCAATTGAAATCGTAATAAGTTCTCCCTTGTGACCAATTCTCCAACAACGGACATAACATGCCAATATCCCGGATGCCAATATGCAAACCAGCCAGATCAATAGAAAGATACCAATATAAGGAAATAACTCTGTCTGACCTTCCAGTATCCACGAATTTACTAGCATCATAAATTCCGACCGGTGTCGAATACTGTAATACACACATCCGAAAATCACTACCAATGAAACTATGATGAACCGATTCCCAAATCTGGCACTTAGCGCCATAAATAACGAGGAAATACCATATAATGCCATCCCATATGCAGCAAACCGTAGCAAGCCCACACACAAATAACGGATATCAAAAACAACCGAAATATCCAGCCCTGTTTTCCCTTGCAAAAGAAGCCAGAGTAATCCACATTGTACTATATATGCCAAAGCAACACATAATAGATATAAGAATAACTGTATATGATCTGCCAAGCTTCGTCCCAGATACCGGCTAATGGCATTTCCTGGATACATACTGATTGCTCCATTGGTAAACAGTTGATGTGTCAGAATCAAAATACATAGCATTCCCATCCAGACAAAACCGCTATATCCATAGAAAACAGAATAATATTCTACCTCTTTTGAAGTATAAAATGATATGTTACCAAGCACTGTGACAAGTAAAATATATACCATCAAAAAGATACTAATAACAAATCTCCCATTTCTCTGCTGGATCAAGTTAATCTGTACCTGTTTACGGACATTTTCCCACAATTCTTTTCTCTCCGACATTTGATTTTTCTCTTCCATGATAAGCCTCCATTTCTCAGCATCTAGATAATTCCCCATATAGCTATGATAGTATACAGCCAAAATCCATATGTGATGGGTCACCGCACTACTATTCCTGCACCATCTCCCGATCCCATTCATCCGGATAAATAACAATACGCAGCATAGCCCCTATCGCATTAGTATGATCTTCCCAATAATCCCCTTCCTCATATAGAGTCATGTCATCCATATACATACTGAGATTTCCATACATACCATTTAACAATGTCATTGGAGAACCAGAAACTTCTGTCTCATAATGATAATCCGGTTCATACTCTTCCTCCGGCTTATCTTCCGGGTGTTCCTCTAGATACTCCAGGTACCACTCAGCCGGACCACCATATGAAACTAATTTGCAGGACTGCTGATATGCTTGTAACGCATCCTCTCCCAGATCTTTCCCAGCAAAAGTAAAGTTTCTGGTACCTAACAATAAAATAACATGATCCTGATCCAGCTTCGACTCATCGAAGGACAAGCCATAACTTTTTGCCTCACTGGCAGAACAACAAATACTGGCAAATACTTCACTCTGATAGTCACTGCTATTCTGTTTCTCCGGGTATTTTACAGCCATTCTATAGCCAGACAACAAGCTGGTATCTTTTTCCTCCCAGGCGCTGACATCTGCCACCACCTCCACTTGTTGATGGGATTCCTTTTGAAAAATAGTGGGATCCATGCTGTAGCTGTATCCCTCTCTCTCTCCAGTCAAGTAAATCCAAAGCCCTCCAAAAATCACAAAATAACCAAGAGCGACAGCGAGACCCAGTCGCTTTTTATCGGATGCTTTCCAGACTTTGACCGTTGCTGCTAAACAAAAGGAAAGTGCCATCAAAATCACCCATACTCCAAACAAAACAGCAATCAGAGCAGTATAGGAAAAACCTTGCCCCTTAAGAAAATCTATTAGGATTTGCAATTTACCACGGATTCTTCCCCGCACTGCCAAAACGACCAGTACTACCACCAATGCCATAAGAGAGAAGTAGCATAATATTAGATGAAACCGTTCTGTCAGAACAAACCAGAATACACCGATCGCATAGATTGCCAAAAGTAGTCCCAAATATCGGATAGATCCATAGCATAAATAAGACAGGCAAAAGGCATTTCCCAGAACTGCACTATCCCCCCACAAATGAGAAGCTACTGCTAATAACATTCCCTGTAGCAGATAGCCCACTATGGATGCCAGAACAGACACCACTATCATGAAATGGAATGCAAGAACAGTTCCACTATAGCGGCTGATCACATTTCCCGGATACATACTAATCTCATCCCGGGATAAAATATTATAGCTGCTGGCCGCCATAAAAACTGCTATAATCGCCAGCAATATCTTAATTCCCCCACAAATGTAAATACACCATGGAACAACCACGTAGCGATGCCCTGATACTTCGATATATGCTTGTAACAGGTTCCATAGCGGCACAATGATCACCGATAATAAGATCATAGAATATAAACCAATGCGATACTGGAATAAAACAATCCGCATAGTACGCAGCGTAGCAGACCATATATTTTCCTGCGATCTCTCCTGTTTCTGCACAGTTGTCTCCGCAGGCATTTCCTGTTTTTCCATTTCCTTCTGCATTTGCACTTCCCCCTTTACCCTCTACTCTTTCCAAAGCGCATCCAACTGCTTTTCCTTGCCGGATGTAGTCAAATACACACAGACATCCTCCGGTGCAACAGACTCTACTTCCAAGCCTGCCTTTCTTGCCTCCAATGCCAGATCACTGTCCGCTGATCCCCGCAAAATCAAAGCATCTCCCAATTCACCAGAGTCTCTATGAACAATCTGCCCCTCGGGCCGTTTCTCCGCAAATTTCTGAATTTTCTCTGAGGAACCACTGACACGGCAAAGCATTTCCCGAACCTGATCCATGTCCTGATAAAATACCAGCTCTCCCTGATGGATCAAAACCATCTCTGACAAAACTCCCTCCAGCTCTGACAGATTATGGCTGGATATCACAAAGGTACGGGGATGCTCCATATAATCCCGCAACAAAATCTCATATGCCATTTTGCGTTTCTCAATATCAATTCCAATAAATGGCTCATCTAACAAAGTAACCTGGCACCTGCTTGCAATGGCACAGACAAAATGAAACAAACTCTTCATGCCTTGAGACAATTGCTTACAGTTCTTTTTAACAGGCAGTTCAAACAAATCCATCATTTTCATTGCAAATTCCCGATCAAAATGGGGAAAACCAATCTCATAGCAGCGCAATATGTTTTTCAATTTCTCCGTCGGTGTAACCGGCAGATCGTGCATGGAATAAATCACCTCATTACGTACTGCCATATTCTTCCAGGCATCGCCACCCAGAATCCGAATGCTACCCGCTGTGATTTCTTCCAAACCAACACACATCTTAAAAAAAGTTGTCTTCCCACTACCATTCGCTCCAATCAAACCGATAATTTGGTCTTTATGTAACTCCAGATCCAAATTTCGAATCGCCTGTTTCTTGCCATAATTCTTTTGTAACTGATTTACCTGAATCGAATATT
>CAYPEW010000041.1:0-32419 GCA_964409845.1 uncultured Jutongia sp.
GGATTTATGCAGGGTAGAAATGGAGCAGTAGTGATATGAGTATTACAGTGAAAGAGATAAAGAAGCTGGATAAACACACTTATCAGATTATTGATATTCGTGACAAGACAGAGATTGCTCATGGGGCGATCAAAGGAGCAGTTGCAATAAAATCAGAGGAAATTGAAAATAGTGAAAAAATAGATACCACAAAGAAACTAATTATTTGTTGCAGCAGGGGTAAATTTAGTGTTGAGGTAGCAGAAATTTTAAAGGAAAAGGGGTTGGATGCAGTTAGTCTGGAAGGTGGATATATTGCTTGGCTTATGGATAAGATGAGTGAGCCGGAAGAACAAAATAAAGCAAAGGATGTGGAGCAGAGCCTTCGCAAAAAATTCAAAAAAGCAATCTGGTCCAGATTTGCAAAGGCGATTAACCAATATGAATTGGTAAAGCCAGAAGACAGGATAGCAGTCTGTATTTCTGGAGGAAAAGATTCCATGCTGATGGCAAAGTGCTTTCAGGAATTGAAATTACATAATAAGTTTGATTTTGAAGTAAAGTTTCTGGTGATGGATCCGGGGTATAGCAGGGAGAACCGCAAAGTCATAGAAGAAAATGCAAGGAACTTAAATATACCGATTACCATATTTGAATCCGATATTTTTGATTCTGTGTATCATGTAGAGAAATCTCCCTGCTATCTGTGTGCAAGGATGCGAAGGGGACATTTGTATCATTTTGCAGGGGAACTGGGATGTAATAAAATTGCATTGGGACACCACTATGATGATGTGATTGAAACGATTCTCATGGGGATGCTTTATGGTGCGCAGATACAGACAATGATGCCGAAACTTCACAGTACCAATTTTGAGGGGATGGAACTGATTCGTCCTTTATATCTGGTCAGGGAGGACGATATCAAGGCATGGAGGGACTACAATGGACTTCATTTTATCCAGTGTGCCTGTAAGTTTACCGATACCTGCAGCACTTGCAATAATGAGGAAAACCGTTCAAAGAGGATGGAAATAAAAGAACTGATCAGGACGTTAAAGCAGAGCAATCCATATGTAGAGGGAAATATATTCAAGAGTGTGGAAAATGTGAATCTGGATACAGTGGTTGCCTATAAGCAAAATGGAGAGAAGCATATTTTTTTGGAAGGATATGATAAAAAATGAATTTTTCTAAACTGGAAAAAAATATCATTGATGTTATAAAAGAAGAGCAGGTTAAATTGGGATATAGAAGTGAAACTATTCGGCTATATTATCCAATCCTTTCCTTGAACAGATTGTTATCTGCAAACTATGAAGTTGAACAAATGAGGGAAGTGTTGGACACATTTTGTGATTCTGTAGAAAACAGGCTTGGCAAAATCAAAATATCTAGCACAGGGGAACGGTTCTGTTTTATTATTCCTCCACAGGGATCTGAATATGTCCATAAGCATATAAAAGAAAAAGAATTCATTTTTGATTTTATTGGTACTATTTCAAGACATGGTGTAACTATTGATGAAGTGTTACAACAATTTTATAAATATTCGGATAAAGTTCATTTTGAAAAGATACCACACGGAGAATTTGATTATTTAGTGTATTTTGAGAATGGGAAACCAGATGATTTCAGATATTGCATAACCGATGAAGGGTGTCATTTCATATATCATCGCTTTACAGATGCCGATTATAAAGACTTTCATTTGGAACAGTAAAATGAGGAAAACGTAAATTTAGACACAATAGTTGCTTATAAAAAACGATGAGAACTGTCACTTTTTAGAAAGGTATGACAAGGAATGAGTAACGATAACAGAAATAATAATCAAATGATGAAAATCGCTTTCTTAAAATCCATTCCCATTATGTGCAGTTATCTGTTTGTAAGCATGGCATATGGCATGATGATGGAAAATGCCGGATATCACTGGTATTATTCACTTTTGGCTAGTATGACTATTTACACAGGTGCGTTTCAATTTGTGTTGATTACTTTTTTGAGTAGTGGGGCATCTATTATAACCATTGCCATAACAGCTCTCTTGATGAACAGTAGACAGGCATTTTACAGCCTCTCCTTTTTAGAGCTTTTTCGGGATATGGGGAAAAGAAAGCTGTATATGATTCACACCATGACAGATGAAACTTATGCGGTAAATTGTTCCATAGATAATACAGAAAATAAGAAAGAGATTATGTTTTTTGTAGCTCTTTTCAGCAGATGCTACTGGATGACTGGTGCTGTATTAGGCGGTGTGATTGGGCAGTTACTTCCTTTTGACTTAGAAGGGATTGATTTTTGCATGACAGCACTTTTTGTCATTATTTTTATAGATCATTGGGAGAAAAGCAATAACCATTTTCCAGCGGTGATTGGACTTATCATAGCAATTATATGTCTCTTTATTTTTGGACAGATGGCCTTTATGTTGCCGGCACTGGTCTTAGTGTCTGGAATTTTGGTGTTTTGGAGTGGAAAAAAGCAAAGAGAAGGCAGGGGATGAATATGGGAGAAGTTTTAGTTGTGATATTAATCTCTGCTGTGATAACTTTTGGACTTCGGGTGCTTCCTTTTCTGATATTCAGAAATGACAATGACCTCCCGGATATGATAAAACAGTTAGGAGAGATATTGCCTTCGGCTATCATAGCAATATTGATTGTTTATTGTTTAAAAGACGTAGGGAATAACTTTATGGCAGATGGAATATGGAGATTGATAGCTGTTTTAATTGTAGCAGTAAGTTACAAATGGAAGCATAATACGTTACTTAGTATTTTAATGGGAACGGCAAGTTATATACTGTTATTGCATATTTAAGATTGGAGATTCTGATATGGAACAGATTACAAGAGAACAGATAGGAAAATTAGAACATTTAAGAAATTATTTAAAGGGGCTGCATTCAGTAGCAGTGGCTTTTTCAAGTGGTGTTGATTCTACTTTTTTATTGAAAGTGGCAGTAGATACGTTGGGCGATAAAGTGATTGCAGTGACAGCGAAGTCCTGTTCTTTCCCAAAAAGGGAATTAAATGAGGCGGTAGCGTTTTGTGAAAAGGAAAGGATTAGACATTTTGTGTGCGAGTCAGAAGAATTGAATATTGAAGGCTTCGCACAAAATCCAAAGAACCGTTGTTATCTTTGTAAAAAAGAACATTTTGAAAAAATTCAGGCGATTGCGGATGAAAATCAGATGGAACATATAGTGGAAGGCTCTAATCTGGACGATAATGGTGACTATCGACCGGGGCTTTTAGCAGTGGCAGAGCTTGGAATTAAGAGTCCGCTAAGGGAATGCAATTTAACAAAAGCGGATATCCGGGCATTGTCAAAATATCTGGAACTGCCGACATGGGAGAAACAATCTTTCGCTTGTCTTTCCTCACGTTTTGTGTATGGAGAAACGATTACAGAAGAAAAACTGGGTATGGTGGATAAAGCGGAGCAGCTTCTGCTGGATATGGGATTCTATCAGGTTCGGGTACGCATTCATGGCATGATGGCAAGGATTGAGATAGAACCAGAAGAATTTGGAAAATTGATGGAAGAGGAAAACAGAAATAGAATTGTGGAAGAGTTCAAAAATTATGGATTTTCATATACCACTATGGATTTGATGGGATACCGTACCGGGAGCATGAATGAAACATTGTCCTTGGATGAATAAGTAGCAGTTTGTGAAAGTTTGTCATAGATATATAATGTTTTTCAGGTCTGAATACGATTTCAGTATTTTATATTGAATCTGTATGATGACTAAGCTATACTTGGGTTGCAGTTAAGAAAGAGAAAAATATAGCAAAGTAGTTAAGAGGAAGATGAAATGAAGATATCAGAAATTTTAAAGAATAAAGAGCTTACTTTATCTATGGAGGTATTTCCTCCAAAAACAACAACGAATGCTGCAAATGTTGAGAAAGCAGTTCGGGAAATTGCTGCATTACAGCCAGACTTTATGAGTGTTACCTATGGGGCAGGCGGTGGGGCCAGTGCATATACAGTACAGATTGCTCAGGATATTATGGATAAACAATATGTTAGTTCCATGGCGCATCTGACTTGTGTTTCTTCTACAAGGGAGACGGTGGAGAAGCAGATTCAATTGATGCAGGAAGCTGGTATTGAAAATGTGCTGGCGTTGCGCGGAGACATACCGGAAGAATCGGAGTTTCCATTACCCAACCAGTTTCATTATGCGACAGAATTAGTGCGAAAGATTAGAGCAATTGCTCCGGAAATGTGTATTGGCGGTGCCTGTTATCCGGAGGGGCATCCGGAGGCAGAAAATAAGGCGGCAGATATTTTACGTATTAAAGAAAAAGTGGATGCAGGTTGCGAGTTTTTGACTACACAAATGTTTTTTGATAATTCTATTTTCTATAATTATCTGTATCGTTTGCGGGAAGCAGGTGTGATGGTGCCGATTATTGCAGGAATTATGCCGATTACCAAAAAATCTCAGGTGGAGCGCAGTATTCAGTTGTCCAGCTGTTGCATGCCTGCTAGATTTAGGTCGATTGTAGACTGGTTTGGGGATGATCCCGCGAAAATGCGTCAGGCGGGGATTGCCTATGCTACTGATCAAATTATAGATTTGATTGCGAATGGAGTAAAGCATATCCATATTTATACCATGAATGACCCAGCAGTTGCAGCGGGAATACAGCAGAATCTTTCTGCAATTCTTTGTTAAACATAGAGAGGAAAAATGAATTACTGCCAGGATGCTGTGGCCGTTGGAATGGCATAGGTTTGCAAAACCGAAGTTGGCGGTTCGAATCCGTCCAGCATCATTTGCCTTAAAAGCGTCAGACTACTATTAGTCTGTTGCTTGACAAAGTTAGGCATAAATTTTATAATCTATGCATACTCTATATTCCTATAAAAAGGGTATGTAAGTATGTAAATAAAAGGAGGGAAAATTATGGGTGAAATCAAAGAAAGTTCATTGGAACTGGTCGGAGGAACTCCGATTTTAAAATTAAACCGTTATTCAGAAAAAGTAGGGATTAACGATGTTACTATTTTAGCAAAGCTGGAATATTTTAATCCTGCCGGTTCCGTGAAGGATCGTATTGCACTTGCAATGATTGAAGATGCAGAGAAAAAAGGCTTGATACAGCCTGGAGCAACGATTATTGAGCCTACATCCGGAAATACCGGAATTGGTCTTGCCGCTGTTGCAGCAGCAAAAGGCTACAAGGCAGTTCTTACATTGCCAGATACCATGAGCGTGGAACGGCGTAATCTATTAAAAGCATATGGGGCAGAACTGGTACTGACAGAGGGTGCTAAGGGCATGAAGGGAGCGATTGCCAAGGCGGAGGAGCTGAAGGAATCTACTCCAGGAGCCATTATTCTTGGTCAGTTTGAAAATCCTGCTAATCCTGAGATACATAAAGCAACAACAGGTCCTGAGATTTGGGAACAGACGGATGGGAAGGTTGACATTTTTGTTGCCGGAGTGGGTACAGGTGGAACGGTAACAGGTGTTGGAGAGTATTTGAAGTCCAAAAATCCTGATGTGAAAATAGTTGCAGTAGAGCCGGAAGCCAGTCCGGTATTATCAAAAGGTACACCGGGACCTCATAAAATTCAGGGTATTGGAGCAGGTTTTGTTCCAAAGGTGTTGAATACAAATGTTTATGATGAAATCATTACGATAGAAAATGACGATGCATTTGCAGAGAGCAGAGTCTTTGCTGTTAGCGAAGGGATTTTGGTTGGAATTTCTTCCGGTGCAGCATTGAAAGCAGCGGCTGTTTTAGCAGCAAGGGCAGAAAATAAGGGAAAGACTATCGTAGCATTATTGCCGGATTCCGGTGACAGGTATTTGTCCACAGCGTTATTTGATAATTAAGCAGATAGGGAGGTACTGGTACAGCGGATTTGTTATTGCTGGCACAGAATGTAGATGTGACAGAAAGGAGACGGTATGTCAATTAAAAAAATTGCCGAAAAGGTTGGCGTTTCTTCTGCTACAGTGTCCAGAGTTCTGAACAACCCCAATTACAAATGTGCTAAACCAGGACTCCGTGATAAAATCTGGAAAGCTGCCATGGAATTGAATTATGTTCCTAATGAGGCTGCCAGAAACCTTAAAATGGGTGCTGCCAATAAAAAAAACGATACATATTATATTAATGTGCTTATGACACGAATGGATGCCGATCAGTCAGATCCCTTTTTTACGGAGCTTTTGCATGTAATTGAAAGCGAAATACACAGGCATATGTGTATTTTATCTAAGGTATGGTTTCGTCCAATGTTTTCTAATGACAGAACATGCAAAGCGGAAAAATTAGATCAGGTTATCAGCGATATGTATGATGAAACGGAAGGAAAATGCGATGGTCTTATTATTATTGGGAAGTGTAATGAGACAGCATTAAAAAAACTGAATCAAAAATATAAAAGTGTTGTTTCTGTGAACCGGAATTCTACGAACTATGAGGTGGATGAGGTCATATGCGATGGGAAAAAGATTGCTGCTATGGCAGTGGAGCATTTAGTTGAATTGGGACACAGGAATATTGGCTATTTGGGAGAATGCCATAATGAGGCAAGATACAATGGCTATTTGGAAACCCTTCACAAACATAAAATAGAGCTAAATCAGGACTACGTTATTGAAACAAAGCAGACAGAGACAGAAGGATTTGAAATCATGGAGCGGCTTTTACATTCAGGTGATTGTCCTACTGGAATTTACTGTGCCAATGATATTACAGCGATTGGTATGCTTAAATGCCTGAACAAGTTTAAAAACAAGTATTATATGCCCTCTATTATATCCAGTGATGATATTGAACAGGCGCAGTATACGACTCCAATGCTAACTACAGTAAAGCTGCCTAAAGAAGAAATGGGAAAATTTGCTATGCTTTTGCTTTTAGATCGTATGAAAGGCGGTCATAAAGGTGTAGTGAGAATAGAGTTAGAAGGGAAGCTGATAAGACGAAATAGTTGTACATCAGTGGAAGAAAGCGTATGGAGTGATTATTGTATATAAAAGGTACTATTCATAACAATTCAAAATATTTGGACCCTCCCCCCTTTATGTTGGAAAAGCTGACATGAAGGGGAGTTTTTTATGTTGATTTATGCATACAAGTTTCTTTGGAGCAAAACCGGCACCCCAAAATATGTCTGAAAGTGTTGAAATCCCTAACTGATTACGTTTACATATAAGGACGTATTTTCGTGAAAATCAGTCTGGAGAATCCCTTATAAGTGTGGAAATTGAGATGAAAGAGAGATAGTTTTGTAAACGGTTACAGATATTACTCTTTAACATACAAGAAAAATAGGTATATAATGCAAGCAATAAAAAGGAAAGGAGCAAATGATATGGAGGATACGGGACAGAATGCTGATAGGACAGGGAATGAATACATAATTAATGTTGAACACCTGAACAAACAGTTTCTCGTAGATAAACAACCAATTGAGGTTTTGAGGGATATTAATCTTCAGGTAAAGAAAGGTGAATTCATTACGATTGTGGGGCACAGCGGCTGTGGGAAGAGCACATTGCTTAAGATTATGTGTGGTCTTGTGAGTTATGAAGACGGTGTGGTAGAGAGGAATGGGCATGCAGTGGTTGGTCCAGGGCCAAAATGTGGAATGGTGTTTCAGGATCATCGCCTGATGCCTTGGTTAAAAATAAAAGATAATATAGGATTTGGGCTTGGAAAGTTGCCAAAACAAGAAAAAGAGAAAAAAGTCAAAGAGTATTTGGAATTGGTGGGCTTAAAGGATTTTGCAAACAGTTATCCAAGTCAGTTATCCGGCGGTATGTCGCAACGAGCTGCGATAGCGAGAGGGCTTGCAAATAAACCGACTATTCTTCTTCTGGATGAGCCGTTCGGTGCCTTAGATGCATTGACAAGGATTCAAATGCAGAAGGAAATTTTAAGGATTCAGAAAGAACAAGGGACAACAATGGTAATGGTTACTCACGATATCGATGAAGCGGTTTATCTGGGAAATAGAATTGTTGTGATGTCTGCAAGGCCAGGTGAGATTAAAGAGATAATCAAAACAGATGTGGTTGAATCTAAGAAACGTGACAGTGCATTGTTTGCGAAATATAAGAAGAAAATCTATGATTATTTCTTTGAAGATTCGGAAGAAGAATATGAAGCAGAATATGTGATTTAGGGGGATAGACATGAAAAATCGTGTGATAAGTAAAACGATAATGGCACTGATTATACCAGTTTTGATTTTGATTGTATGGTATCTTGCAACGACCTATCGAGAAATACCCGTTGGAATTCTTCCTACAATTCCCATGGTAGGGGATGCCTTTGCGGAAATGCTTCGGTCTGGAGAACTCATGACAGATTTAATGATTAGTCTCGGAAGAGTGGTAAAGGGTTTTTTGTTTTCAGCAGTGTTGGGAATTGTACTTGGTTCATTGATTGGAATGTTTCCAAAAGTAAGAGCACTTTTTGTTCCAATGATTACAGTAATCAGGCAGATTCCAATTATTGCATGGATTCCACTCATTATTATGTGGGCGGGTATTGAAGAAACTTCCAAAGTTATCATTATTGTATTGGCAGCTTTTTTTCCAATAATGGTAAATACGGAAAGTGGCATAGAACAAACACCAGGCGGATTGATTGAGGTGGCAAAGCTTTATAAGTTGAATCCATGGGAGACTTTTGTAAAAGTTTACTTGCCACATGCGCTCCCACATATATTAGTGGGATTAAAACTTGGTTTGGGTGTTTCCTGGATGGCTGTAGTGGCGGCAGAATTGATCGCATCCACTACAGGAATCGGGTACAAACTTAATTATGCAAGAAGTATGATGCAAGCAAATAAAGTGCTTGTTTGTATGATTGTAATAGGGCTTGTTGGAGTTATTATGGATAAACTGATTGGCTGGTTATTCATGCAGCTTACTCCATGGGAAAAAGTGGACAGAAAGCTGGATTAAATTTTAGCAACTATTAAATTGTATCTATAGCAGATTGGAGGAAAAAGTGATGAGATTAAAAAAATTATTTGCAAAGAAAATGGTATTATTGATTGTGGCAGTTATTTTGGCATTTGGCCTTGTTGGATGTGGCGGTACGAATGGCACAAAACCAGAAGGGAAAAAAGCTTCTAATGACGCAGGTAAAGATGAAGGGAGTTCATCTGACTTAAAACCATTTCGTGTAGGTTGCGGCGATGCAAGTAAAAATACTTTGAATGACTTAGCTGCGGTGGCACAGAAAAACGGTTATCTGGAAGAGGAGCTGAACAAGGTGGGATATACCTTACAGGTTACCGGTTTTCAAGGACAGGGACCAGAGATTAATGCTGCTTTGATGAGTGGTTCTTTGGATGCCGGAAATTATGCGGAATTGCCAGCTCTTACGAGTAAAGCATCTGGTGCGGATACAACTGTTGTAGCTCTTTCAGATCGTCAGTTAAAATACGGTATCCTTACGGGTTCGGATGATATTAAAACAGTACAGGATTTAGAAGGAAAAAAGATTATTGTTCAGCAAGGTACTGTAATACAGTATGTCTGGGAACAGATTGTTAAGGAAGCAGGGATCAATGCAGATAAGATTGAGATCATCAATTCCAATCCTGTGGATGGAATATCATTGATTCAGACTGGTGATGCGGATGCACTGGTTTCTTCTGCAAATTCACTGGAAAGTTATGTGAAGAAGGGAGTTGGACATCTTGTGGAAGGAGTTCCAGATTCGGCATATTCTCTTACTTTGTTTAATATTTCCAATGCCTTTTTAAAGAAGGCACCAGAAGTTGCGGTAGCAGTTAATAAAGCATTGCTCCGTACATATGATGATGTGGTTGTTGATCCTCAGATTTTATATGATACGCTGGGAGAGAGATATGGAGATGGTGGCGCAGAGATTATTAAATCCACCTATACGGTTAATGACTCTTTAGAGTATCTCTATCCGGAGTTTGATGATTCATTCAATAGCTACATTCACACCTTTTATGATTGGATGAAAGCAAATTCACTTCTCGCATCGGAGGTGGACGTAGATACCTATTTTGATTCTTCATACTTCCAGAAGGCATTAGAGGAATTAGGCAAATAATGGAGGAGTTTTGTAATGCGTAAAGTAATGGAAAACGGAAGTATAGGTTTTACTCTGGATGATACGGAGTGTTTGTATAAGAATGAAAATGTATTGCCTAAGGCCAGACCGAATATCGTATACATTGTTCTGGATGATTTGGGGTTTGCCCAATTAGGCTGTTACGGATCACATATACATACACCCAATTTAGACCGGCTTGCCAACGAGGGGCTTCGTTATAATAATTTTCATACAACGGCAATTTGTTCTGCCACTCGTGCGTCTTTATTGACTGGGATGAATCATCACACGGCAGGAGTCAATGCTACCATGGAATTTTTGACGGGACATAATAATGGGATAGGTAAATTGCATAGTGACTGTGCGACATTGGCAGAAATATTAAAGGAATATGGGTATGCTACACTTGCAACTGGTAAGTGGCATCTTGCACAGCACACAGAACTGACAGAGGCCGGTCCTTTTGAAAATTGGCCGCTTGGGAAAGGATTTGACAAATATTATGGTTTCCTGCAGGCACAGATGGATCAATATCATCCAAGATTGATTCAGGATAATTCTCCGGTAGAGGCACCAAAAACACCGGAGGAGGGATATCATTTTTCAGAGGATATCACAGATAAAGCGATTAACTATATTTTCCACCAGAAAGCAGTATATCCGGAAAAACCATTCTTCCTTTATTTGGCATATGGTGCCATGCATGCACCTCATCATGCGCCAAAGGAATACATTGACAAATACAAAGGTGCTTTTGATGAAGGCTGGGATTTGATTCGGGAAAAATGGTTTGCAAAGCAAAAGAAACTGGGAGTAATACCTCAGGATGCAGAGTTGACCCCTCGAAATGAGATGGTGCGTCCATGGAATGACCTTACTTCTGATGAAAAAAAGATTGCTGCCCGGTATATGGAGGTTTTTGCCGGTATGCTAGAGCATACCGATGCCCAGATTGGTCGTCTGATGGAATATTTAAGAGAAACTGGGGAGTTAGACAATACAGTTGTTGTTTTTCTGTCTGATAATGGAGCAAGTGCGGAAGGGGGTGCCTTGGGGACTTTTAACAATTATGGTGGTCAGTCTGAGCAGGAGTTTGTTTTAGGGCGTTTGGATGAAATTGGTTCCCCGTCTTCCTATAATCATTATCCTATGGGATGGGCAAACGCAGGAAATACACCATTTCCGTGGTATAAAATGTTTACCTATTCTGGCGGCGTTAAGGATGCGATGATTGTGCGGTATCCAAAATTGATTAAAGATGCTGGTGCGATTCGTACGCAATACCATCATGTATCAGATATTACTCCTACCATGCTGGATATTATTGGTATAGAAAAACCAGAGTTTATTAAGGGGGTAAAACAAAAACCATTTCAGGGAATAAGTTTTAAGTATACATTAGAGAATGGGGAGGAGAAGGACAGAAAGACAGTACAGTATTATGAAATGTTAGGAAACCGTGCTATTTATCATAATGGTTGGAAAGCTATTGTAAATCATTCCCGTAATGCATCTGGAGGCGGGTTTGAAGATGATGTCTGGGAATTATATCATGTGGCAAAGGATTATTCAGAGTGTCATAACGTGGCGGAACAATATCCGGAAAAAGTTAAGGAAATGGAACGCTTATGGCTGATGGAAGCATCTGCAGCCGGAGTATTTCCACTACTAAATGGAACTTTGTTCGGTTCCAAAGAAGAAGCAGCAAATCTGATATGCCACGTATGGAAAAATGAAAGGTTTGAAGAATATGAAAACATAATAGAGCCGGTTGATATCTTAAGAACTTTCTTTAGTGAACTGAATAATAAATCTCATGTGATTTCTGCAGATATACAGCGGGATAGCAGGGAACAGGAAGGTGTTATTTTCTCATTGGGAAATGGTTTTGCGGGTTACAGCCTGTATGTACTCCATAATCGGCTGAAGTTTACTTATAATGCAGGAGCTGTCGAATTTTATTCCATAGAGTCAAAGGAAGAACTGCCAACTGGAAAAGTGAATGTGGAATGCCGTTTAAAGGTGCATAAGGATTTTACAGCAACAGCAGAGCTGTATATAGGAGGAGCAATGGAGGGAACTCTTTCCATCAAACGTATGAATTCAAATTCAGATCCGATTGCAACAATAGGGGCTAATAAATGTACTTCTATTGTTCCGGATGATTACGAGGTTCCATTTGCTTTCTCTGGAAAGCTGAATAAAGTCAGGTTGTTTATAGAAGGGCATACATCAGATTTGGGTAATGAACTGTATGAGTTTTTCTCTACAGACTGATTACAATGAGATATGTTTTTCAAGGATAGATTCAAAATAAATGTGTCTATCCTTTTTCGCTGGCGATTAGGAAGAAAGGCGGGATAAAATATGAGTTTACAGTTAAATGCGCAAAGAAAAAATGCAACAAAAATAACGAAGGAATATAATAAAAAACTGTTAGAAAAGCTAAATTCAGAATATCATCGCATTGAGTTGGAAGATGTAGAATATATCAAAGAGCATTTGATATTAAATTTTGGAGAAGAAGATGTGATGGATGCAGATGGGACCGTTTTGTTTGATAGCAGTCAATTCCAAAGGGAAACCGTCGGGGAATTTCCGGATACTGTAAATCCCTATCTGTGGCAATCCAAGAAAGATAATGAGATTGCAGGGGTGATTCAGCTTGTGGAGGGATACTACGTCGTGACAGGTGTAGATGTTTCTCTGATTGGATTTATCCGCACCAAACATGGCTGGATTATTCAGGATTGTGGTAATTATGTAAAAAATGCAAGAATTGCATTACGGCTTGTGGAAAAAGCACTTGGAGAAAATATAAGGGATCATATAGTTGCATTAATTATCAGCCATACGCATTTAGACCATTATGGAGGGATAGGGGCATTTGTGGCAAAGGAACAGGTGGGGGCTTTAGAGGAGGGTAAAATACCGGTAATTGCTCCTGGTAAATATGAACAGTCTTTAATTGATGATAATTTATATGCAGGAATTGCAATGAGCCGGCGTGTCCAGTATCAGGGTGGAATGTTTTTGCCAAAGGATGAAAAGGGTGGTGTCGGTGTTGGCTTAAACCAAAGCCTGGCGATTGGAGGAGAGATGTCCTTTATTTTGCCAACGCAGTATATCGAACAGAACCAGACGTTGGAGATAGATGGAGTAAAGGTAGATTTTATTTTATCACCAAATACAGAGACAAGAGCCCATATGTGTTCTTATTTTTCTGAGTATCATGTGTTGTTTCTGGGTGATAATGCAATGGGAACACTTCACAATACATATACAATGCGTGGAGCTAGAGTTAGGGATGCTAATTTTTGGGGAGAACTGTTTTATCGTTTATATGTCCGATATGGAGAGGAAGTGGAGGCTGTTTTTCAGGGACATGGAGTACCCCATATCAGGAACCGCAACAGACAGGATAATTTGCAAAAATATTTGCTGGATCATGCGGCGGCTTATAAGTTCACAAGCGATCAGGCATTGTTAATGGCAAATCAGGGATATAATTTAAATCAGATCGGGAATAGATTGGAGATTCCGGAGGTAATACAGAGAACATGGTATATCCGACCTCATTATGGGCATTATTCTTTTAATGCAAGAGGGGCTTACCAGAGATATCTGGGATTTTATGATGGAAATCCGGTGAATTTACTACCGTTAGAAACACAGGAGATGGCAAAGAAAATTATAGAATATACTGGTTCTGTGGAGCAGGTGCTGGAAAATGCAAAGAGAGATTATGAAAAAGGGGAGTATCAGTGGGTTGCTACTGTTACCAATTATCTTGTGTTCTTAGATCCTCAAAATATGGATGCACGTTATCTGTGTGCAGATGCTTTAGAACAACTTGGATATCAGGCAGAGAGTGGGTTATGGCGGAATGCTTATTTATCGGGTGCTTTGGAGTTGAGAAATCCGAAGTCAGCCGAAAACCGTGTAATTCGTTATATGAATAATGAGGATGTTATACCATATGTTTCTGCAGAATTGATTCTAGATCATATGGGAATTAACTTTGATGGCAGTAAAGCATTTCATTTGGATGAACAATTTTGCATTAAAGTATTATCTGACCTGCAAGGAGGACAGGATGAATATCATCGGATTTATATATACAAAGGGACTTTGCTGCATGACAAAATATCATTAAATAATATCAAATCAGAAGATAGGGTTGTTGCTCTTACTAAAACAGAACTCTATTTACTGGCAACCGGAACTTATGAGAAACATCGCAAACAGGAAGATGCACGTGCAGAGCAGATTCTGGATTTGCTGAAAGCTTATATCGTAGATATTAGCAGATATCAGAATTTTAATCTGATAGAACCAATTGTTTGATGATACATATGTAAATGAAGTGCTGTCAGAATAACAGCTCTCCAATGCTTAAAAGGTACTGGATAACTTGCGATTTTGAGAGACGGACACTTGCATGGGACAGAAAAGAGGTATTAGCATGAAAGAGAAGAGATTTAATGGTGAAATCGGAATGACATTGCAGGACTCCAGACTTAGTTTTGCCGAGAACTCTATGGGGAAAAAGCCCAATATTGTGTACATTGTTCTGGATGATGTAGGTTTTGCACAGCTTGGATGTTATGGTTCCGATATCCACACACCGAATATTGACAAGCTGGCACAAAGTGGATTGCGTTATAACAATTTTCATACAACGGCGATCTGTTCTTCTACGAGATCTGCCTTACTGACGGGGACGAATCACCATACAGTTGGATTTGCAAATGTGTCGGATACCTGTTCTGGATTCCCCAATAACCAAGGCTGGCTGAAACCGGAATATGCAACGGTAGCTGAGATTTTGCAGGAGCATGATTATGCCAGTTTTGCAGTTGGAAAGTGGCATTTGCTCCCTCTTGACAGGACAGAGGATCAGGGACCGCATCAGAATTGGCCATTGCAAAAGGGCTTTGACAAATTTTATGGTTTTATGGAGGGATTTACGGATCAGTATCATCCGGATTTGATTAAAGATAATTCGATAATTCAACCGCCAAAATCACCAGAGGAAGGATACCATTTGTCAGAAGATTTGTCTGAGCAGGCGGTTCATTATATCTACCAGCATACGACAGCTTATCCCGAGAAACCATTTTTCCTTTATTTGGCTTATGGTGCTGCGCATTCTCCACATCAGGCACCGAAGGAATATATTGACAGATATAAAGGGAAGTTTGATGATGGATGGGATATCATAAGGGAACGTTGGTTTGAAAACCAGAAAAAATTGGGAATTATCCCACAGGATACGGTTCTGACACCAAGGAATCCATTGGTGAAGGCATGGGATGAACTATCAGAAGATGAAAAAAAGGTGTATGCAAGGTATATGGAAGTCTTTGCCGGATTCTTAGAACATACGGATGAACAGATTGGAAAGGTTATTGATTATCTGGATGTGATCGGACAAAGAGATAATACTGTAATTGTATTGCTGTCAGATAATGGAACTAGTGCTGAGGGTGGTCAAGAAGGGCATTTTGTACATGAAAAGAGTCTTGATATTTTGAAAACCGGAACGGAAGTACAGGTTGCGCTGGAACACTATGACGAAATGGGATCAGAGTATTCCAGCCCACATTATCCGATAGGATGGGCAAATGTTGGAAATACACCATTCCAGTGGTATAAAAGCTGGACGCATGCTGGTGGTATAAAGGATCCGTTGATTATCAGTTATCCGGATTATATTCAAGAACGGGGTGGAATCCGTACACAATATCACCATGTTACAGATATTACACCTACAATTCTTGAAATTTTGGATATAGAAAAGCCAGCGGCAATAAAAGGGGTACAGCAACAACCATTTCAAGGTGTCAGTATGAAGTATAGTTTTAATGGAGCGGACGAGCCGACAAGAAAGCATATTCAATATTATGAGATGGTTGGAAATAGGGCCTTATGGAAAGACGGCTGGAAAGTGGTTGCAAATCATTTTCAGGTTGAAGATTATAAGGATGATATCTGGGAGTTATATCATACGGATGAAGACTATTCAGAAGCCAGGGATATAGCGGATAAATACCCAGATAAAGTGAGGGAAATGGTATCTTTGTGGTTTGCTGAGGCAGGGAAAAATGGTGTATTCCCATTAGGAAGTGGTTCTCATTTTGTGACAACCCATAGTGGAAAAATTCCTCAGATTGATTATTTCTTAAAGGAACAGTCCTTTGTTTATAAAAATATACGGGAACCATTCCGTATCAGCAGCAGGATGTTGGCTTTTAATCAAAGAAATAATCGTGTTACAATTAATTTGGAGCATTCTGCAAAAGATGAGGGAATCATTTATCAGGCGGGAAACAGGTTTGGAGGTTATATTCTTTATATAAAAGACAACTGTTTGCATTATACTTACAATTATCATTTGGAGGAATTTTACCGTGCAGTAACAGACAAATTGCCGGAAGGGAAAATAAAAATCCAGATAGATACTATCTTGACAAAAAGTGGTGGTGAAGTAGCACTCTATATCAATGGGATGGAAATGGCACGGACAGAAATTAAGAAATTTGTATATATGTTTGTATTTAAGACGGCATTAAAGGATGGTGTTTCCACATCAGTAGATTTGGATATTGATCTACCATTTGAGTATTCTGGCAAAATAAATGAAATTGAATTTAGAGCGGCACCACAGGTTGTGACGTCAAAAGAAATGTTGGATGAGTTTTTTAGATTAGATTAAGGAGGAAATGAGGAAACCATGAAAGAAAGAAGATTTACCGGAACCGTTGGCCGCACGATGGCAGAAACACGTTATCAGTATCATACTGTTGATACCGATCCAAAGGATGCACCAAATGTTATCTATATTCTGCTGGATGATATGGGATTTGCCCAGCTTGGCTGTTATGGCTCCAGCATCGAAACACCAAATATTGACCGATTGGCAAAAGAGGGACTTCGTTATAATAATTTTCATACAACGGCAGTATGTTCAGCTACCAGAACGTCATTGCTAACGGGAACAAATCATCACACGGCGGGTTGTGCAAGTCTGATTGAGCTGAAAACCGGATGCGATAACAATCCGGATGGGCATCAGATTAAACCGGAATATGCGACCATTGCAGAGATATTGAAGGAATATGGTTATGCAACTTTTTGTACAGGCAAATGGCATTTGTCAGCAGACCAGTGTGCGGCAGGCCCGGTGGATGGGTGGCCTTTGCAGAAAGGGTTTGACAGATATTATGGATTCCTGCATGGGGAGAATGACCAGTACCATCCGCATTTAATCAGGGACAATACCAGAGCAGAGCAGCCAAAAACGGTAGAGGAAGGTTATCATTTTTCGGAAGACATTGTGGATAATGCCATTGATTATCTGTTTGAGCATCAGATGAATTTTCCGGAGCAACCATTTTTCCTTTATCTGCCATTTGGAGCCATGCATACACCGCATCATGCACCGAAGGAGTATATTGAACAGTATAAGGGAAAGTTTGATGCGGGATGGGATGTAATCAGGCAGCAGTGGTTTGAAAACCAAAAACGTCTTGGTGTGATTCCACAGGATGCGGAACTGACAGAGAAAAATGAATATATCCGTGACTGGGATGATTGTACAGAAAAGGAAAAGGCTGTTTATGCACGGGAGATGGAGGCTTTTGCAGGAATGCTTACCCATACAGATGCCCAGATTGGCCGTCTGATTGATTATCTGGAAGAAAGCGAACAGCTTGACAATACTGTCATTGTATTTTTATCAGATAACGGTGCCAGTGCCGAGGGAGGCGTTGATGGACGGTTTAATGGTATGCGTGGTCAGGATGTGACAGTCCGTTCTGAAGGGGAAGTGGATTATGCCTATGAGCATTTGGATGAGATTGGCACAGAGCTGGCATTTAACCATTATGCAACAGGATGGGCGAATTGTGGAAATACACCATTCCAGTGGTATAAAATCTGGGCGCATGAGGGTGGAATCAAAGATCCGTTGATTATTCGTTATCCTGCTGGAATCAAGGATGCAGGAGCTGTACGGAGCCAGTATCATCATGTGACGGACATTACACCAACGATATTAGATATTATCGGCATTGATAAACCGGATTTCATAAAGGGTGTGCCACAGAAGCCGTGCACTGGTGTCAGCATGAAATATACCTTTACTGAGGCAGATGCTCCAAGTGAGAAATATATCCAGTATTATGAGGTACATGGCAACAGGGGAATATATAAGGATGGCTGGAAAGCAGTTGTAAATCATTGTTTTGTTGAAGATTATGACAAGGATGAATGGGAACTGTATCATGTTGAGGAAGATTACTCTGAAAAATATAATGTAGCGGAAAAATATCCGGAGAAGCTTCAAGAACTGAAAGAAGATTTTATGCATGAAGCGGGAAAATATGGCGTATTTCCGATGCTGCGTTTTCCGATGCATGGAAAACCGGAAAATTTGGGGCGTCAGTATTCAGAGCATATGCAGATGCCGGAAAAAATAGTAGAATTTAATCATGTATTACATGCAGTGGATTTGGTTATGGCCCGCAACATCCAGTCACAGGCTGTAAGTCATGTGGTGACGGCATGGATTCACCGTTCTTCTGCATCAGAGGAAGGAGTTATTTACAGTAATGGCCAGCGTTTTGGGGGCATCACCTTTTATGTGAAGGACAATCATCTGAAATATTGCTATAATGCAAACAAAGTGGTATATTTTAATGCAGTATCCGATGTTGAAATTCCGGTTGGAGATGTGAAAGTAGCATATACATTCCTGAGAGGAAAAAATAATGCGGTGGTAACTCTGTATATAAACGATAATGAAGTTGGAAATGTTACAGTGGAGCAGTTTGCATATATGGTTGGATTTACTTCAACAATCAAGGGAAACCGGTACACACCGGTTACACCGGATTATGAACTGCCATTTGATTTTAATGGCCGCCTTGACCGTCTGGTACTTCATCAGTTTGCAACAAATGTGAATCCACAGGAGGAATTAAAGAAACTGATGTCTGTTGAATAGTGATCTGCAGATGATTTTATGGGGGAGGTATTTATGCCAGCAGCCAGTATTTTGATTAAACCGGCATCTGCTAACTGCAATATGGATTGTGAGTATTGTTTTTACAAATGCCTGAGCAGTAACCGTGAAGAATACAGCAAAGGGTTTATGACAGAGGAGACTCTCGAAAAACTCATTATTCAGGCTATAGATTATGCGGAAGGCTATGTGGCCTTTGCCTTTCAGGGTGGTGAACCCACCCTGGCGGGCATTTCTTTTTATAAAAAAGCGGTGGAGCTTCAAAAGAAATATAATACAAAGAATATAACCATTGAAAATACCATTCAGACAAATGGAATGGCAATAGACGAGGAATGGGCAGAATTCCTTGCGAAAAACAATTTTCTGGTGGGGCTGTCTTTAGATGGTCCTAAGAAGATTCATGACTTGCACCGCAGGGATGTACAGGGCGAGCCTACTTTTGAGAAAGTTATGCACACAATCAGTCTTTTTGAAAAGTACAATGTACAGTACAATATTTTGAGTGTGATTACAAATGAATCAGTCACAAAAGCATCCTATCTGTACAATTTCTATAAGCGCAATCATTTTCAGTTTATCCAGTTGATTCCATGTATGGATGAGCAGACCAGGGCAGATAGTGACAGGAAAAATCAGTATGCGGTAAATCCGCAGCAGTATGGACAGTTTTTAAATGATTTGTTTGATCTTTGGTATGAGGATTTTAGGCAGGGTAGCCAGATGGATATCAGAATGTTTTCTAATCTGGCGCAGATGGCAGCAGGTTATCCGGCAGAGGAATGTGGTATGAATGGATGCTGTACCTGTTATTTTGTGGTAGAAGGAGATGGAAGCGTTTATCCATGCGATTTTTATTGCCTGGACGAGTGGAAACTGGGCATAGTGGAGGATTCTTTTCAGGATTTGATATTGTCTGATATGGCAAGAAAATTTGTGGAAGATTCAAAACCAGTGGCAGAGAAATGTCAGACATGTCCACATAAATCTCTATGCAGGGGCGGCTGCAGAAGATGGCGGGAGACGACTGCTGATAGTACAATAGGACTTAACTATTTATGTCCTGCATATGAAATATTCTTTGCTCATACGAAAGAACGGATTAACGTGTTGGGACAGTATATCTTAAAACAATATGGCAAATACACACCTTGAAATACATAATAATCCTGTGGTAAACTAGGTTATATGGAGGTGAATGTATTATGAAAATTTCTACAAAGGGACGCTATGCAATCCGTGTAATATTAGATTTATCAGAACATAATACAGGAGAATATACACCGTTAGATGATATTGCCAGACGGCAGGAGATATCTGAAAAGTATCTGGAGTCAATTGTATCAATGCTGGTTAAAAATGAATTGTTGACAGCACTTAGAGGAAAAGGCGGAGGGTATAAATTGGTGAAAGAACCTGGGGAATATACAATTGCCAGTATATTAAGGGTAACGGAAGGTTCCCTTGTTCCGGTTGCTTGTTTAGAGCATCATCCGAACCGGTGTGAGAGAGCAGCGTTTTGCAAAACCTTGAAGATGTGGGAGGGATTCCAGCAGCTTATTGAGGATTATTTTGAAAATATTACGATTTTGGATTTGATGGATGATGACAGCCAGGGGGCAGACTATTATATGATTTAACGTTTTCAAAGTAGGATGGAGTTGCTTTTGTTATAAATAATTTTGGCGGAGAAGGACTCTCCGCTATTTTTAAGGGGAACTAACCTATAAACATATTGACAAAGTATGTAAATAGGTTTATCATAGGTAGAAGTTACAATAAAGTATGGAAAGGGTATTAGGATACAGTAACGGGATTGGAGAATTTGACATGGCAGAGTACGGTTTTAACACAACTCTTTTGCATGGTGTGGATGATAAGAATCCATTTGGAACAACACAGGTTCCTATTTATCAGAGCAGTGCATTCAGGCATGAATGTGCGGAGGATTTAGAAAAAATTTTTACAAATAAGGCAATGGGATTTTCCTATACCAGAATTAATAATCCGACGGTGGAGGCCTTTGAAAAGCGTGTTACAAAGCTGGAAGATGGAATGGGAAGTGTAGCGTGTGCATCTGGAATGGCAGCCCTTTTCAATGCATTTATGAACGTATTGTGTGCCGGTGATGAAATTGTGGCAGCAGCAGGATTATATGGTGGAACTGTTGAGCTTTTTGAGGATTTGGAGGCTTTTGGAATTACTGTACGCTATGTTACAGAAAATACACCAGATGCTTATGAGGCATTAATTACGGATAAGACCAGAATTATCTTTGCAGAAACCATAGGAAACCCCAAACTTGATGTGACAGATATTGCTGCAGTGGCTGAGATGGCACACAGACATGAGCTTCCGTTTATCGTAGATAATACGGTGGCGACTCCCTATTTAATTAAGCCGCTTACATTAGGGGCAGATGTGGTGGTAAATTCTTCATCAAAATATATGAATGGCAATAGTGATGCTATCAGCGGAATCCTGACCTACGGAGGAAGATTCAAATGGGATGAAGAGCGGTATCCGGGAATGAAGCCATATCAGAAATATGGCTCAATGGGATACATAGTAAAACTTCGCAATGGTCTGTTTAGAAATACGGGAGCCTGTCTTTCTCCCCAGAATGCTTTTTTGAACAATCTGGGACTGGAGACATTGGGATTGCGAATGGAACGGCAATGTGCCAATGCATTGGAGCTGGCAGAATATTTGGATAGTCTGGATGCGGGAATTACGGTAAATTATCCCGGACTATCAAAAAATCCGTATTATGAACTGGCAAAGCGGCAGCTAAAGGGCGGTTTTGGCGCTATCATAACAGTAAGGGCGGGGAGTAAAGACAGGGCATTCCGCATTATTAATTCATTAAAAATTTCATATATTTTATCCAACATAGGAGATACAAAAACATTGGTTATTCATCCGGCATCTACCATTGCGGTACATCTGTCAGAGGAAGAACAGATTCAGTCTGGTGTGTATGAAGATTTGATTCGTATTAGTGTTGGTATTGAAGATATCGAGGATTTGAAACAGGATTTTAAAAATGCAATAGAAGGAGAAAAATAGATATGGCAGAAGTGGATTATGGAATACTGAAAAAAGGCGGTTTTATGAAACAGAAGCAGAAGGACAATTTTTCCCTGCGACTTGCTGTGGTGGGTGGAACTTTGACCGCAGAGAATTTGAGAAAGATTGCTGAGGTTGCAGAAAAATATGGGGATGGTCATGTGCATTTGACATCTCGTCAAGGAGTAGAAATTCCATTTATCAAACTGGCGGATATTGATGAGGTGAAAGATTCTCTGGCAGAAGGCGGATGCAAGCCGGGAGTATGTGGACCAAGGGTGCGTACTGTAACTGCCTGTCAGGGTAGTGAGATCTGTCCGAGTGGTAATATTAATACATATGATATTGCAAAAAAATTAAATGACCGTTATTTTGGAACGGAACTTCCACATAAGTTCAAATTTGGTGTAACCGGATGCCAGAATAACTGCTTAAAGGCGGAAGAAAATGATGTGGGAATCAAAGGGGGTTCCGATGTGAAATGGAAGCAGGAGGCATGCATTAATTGTGGTCTTTGCGCAAAGGTCTGTCGGGAGAATGCAGTTACTATTGAAGATGGTGTGGTTAAAGTGGATTATGATAAATGCAATTATTGTGGGCGGTGTGCGAAATCCTGTCCTACGGATGCATGGGATGTAACTTCCGCTTATCTGGTTTCTTTTGGAGGAACTTTTGGTAATTCTATCAGTAAGGGCGAATATTTATTGCCGCTTATTACAACGGAGGAACAGCTGTTTCGGGTAACGGATGCAGCAATTCAATTTTTTGACCAATATGCGGAGCAGGGTGAGCGGTTTAAGTTTACCATTGACCGTGTGGGAAAAGAAAAACTTTATGAGACATTAAAGGAGGCATACGATGGGTGAAGTTAATATTGATAAAACAGTAGATATTACGGATGTAGTCTGCCCGGTGACTTTTGTAAAAGCAAAAGTAGAGTTGGAGGAATTAGAGGACGGACAGATCCTTGCTGTCCGTATGAATGATGGCGAGCCGGTACAGAATGTACCAAGGAGTATTAAGGAAGAGGGACATCAGATACTCAAACTGAATGCGAATGAAGATGGAACTTATACACTGCTTGTGAAAAAGGTAGGAGATTAAGTTAGAAAGGATAGAAACATGGCAGTTAGAGTAAATCAGGATAATTTTGAAGAAAAGGTATTGCAGTCAGAAAAGCCTGTTCTGTTGGATTTTTATTCCGACACATGTATTCCCTGCAAACGGATGGCAGGTCTGCTTGGGGATATAGAGGAAGAATATGAGGATAAAATACATGTTTATAAGGTAAATGTAAATTATGATGAGAAGCTGGCAGAGCAATATCAGGTTATGTCAGCACCGACTTTAGTTTTTCTTGTGAATGGGGAAGAAAAGAGCAGATTAACCGGTGCGGCAGGAAAAGAAGAAATAGTAAAATTATTTGCAGACAATTTATAAAAAAGAAAGGACGAGTAGAAAATGAAAATTATAGTAGCAGGCAATCAGAAAGAATATGACGAGGGAATTACGGTAAAAGAATTGATTGAAAAAGAGGACATAGAAAATGCAGAATATGTAACTGTGACCATTAATGATGAGTTTGTGGAAAGGGATAATTTCCCGACCACTGTCATTAAGGAAAATGATGCGGTTGAATTTTTGTATTTCATGGGAGGAGGCGAGGAATAATGGCTTTTACAAACGAACAGTTAGAGCGCTATTCCCGTCATATCATTTTGAAAGAAGTGGGAGTGAAGGGGCAAAAGAAACTTTTAAATGCCAAAGTTTTGATTATTGGCGCTGGCGGTTTAGGTGCTCCGACAGCATTATATCTTGCAGCAGCCGGTGTGGGAACGATTGGAATTGTAGATGCAGATGAGGTGGATTTAAGCAACCTCCAAAGGCAGGTTATCCATTCAACAAACGATGTGGGAAAGGCAAAAGTGAAATCTGCAGCAGAGTCCATGCAGGCAATTAATCCAGATGTAACAGTCAATACATATCGGACTTTTGTGGACTCCAGTAATATATTAGATCTGATCCAAGATTATGATTTTATTATTGATGGAACAGATAATTTTCCGGCAAAATTTTTAATTAATGATGCCTGCGTCATGGCAAAAAAACCATTTTCCCATGCGGGTATTATCCGCTTTCAGGGACAGCTTATGACCTATGTTCCCGGAGAGGGACCATGTTACCGTTGTGTATTTAAAGATCCACCACCAAAAGATGCAGTTCCGACCTGTAAGCAGGCAGGAGTCATTGGGGCTATGGGTGGTGTAATAGGAAGCCTTCAGGCGATGGAGGCAGTAAAATACATTATTGGCCAGGGGGATTTGTTGACGGGAAGACTGCTGACTTATGACGCATTAAAAATGACTTTTCGTACTGTAAAACTTCCGAAGGACAATAACTGTGCAATCTGTAGTGACCATCCAACAATAACAGAGCTGATTGATTACGAACAGGCAGAATGTGATTTGAAATAATATGATGCTAGGGTCAAAAGTAGATAGCAATGCGTGTTTATACGCAATTTGCTATCTACTTTTGACCCGCCAAACACCGACATGAAGCAGATTTGCTTGCAAATATGCGGGAATGGAGGTGGTTGTAGAATTGCGAAAATTGCGTAGCAATGTAGCAATTCGTAGCATCAGTTGGTGTCAAAATACCTTTTGACCCCAACATCATAATATTGTTATGGGAGGATGTATGGAAGACATAAAAATAAAATTAGGAAAAGAGGATTATCAGAAAATCCTTGCACATTGCGAACAGGGATTGCCAAATGAAGCCTGCGGTCTATTGGCGGGAACGGTAGAGGACAATATAAAAACAGTTACGAAGGTATATCTGCTGAACAACGTGGATGCCAGTAACGAACATTTTTCCATGGATCCTAAGGAGCAGCTTGCAGCTTTAAAGGATGCAAGGTCTTATGGTTTTGGTATTATTGGGAATTTTCATTCTCATCCGGAATCCCCATCCAGACCTTCTGAGGAAGATAAACGTCTGGCATATGATTCCACGATAGAATACCTGATCCTTTCGCTACAGGAGAGAGAAAATCCGGTATTAAAAGCATTTGAAATTGATAAAGATAAGAATTGACAATACATGAGATTGAAATAATATAAGGCGGATTAGTAAAATGGGGATGCATAAAGTATCCTCGTTTTCCTGTTAATAGGAACAAAGGAGAATGGGATGTATTGTATCAGTGTGAACTTTAAGAAAACTCCATTACAGATAAGGCAGCAGTTTGCATTTTCCAAAAAAGAACAGGCCCTCTTTTTATCTGCGATGATAACGGAAAATAAGATAAGCGGAGGTGTGATTTTATCAACCTGCAATCGCAGTGAAATTTATTTTACCGGGGAGTTTGGGAGGATGGATGAGGTGGAGGATGCTCTTTCTTCTTTCAAACAGATAGCAAGAGAAAATATTAAAAAATATTGTTTGTATTATCAGGAGAAAAAGGCTCTACGTCATCTGTTTCGAGTGGCTTGTGGATTGGATTCTATGGTATTGGGCGAAGACGAAATTATGCATCAGGTCAAAGAGGCATATCTGATAGCACAGGATTTAGGGTATACAAATAGCGAGCTAAACATTATTTTTCAGGGAGCATTTAATTGCGCCAAGCTTTCTAAATCAACAACAAGACTTTCTGATACTCCGGTATCCATTGGCACATTAACGGCAAATACAGTGGAACAGTATCGGAGAGAAAATATTGGAGCATTAGGCAGCGGTGTGCTGATCATTGGTGCGATGGGAAAGATTGGCTCTATTGTGGCAAAAGATTTGATAGCAAAAGGAATTCCGGTTATTGGCACCAGCCGGAAGAAACTACAGTCAGATGGATTTTATTTGCAGGATAATGCTAATATGGAGTGGCTGGATTTTGATAGCAGATATCAGGCAGCCCAAAAGGTTTCTGTTATTGTCAGTGCTACAGCAAGCCCGCATTACACACTAACAAAAGAGGAGTTTTTGAAGCATGCAGACACAGAACGTTCCTATCTCCTAGTTGATTTGGCGGTACCCTGTGATATTGACAGGGAACTTGCTAAAGGAGATAATATAACTTTGTTTGATATTGATTATTTTAATACACTTTCAAAAGAGAATCATAATATTAAACTGGGAGAATTGGAGAAAGTAGAACATGTTTTAAATGAGTGTGTGGAGGAAGTTTTAAAGAAACACTACATTCGGGTTTTTAAAGAGAAGATGGCAGAGAAATGTGAGGAAGAGTGGTTTCAGAAAATGACCTATTATTTGCGGGATGTGTTGGATAGCGATCAGTTATTGGAGGTTCTTAATCGTATATATCATAATGAGAGTAAGGATGTCTGATAAGTATGTCTACAGACAGAAGGGAGAAATAAGATGGCATATTTCCCATTTATGATAGAGATTGAAGGCAAAACATGCCTGGTAGCCGGAGGAGGCAGTATTGCTTTTCATAAAGTGAAAATTTTAGTGGATTTCGGAGTGCATATACAGGTAGTTGCCCCGGAGATATGTGAGTCATTACAAGAACTGGCAAGGCTCTATCAGATTGACTTGATAGAACGGGAATTTCAGGAACAGGATATAGATGGGATGGATTTTGTGGTGGCTGCAACGGATGAGGAGAAGTTAAACTATCATATTTCAGAATTGTGCAGGAAAAGAGGTATTTTGATTAATGCGGTGGATATGAAGGAGGCATGTTCTTTTGTTTTTCCAGCCATCATAAAGGATAAGGATATGTTGATTTCTGTGTCATCAGGGGGACAGAGCCCGGCAGCAGCGGCTTATATCAAAAAACAGATTAAACAAGGCATTCCGGATTATTATGGAGAAATGATAGAGCAACTTGGTACATACAGAGATTATATTTTTGAGCATGTGAATACTTTGGAAAAGAGAAAAGATGTGTATCATAAACTGTTAGAATATGGAGATGCTCACGAGGGAAAAATTCCCAGGGAGTTTATGGAAATGATAATAGAAAACGGATGACAGATGGAGTGCAGAGTATGAGAAAAGTAATTAGAATTGGGACGAGAGGAAGCAAATTGGCTCTAATACAGACGGAAATGGTCATAGAAGAACTGAAAAAGAAGTATCCAGACTGGGAAATGAAAAAGGTAATCATAAGCACTAAGGGCGATCAGATGTTAAATAAGCCCTTGACGGATTTTTTGGATAAGGGAGTGTTCATTACTGAATTTGAGGATGCATTATTAACAGGACAGATTGATCTTGCCGTACACAGTTCCAAGGATATGCCAATGGAACTGGCAGAGGGACTTGTGATTGCAGGAGTATTGCCGAGGGCAGATGCAAGAGATGTTTTGGTAACAAGAAAAGGATTATTAGCAAGGAAAAATCTTTCAGATATTACAGTTGGAACAGGGAGTGTCAGACGTCAGTTTCAGTTAAAAAAATTATATCCTGATATAAATTGTGCTTCTATTAGGGGCAATGTTCCTACCAGGCTTCAAAAGATACGGGATGGAGAAGTGGATGGTGCCCTGCTTGCGGTGGCAGGATTGTCAAGATTAGGTATGCTGAAAGAGGCAGAGTTTGATTACCGATTCTTTTCTTATGAAGAGATGTTGCCTGCCGGAGGACAAGGAATCATTGCAATTGAGGGACGGGAAGGAGATGAAATTGCCAGATTAGCCAGAGCTGTTTCTGATGAAAAAACATATTATGAACTGGAGACAGAAAGGAGTATTATGAAACAGCTGGAAGCAGGCTGTCATGAACCAATTGGTATAATCTCATGGATAGAGCAGGAAGAGATAAGTGTTCAGGTTATTCGGGAGAAAAATGGAATTTTTCGGAAACAGGAGGGGAGTGCACCAGTTAGACAGAGACTGGAATTGGCAAGAAAACTGGTAAACGGATTAGAGTGACATTATGGAGAATGCAATGGGGAAAGTATATTTTGTAGGAGCAGGACCGGGAGATGCAGAGCTGATAACGCTAAGAGGCTGGAAACTTTTACAGAGCTGTGATGTGGTTATCTATGACAGGCTGGCATCGGAGGAACTTCTTGATTATGTAAAAGATGGATGTGAAAAAATCTATGTTGGGAAGGAAGCGGGAAAGCATTATAAGAAGCAGGAGGAAATCAATGAAATACTGGTTCAGTGCGCTAAAAAACATAGAGTGATAGTACGTCTAAAAGGAGGAGACCCGTTTGTTTTTGGCAGGGGCGGGGAAGAAATAGAGGCATTGAACCGCTATGGAATCCCCTACGAAGTGAACCCGGGGGTTACTTCTGCCATTGCAGTACCGGAGTGTGCGGGAATCCCTGTTACCCACAGGGGGGTCAGCAGGAGCTTTCATGTAATTACCGGACACACAAAAGAGGGAAACGGTAATCCGGTATGTGATTACAAGGTGCTGGCAAAGGTAGAGGGGACATTGGTGTTTTTGATGGGGCTTTCTAAGATTGATTTGATCGCTGATGAGCTTATGGCAGCAGGCAAATCCGACATGACACCAGTGGCAGTGATTTCTGATGGAACCACTAAATATCAAAAGATAGTCAGATCGACACTCAAGGATATTGGCAGGAAAGTAAAAGAGGGTGAAATGTCATCTCCGGCTACTATTGTTATTGGTGATGTGGCAGACTATGAGTATCTGTATCAGCCAGATGATATCAGAAGAATAGGGATTACCGCAACAAAGAGCTTATGGAGGAAGTTAGAAGAAGGATTTACAGAGATTGGTATGCAGCCGATTTCTCTTTGTAAGATGCAGGTGGTTCAGACAGAGGGAATGCAGCAGTTAGAGAAAGAGTTTTCAAGGTTGGAGGACTATCAGTGGATTCTGTTTACAAGTCAGAATGCTGTCTGTTTGTTTTTTGAACAGTTAAAAAAATGTGGGATAGACATCCGCAGACTTGGAAACATACAGTTTGCAGTATTGGGAAGCGGGACAGCGCAAAAGCTTTTAGAATTTGGAATTAAAGCAGATATGATGCCATCACAATTTATGGTATCTGTGTTGGCAGAAGAATTTGCGAAGGTTGTCAGACAGGGTGAGCGTGTTTTAATTCCAAGAGCATTACAGGGAAGTCGTGAATTAACTGATATTTTGACAGAAAAGCAGATTTTGTTTCAGGATATTCCCATCTATGATGTGGTTGGAAAAATGACACAGAATGTGAAATGCCTAGATAGTCTGGATTACTTAGTTTTTGTCAGTGCATCCGGGGTAACTGCTTTTTTCAAAGAATTACAGGAACGAAATCTGGTGCTACCTGAAAAGATACGTGTTGTCTGCATCGGAAAGATGACAGAAAAAAGATTGTCAGAAGAATATGGAAAAGCAGATATAGTGGCTGCAGTTAATGATGTGGAAGGGCTGTTGGAGGCAGTGCGGGAATATGAAACACTTTATGGGAAATAAGCAAGAACAAAAATAATAGAAACAGAATGGAGAATAACTATGATACGCATGAGACGATTACGCATCAATGAGGCAATGAGAAGTCTGGTAAGAGAAAACAGTATCAGCAAAGACGATTTGGTTTATCCGGTTTTTATTGCTGAAGGGGAAAATATTAAAAATCCGGTAGATTCCATGCCAGGTATTTATCAGTGGTCGATTGATCGTTTTGACGAGGAATTGTGCCGGATATTGGAAGTGGGAATTAGGGCGATTTTAATTTTTGGCATTCCGGAGCATAAAGATGAAGAGGGGAGTGAGGCATACAACGAGGAAGGCATTACTCAGCGTGCAATACGTCATATCAAAGAAAAAGCACCGGATTTATTAGTGATTGCTGATGTTTGTCTGTGTGAATATACTTCACATGGGCATTGCGGTCTTATCTGTGGGCAGGAAATTTTAAATGATGAAACGCTGGTACTGCTTGGTAAAATGTCAGTTAGTCTGGCTAAGGCAGGTGCAGACATTATTGCTCCGTCTGATATGATGGATGGCAGGGTAGAGTATATCCGTAATTCCCTGGACGAGAATGGCTTTCAGAACACAGCGATTATGGCTTACAGTGCCAAATTTGCATCTGCTTATTACGCACCGTTCCGTGATGCGGCACATTCGACACCATCTTTTGGCGACCGAAAGACCTACCAGATGGATCCTGCCAATGGAAAAGAGGCAGTGCGTGAATGTGAAAATGACATTGGGGAGGGGGCAGATATTATTATGGTAAAGCCTGCGCTTGCTTACCTGGATATAGTAAAGGCTGTGTCAGAACGCACGAATTATCCGATTGCAGTTTATAATGTAAGCGGAGAGTATTCTATGGTAAAAGCTGCTGCCCAAAATGGATGGATTGATGAAAAGCGTATTGTCATGGAAAATATGATTGCTATGAAACGGGCAGGTGCAAAGATTATTATTACCTATCATGCACTGGACGTGGCAAAATGGCTGGAGGAAAAATAATTATAAAAAGACAGAGGTGTGTTATGAGTAAGTCAGATGTTTTATTTGAAAAATCGAAAAAAACAATGCCAGGTGGAGTCAACAGCCCTGTACGGACTTTTTTGGCAGTGCATCGTAACCCATTATTTATTGACCATGCAAAAGGTTCAAAAATCGTTGATGTGGATGGTAATGAATATATTGACTATGTTTGTTCCTGGGGACCGGGAATTTTGGGACATGCAAATGACAGAGTGATTAAGGCAGTGAAAAATGCATGTGAAAAAGGTCTGACTTTTGGAGCTCCGACTGAAAAGGAATATATCTTAACAGAACTGGTACAGTCAGTTATGCCTTCTATGGAAATGATGCGTCTGGTAAATTCCGGTACTGAGGCAGTAATGAGTGCAATCCGTGTTGCAAGGGGATTTACCGGAAGAGATAAGATTATAAAGTTTAGGGGCTGTTATCATGGTCATTCGGATGGACTTTTGGTCAAAGCAGGTTCAGGGGCATTAACCCAGTCTGTACCAGATAGTCTTGGAGTACCGGTGGATTATACAAAGAATACTTTAATTGCTGAATATAATAATATTGCTTCTGTGAAAAGCTTGTTTTCAGAGTATGGAAATGATATTGCGGCAATTATTGTGGAGCCGGTAGCTGCAAATATGGGTGTGGTATTGCCCAAAGCACATTTTTTAGAAGATTTAAGAAGAATTGCCGATAAATATAAGGCTCTTTTAATATTTGATGAGGTCATTACTGGTTTTCGGATATCACTTGGTGGAGCACAGGAATACTTTGGGGTGAAACCGGATCTTACCGCTTTGGGGAAGATTATTGGCGGCGGGATGCCAATGGCAGCTTATGGTGGAAGAAAAGACATTATGGAAGTAGTGGCTCCAATAGGAAGCGTGTATCAGGCAGGAACTCTTTCAGGAAATCCGATTGCAACTACAGCCGGAATTGAAACTTTAAAAATTCTGATGGAAGAAAACAAGAATGGCTTGTATGAAAAAATAGCTGAGAGTACAAAACGGATTGCGGATACAGTAAACGATGCTTTTGGCAGGAGGGTATGGGTTAATCAAATTGGTTCTTTGATGAGCGTATTCTTTACGGAGCAGCCAGTAGTGGATTATGAAACGGCAATCAAATCTGATACAGAAAAATATGCAGATTATTTTAATTATATGTTAGGAAAGGGAATATATCTGGCACCATCCCAGTTTGAGGCAATGTTTGTTTCAAGTGTTCACTCTAACGAGGATTTGGAGAGAACTTGTGACGCAATAAAAGAATATTGGGAATGAGATTTTTGCAATAGGACCAGGCTATGTTGCATATATTTTTATTTAACGCACATAAACCTACTTTACAAGTATGTTAGTAGGTGTTATAATTACCAACGTTGTGAGAAATAAATAGAAAACATATTGTTATCGGAAAGGAAGCAGATGGATGAGGGAAACATTACAGCATAAGCAAATACATACAGATGTGCTGGTTATTGGTGGAGGCACTGCGGGATGTTATGCAGCTTTGACGATTAGCAGAAATTCAAAGCATTCTGTGCTGATTACTGAAAAGGCAAATATTAAACGGAGTGGCTGTCTGGCAGCAGGCGTCAATGCCATTAATGCTTATATTGTGAAAGGACATGTGCCACAGGATTATGTGGAGTATGCTACAAAGGATGCAAATGGTATTGTAAGGAAGGATTTACTGCTTACAGCAGCAAATCGTTTTAACGAGGTAACAGCAGACATGGAACGTTTGGGTCTTGTTATTCTGAAGGACGAAAACGGGGACTATGTTGCAAGGGGTAACCGGAATATAAAGATTAATGGAGAGA
>CAYPEW010000042.1:0-32335 GCA_964409845.1 uncultured Jutongia sp.
TTCAAAATGTGAAATTCGTTTACAAAACGGGAATCTCAATCTACATTTCAGCAATTTATATTTTATTTTTGTTTTTTTCTGCGATTTATTCCCTTAAAAATGCGAATTGTACCCTACGGCATATTGGAGGGTATTTTTATGTTAAGATGACAAAACCAGGGTCAAAAGCCCCATGGGTCGTTTCAACATCGGATTGACACCCCGTAATTATCTGACACCCCATATTATCTTATGTGATAATTCCTACGTAATAATTAATATTTGTTGGACATATGGCCCTTTTGATCCTGGTATTATATGTCGAAGATAGTCAATTGGATTTTTATTATATGGCACAAGGGTGTCTGGCGGCAGCGATGCTTGTGCCATGGTTTCGTTTGTGCAATGAATAGGAATATGTTATACTCTGAGATGTGAGACACAGTACAACTAGATTGTAATATTTTACCTTGTATTGAGTGATCGCATAAACATAAGAGATAACATAACAGGGAGGATTCATATGTTCAAAACAACAATGCAGGAAACAGCAAACCGCAAAATTCTGGAGCAAAAAGGGAATATCACAATTTTTGAGTACGATCATGACATGAGTACTAATTTGGGATCTGCTATGCAGTATTATTATGCATCCAAAATGAACATACGCAAACGTCAGGTAATGGTACAGCTTGATGACAAGCATGAGGTCATTGTACAGGCTGGAGCGATGCAGTGGATGGCAGGAAATGTCAGCAGTGCAACTAACGTAAAAGGAATTGGTGATTTTGCCAAGAAATTAGTCAGCTCCAAGGTAACTAATGAAACGGCAATCAAACCGCGTTATATGGGCAACGGCGTATTGATACTGGAACCTACCTACAAATATTTATTAATCGAGGATGTGGGTGACTGGAATGGTGGCATGGTTATCGATGATGGTCTGTTTTTAGCTTGTGAGGGCAGTGTGGATATGAAGACAGTTGCCCGCAAGAATCTTTCTTCTGCAGTAGCCGGAGGCGAGGGATTATTTAATTCCTGCCTGACGGGCAGCGGATATGCCGTGCTGGAATGCAATTGCCCAAGAGAGGAATTGGTTGAGGTACAATTGGAGAATGATGAGTTAAAAGTAGATGGCAATTTTGCTATTGCCTGGAGTGAAAGCCTGGACTTTACCGTAGAGCGGTCTACCAAGACACTGATTGGCTCAGCGGCCAGTGGGGAAGGATTGGTTAATGTATACCGTGGTACTGGCAAGGTATTGATGGCACCACTGTAGAATTCTCTGATATTAAATGATTTCTTTATATAGAAGGGGCTGTTGCGCTAAGTATAGAGCAAACGAAATATGGTTATATTTACAGATGTAATTTATATTTCGTGGCATCTATATTTTGTGTGGCAGTTCTTTCTTTTATTTTTTTTGTTTAAAACAGACTTTCTTCAATTTTTATTCACAATAAGAACACAAAAGATTGGTACACTAACTATCGAAACAAAGAAATCTAGAGATAGAAAACAGCAGATGTTTCGGTCTGTCTTTAACATATAGGACCGTTGCTTCGCGGAAATAAAAGAACAGGAGGGAATCATTATGGCAGAAGAACAGGAAAAGAATACAGGGTATACCGGTGAGTATGGTAATCCGGTTGAGCCGGCTAGTGAACAGGAAAATCAGGCAGAGGATAGCACGTATCGCTATTCTTATCAGAAAGGATCAGATGATCCGGTTCATTCCGGTAATTATTATGCAGGGTCAACATCCGGACAGAATATGGATGATGGGAATCAGCAGTCAGCCCCTTATAATCAGTCGAATGGCAGTTGGCAGAATCAAACAAATTCTCAGATGCCAAATAACGATGGGCAGAATATGACAAACTCACAGATGCCGAATTCAGATGGTTCCCATTATCAGAATGGATCGATACCAATGGGACAGCCGAAGAAATCACAGAAGCCATCACAGAAGGAATCTGGCAGTATTGTCAAAAAATTATTGGTATGCGCAGCTTGCGCCGTTGTGTTTGGTTTGGTTGCTGGCGTTTGTTTCCAGGGAGTGCGTTATGTGAGCGATCAGTTTTTACCGACACAGAGCAGTCAGACTAAATTAAAGACTACCACACAGGGATCTGGATCTGCGAATACAAGTAGTACAGATAGTCCAGATGCCAAGGAGGGAACAGAAGGGAATCAGGCGGTTACTACTCAGGTAGGCGTTACAGATGTTTCCAGTATTACAGAGCAGACGATGCCGGCAATTGTGGCAATTACCAGTACTACCAAGGGTGCTAATTATTATGATCTGTTTGGACGGGAATATGAAGGACAGGAATCTACAGGTGCAGGATCTGGATTTATTATTGCCCAGAATGACAATGAATTGTTGATTGCTACAAATAACCATGTGATTGAGGATGCCAAGACGATTTCTGTACAGTGTATTGATGGAGAGATTTATGAAGCTTCTGTAAAAGGAACAGATAGTGCCAATGACCTGGCGGTAATTGCAGTTGCAGTTAAGAGTATCAAGGAAGATACCATGAACAAAATTGCTATTGCAGATCTGGGTAGCTCTGATGACTTAAAAGTTGGCGAGATGGTAATTGCCATTGGTAATGCATTGGGGTATGGACAGTCTGTAACGGTGGGTTATGTTAGTGCTAAAGATCGGGAAATTTCCGCTTCTGAGGAGGGAAGCAGCTCTGCTAATACCATCAAGGCAATCCAGACAGATGCTGCCATCAATCCAGGAAACAGTGGTGGCGCATTGATTAATATGCGTGGTGAGGTAATTGGTATCAACTCTGCCAAAATTGCATCCTCTACGGTAGAGGGAATCGGTTATGCCATTCCGATTTCTGTGGCAAATCCAATTATCGAAGAATTGATGAACAAAGAAAAACTCAGCGATGAAGACAAAGGATATCTGGGAATCAGCGGGCAGACGGTAACCGATGCTGCTACAGCATTTAATATTCCAAATGGTGTTCAGGTCAAGGAAGTTGCCAAAGGTGGGGCAGCAGATAAAGCCGGCATTCAGGTAGGCGATATCATTACTTCTATCAATAATATGGAAGTGCGTTCCATTGAGAGTTTATCAGAAAAAGCAAATAGTTATAAGAAGGGAACTGAAGTAGAAATCAAAGTAGAGAGAAGTAACAACGGTTCCTATGAGGAAAAAACCTTTAAAGTAACCTTACAGGGATCATCTTCTCTGGACGGATTATCCGGAAGCAGCAAGGATTCATCTGGTCAGTCTGGAAATAGTGGTTCTGGAAATAATGGATCTGGTAACGGTAACTCTGGAAACAATGGTTCTGGAAATGGATATCCGGGAAATGGGGATTCTGGCAGTGATGACTATGGCTATGATGACGGATTTGGTGGTTTCTTCGATTTCTTCAACTAATACAAAAGGATAAACCATATGGGTAAAAAACAAATATGCCAGGCACTAGTTTTTCTAGTGTTTGGCTTTTTGGAGTTTATTACAATAGAATTATTTTTTGACCGTTATATTACGGACCTGAGCATGATACTGATTCTGAAAAATCTGATATTGTACTGGGTTATTAATTTGATTTTAGTATCACTGTTTCACTGGATGAAACCGGCATTATTGATCTCTACTAGCTTTGTCCTGGTTCTGGGGATTGCCAATTATCTGGTTACCGTGTTTCGAGGCTATGGTATTGTATTTTTAGATTTATATGCAATTCGTACAGTAGCCACTGTGGCAGGTAATTATTCCATGGAGTGGAAGCCATGTTTTGCAGCTGGTATGGCAGTGGGATGTCTTGCTATTTTTCTGTGTTTTCAATTGCCGGGGAAACAGGGAAAATATTTTCAGAAAAAAACGGTGCTGGCTTCTTTTTGTGGATTGTTATTCAGTGCTTTGTTTTTCTTTTGGATCAATACTTCTGCTACCTTTTTTCGCAGTGTCAGTGATTTGGCATGGGATCATCGGGTAGGGATTCACACATATGGTTATGTTCTGTATTTTGTGGCAAATATAGATACATCCAAGGAGGAGCCACCCAAGGGTTACTCTGCAGAGCGTGCTGAAGAGATCCTGTCACGTTATCGGATCGTTAATACAGCGTCTGCAGTGCCAGATCACACACATCCAAACTTGATTATGATTATGAATGAATCCTTTGCAGATCTCCGGGTATTAGGGGAGAATTTTTCTACGAATCAAAATGTGATGCCCTTCTATGACAGTCTGACGGAGAATACCATCAAGGGGTATGCAGAGTCATCGGTTTATGGCGGTTATACCTCCAATTCCGAATTTGAATTTCTGACAGGATGCAGCAAGGCATTTTTGTCAGGAAATCCATATCTGCAATATATTACCAGGTCATTGCCATCACTAATTACTACTATTAAGGCGCAGGAGGAATATCAGGAGGCAATTGCCCTGCATCCTTATCATCCATCAGGATATAATCGAAATCGGGTATATCATCTTCTTTCTTTTGAGCGGTTTCTTAGCCTGGAGGATTTTCAGAATCCGGAGCTTATACGGTCTTATGTCAGTGATGCAGAGGATTATCGTCAGATTTACCGGTTATATGAAGACAAACCTTCTGGAAGCAGATTATGCCTGTTTAATGTGACCATGCAAAATCACAATCCTTATCGTGCCGATTGGAGCAGTGAAGATCCAGTGAGCCTGTTGGGTTCTTATCAGGATGATACCGTTGATCAATATTTATCTTTGATGAAACAATCCGATGATGCATTACAGGAATTGGTGCAGTATTTTGAAAAGGAATCGGAACCAACTTTGCTGGTCTTTTTTGGAGATCATCAACCGCATCTGCCCGATGCATTTTATGATCATGTGATGGATAAATTTCCGGTTCAGTTTGAGTTAGAGGATGTGATGAAGGAGCATATGGTACCTTACTTGTTATGGGCAAATTATGATATTCCGGAGCAGACTAGGGAAGAAGTCAGCTCTTTGAATTATCTTTCTCCCTTGGTCTTGCAGACGGCCGGCTTGCCTATGACAGATTATCACCGTTTTTTGTTGGATCTGCAGCAGGCGGTGCCTTCCCTGTCTGCCAGTGGCTATCAGGATGAGCAGGGAAATATGGATAAGGTGGAGCAGGCGGACGAGGAGACGGCAAAATGGCTAGAGGAATATGAAATTGTGCAATACTATTATTTATTTGACAGAAAGCATCGTGAAGATCGATATTTTGTTGTTGAGTAATAGCGTAAGCCGCTGGGCTTACGCTTTTTAACTTTATAGGAAACTTCTCGTTTCCTATAAAGTTAAAATATTTATGCGCAATTTATAATTATTTATTGACAATTATTTGTTGATTAAGCATAATTGCAATATATAAAAAATATAGAATAGAAAAGTTCGTTGCATCAATGATTAAGATTGAGAAATAGCGGAAAGGAGATTCATTGCTATGAGTAAAACAAAGAAAAGAGTAGTTGCCAGGATCATGAGCGTTTGTATCTGTGTTTCATTGAGTATGATGAATATGCGGATATCCTTCGCAGAAAGCAAAAAATATGAATACAGTTTCCAGAAATATGAGGAGGATTATTCGGAATTGGTAACAGAGGTATCCGATTGGAAATGTGTAGATGGAAGATACAGATACCCCATATCAAGTGTTGATGAGGAATGGTATAAATTGGAGGGTAGAGAGGCAGAATTTGCTGCATGTCAGGTGCCGGATGGTATTTTAGATCAACTGGATACCAGTCAGCTGTTACAGTTGGTTCTGGATTGTCCTATGCTGTCCACATTCAAGTATTATGACAACTATTACGTAGGATTAAAGATATTTGAGGATAATTTTAATGCAATGCACGAATTGCTTAATCGAACAGACTACTATACGGCTATTATGGAATATTTCGAGGAGATGGATATTCCAACTCAGAGAAAGTATGTTTCCAGTGGAGAAATCAAGCAAATTGATTATAACAGGGAATATGATTTAAAAATAGAAAATACATTTCTTTTCTGCATCAATAGTTTGACGACGCTAACGGACGGCATTGATGACCAGACGGTGCAGCATGCCAAAGACATTATTGATCAAAAGTATGAGGAATTGGAAAAGACAGAATATTCTGAAAATATACGTGCGAAAGAAGACGCATTTTCTGCGGAATGTTGTGATGACCGGTTAAAGATGAATGTCTCCTCATTAGCAAAGGCAGCGTCATTGGGTACATTGAAAACCAGAGGTGGAAAAACAGTTAGCTATTTTGTTCCTGGCAATATAAAGAAGATTAGTGCTGCAGAGAAGGATAATGTTCAATCAAGAAATAATAAATATATTAATATAAAAACAAATGAACCAGTTGTGAAGGTGTTAGGAGGTACAACGGGGTATAACTGTTATAATTTTGCATGGCTTTACTATGATACCAAGTATAAGAAAAAGTTTTGGAAAAAATGCGTTATTAATTCGGATGCTCCATATAGAAGTGATACCTCCTCTTATCATCAGACAGATTATATTACAGATAGTTACCGGATCGGAACAAATGCAAAACATGCAGTAGTAGTTGTTTCCCCATCTGTGGAGTACAGAACGCCAAATGGGAAAATTGTGAAAGATATCTTAGTAAGATCAAAGTGGGCACAGGACGGAGTTTTGGCAGAGCATCCGTTGCATTTAATTGATGATAATATATCGGGAGATATCAATTCCAATGATTATACTTTTTTTTGTTGAGGTGATGCAGGATGAAAAAAAAAATTAGCGCAGTCGGGATTGTTTTCCTTACCGTTCTGGTTTGCTGTGGATGCGAATGTGACAAAGCAGATCCCAGCAGGGATGCAAATAAAGCAACGGAAGCACCTGTCGTAAAGGTGGATCAATACGATGATTTTTTCTTTGATATCGAGAACAATAGCGCATATCCTTGTCTGTATCTCGATCAGGAAAAAAATATTATTGATGTTAGTGGTGTGGGATCAGCAGAGGTGCTATATATTAATTATGATTCTTTTGCCTATCATTTTTTAGCGGCTTCCAATCTAAAAGGAATCGAAAATCTTCGCATTGTGATTCAGACGGATGCGCTGAAGCATTGTGAGAATCTAAAATTGTTAATTATAGATGATGCATGGGGAGAGAATTTTTTCGTTGATGATATAAAAGATGAAATAAAAAGAATCAAGGAAAAAAATATTGTAGTATGCTGCTATTCGAAAAGCAAAATATGGGATCAGTTATCCAGTCAGGGAGTGGCATGTGTCTCCATCGAATCTGTTGATCTGGAAGGATTAAAGCAGAAGGCCCCACCATTATTCGTTATGGAAGGGGGATCGCTGATTGCAAGCAGTGATGGTGAAAAATTCATACAATATTTCACTGACAAAAAATTACGTCTGCCAGAGGATGTTCAGAAAATTGGTGATTGTGTATTTATGCATAGTTATTACTATAAAAGTGTAGAATTTCCGGCAAACTTGGAGGAAATTGGAGATAGTGCGTTCTTTTGTTCGTCGATTAAAAAAATTACCTTTCAGGGAGATCGTGTGAAAAGGATAGAGGATTTCGCATTTAACGGCTGTGGAAGATTATCCGGTGTAATCCTACCTGAAAATTTAGAATATATTGGCGTGAGTGCATTTACAGGAACCAAGATTAAAAAAATTAACATTCCCAAATTAGTGAAAAGGATAGAAAATGGTACATTTAGCTGTATAAGTTTATCAGATGTAACTTTGCCAGAAGGGCTGGAATATATTGGTGTACATGCATTTTCTACAAGTAAGATCCGCAAAATTAAAATTCCCAAATCTGTGAAGAGGATAGAATACGGTGCCTTTCTTGCTTGTAAAAAATTATCGGACGTAACCTTGTCGGAGGGGTTAGAATATATCGGTTATGGCGCATTTGAAGAAACCAATATCAGTCAGGTGAAAATCCCAAAGTCTGTGAAAAAAATGGAGAAAGATGCATTTGATAAGAACGTGAAATTGGTAAGATAGTATTGGTCATTGGGAATGCATTGGGGGATGAACTCTCTAAATGATCTTACTTGACAGGAAGCAACCTTCGAATCAGTTATTTTACTATTTCTGGATTCTCTGCTATAATGTGGTAGTGTGTTCGCATAAAATGATTCGTAAGCAGTTTTGATGCCGGAATCAATTTTATCTCAACAGAAATAGATACAATATCTCATTAGGAGGAGTAGTCCATGAAAAGGATTATTGCAGGTGTTCTGGCGTGTGTGATGGTGGTGGCTGTCATGGCGGTACCGTTTTCTACGGCACAGGCAGCAGGATATCATGAATATGATATGGAAGATTATGTAGTGCAGGAGATGGATGCTGCCAATATTATGGGCATTAGTATGTCTGTGGTTAGTGATGAAAAGGAGATCTATAGTGCTGCATTTGGTGCGGATGCCAAGACGGGGGATGATTATGTCTTGGGTTCTCTGGTACAGTCTATGACTGCTTTGTCCATTCTTCGCATGGTGGAGGACGAGGAATTACGTTTGGATGATACTTTGTCTGAGTATTTGCCGGATTATTCCAAATTGCAGAATGTGACTATAGAAGAACTTTTGACACAGACCAGTGGGCTTTCTATGGGTGCCATGTCAAATGATAAGAATTTATCTGCGGAGAAAGAATCTGGAAAATATGAGGAGGCTTATGCCAATTATAATTTATTAGGAAAAGTGATTGAGGAAGTTTCCGGAGAAACTTATGAGGAATACCTGACCGAGAATATTCTGGATCCTTGTAAGATGAGTTCCACCTTTTCTCTCCGGCAAAATCCGGAATTAACAGGGCAGGTAAAGCCAGTGTACCAAACTCTATTTGGATATCCGAATAAAACTAAATTTCATTATCAAGAGGGGCAGTGGGCAGATGTTTCTTCTGGTTATCTGCTTTCTGATGTGAAAGATATGGGTAGTTATCTGCAGATGTATTTGAGAGACGATGGAGAAATCATGCAGAAGAGTAGTATCCGTCAGATCTTGCAGGATAGTCAGAAAATCCAGGACGCTACGCCTACAAACCGACTGTTTGGAACAGAGGAAAGTTATACGATGGGATGGATTTCTACGAAGGTAGAGGGGACACAGGTCTATTATCAGATGAGCTGCCTAGCTGATACCATGACATATATGTTGCTGGTACCAGAAAAGAATGCTGGGATCGCTATGATGTTCAACACAGCGGATTATATGGTAGGGAGGAAATTGATCAGATCTATTTGTGCCGGTGTTACTCGGATACTGTTAGACCAGAAACCAGGACAGATTAAAAAGGGTATTTATTCTCAACAGCATGGAATTCTTGATCTGCTTTTGCTGATCCTGTTGATTGCAGCATGGATGCCGATTTTGCTGATTGGTGTTTGGGGAAAACGCATCAGTGTGAAATTTAGCCTATTACGTCTGTTGAAAGATGTGATTCTACATATTGGCATACCTACTGTAATGTTATTTGCTTTGCCGCAGTATTTTGGACCATGGAGAGTATGGAAAGAATATACACCAGATTTGGTCTATGTGACTTGGGGCGTAATTGCTACTCTGTATCTGGGGGCAGCAGTGAAAATATTACAGTTTATCATTGTGACAATTCGCAAAAAACTCCATGTAGCTGATGGAGAGGAAGTACAGGATCCGATTCTGCCAGTGGTTAAATCAGATACCGGGGTAGTAGGAGGATTTATTCTGATTGATCCCTTGGATGATGAGTTTACAGACGAGGAAGATGCCGAAGAAGAAATGGAAATGGAGATAGAGGAGGAAATGGAATTTGAAGATGATAATATTTCCTGAGTACAGAGTATTTTTTATAAAGAACTTTTAACTGTGGGGCTTCGTATCAGAATGAGATACGAAGCCCTTTTGGATAATGATTTTTTAATATTCCCTGGCTGGCTTTGGTCCATCCCAGGGGATATCCCATGTAACAGAGGAGCGTCCAGCCTTGTAGTATCTGTCCGAAATCTCGGTTAGAATCTATGGTGTCTGGTTGCAATGTTTCTCCATGCAGATAACGAATTGCTTCGTCGTCATTACAATAATAGCAGGATGGAATGTCCTGGGGTGTCAGGTGTTTTGCAAGAGCATGGGATGGCTCAAATCGGTTTTTCTTGCGGGTTCCCAGATGCAGCCCGGCACGGAGTATCTTGATTCCTTGTAGAGATGGCAGATTATTCGGAACTAGGTATAATTCTTCCCCAAAGTACTGGAAATGTTCCTCCGGCAGTTTAGATGATAGTTGTGGAAGCGTTTCCTGCAGCCAACGATAAAATTCAGAAAAATCTGCCTGTTTCGTTTTCCGGTTTCGTCGGGACTTTTGTTTCTGGCGGGAGGAATCCGTTTCTATGGATTCGGAGGAATCAGTGTGATGTAATCTGGCGGCAAAATGTCCTTCGCCTTGGAGCTTGTGAGGCCAGAGGCGCATAGTTCCCGGCAAAGTTCCAGACTGTACACCTGCAGCCGCTGCCTGATCCGCATGGGGCAGATATTCCTGCCAGTCCTGCAATTCGTATTCTGGATTATCTTGCAAAAAGCGTCGGATCTGATCTTCGTCTTCTTCCGGTGCAAAGGTGCAGGTAGAATATACTAATACACCACCTGGGACCAGCATTTGCTTTGCATAGAAAAGAATTTCCTGCTGTCTTTTGGCGCACATAGTAATTAGGTCAGGCGACCATTCTGTAATGGCAGTATCATCCTTACGGAACATACCCTCTCCGGAACAGGGTGCATCCACCACAATTTTATCAAAGAAATGTGGAAAACGTTCTGCCAGATGCGCTGGATCTTCGTTACAGACCACAGCATTGCTAATTCCCATACGTTCTATGTTCTGGGACAATATTTTTGCTCTGCCCGGAATGATCTCATTGGCGACCAGCAACCCCTCACCCTGAAGGCGTCCGGCAATCTGCGTACTTTTGCCTCCGGGGGCAGCACAGAGATCCAGAATGATTTCGCCTGGTTTAGGATCCAGCAGGGAGACTACCGACATGGCACTGGGATCCTGGATGTAATATACGCCTGCTTCATGCAATGGATGTCGTCCCGGATGCTCTTCGGGGTCTGCATGATAGCCTTCTGGTGCCCATGCCACTGATGACAGCGCAAAAGGAAGCTCCGAACGGATTATATCCGGAGCTCCTTTTAATGGATTGATACGCAATCCATAAGATGGCCTGTCAGCATAGCTGGCGAGAAAATTGTCATATTCGGATCCTATTTGTGCCTGTATCCGTTCTAAAAATGCCTGTGGTAAGTCCATACTGGCCTCCATCTGTAGCATACTGTTAATTTCATGTTTTGTGTATTAGTCAATCAGTTCAGCAATATCAATATTTTCTCCAGTCAGTCCCACATGGGCACCGTCTGCAGCTTCGGAAGTATCTTTGTGTGCCAGTAGCCATTTGTTTCTTGCCCATAATAATTTATCCTCTGCATTTTTCACAGAAATTTGTGGGGCGTCCTCATTGGTTCCTTTTGGCAGTACGATTACCACACGGAATCCTTCTCCTTTTTTGGCACTGCATGGTGCATAGTGTAATGTGGTGGCATAGAGTTCTACAGCGGTACCCTTCGGACAGAAAAATGCTTCTGTTTTGGAAGAGTCAATCTGCCCGTCCGTGATATCCTGCTGCCGTGCCAGTAATAAAATAACATCGTCTGCGGCAATATCAATTTCACTGTCCCGATGGTATTCAAAACAGTTTAACATAGTATTGGTGCCATTGCAGTAACCGATCTCAATCGGCATGCCGCCGTAGCAATTATCCCGCAAGTCTGTGTAAACAGCAGTGGATTCCAGTTCTGTCACGCTAGGGACATAGATCACGGAGTCAGCAGGTTTGTCACTGACCTTGACCAGCGTGTCCAGAAGTTCTGTGTAGTCATAGCCGTCTACAATACGACCATAAGTCTTAAAAGCTGCATCTGTTACGGATTGAATTTTCATAATGTAATACCTCCTATTACTGATAATATTTTGATTTTCGAGAGATAGTTATTTTGGCATATCAATCATCTGTATGATATATAAAATAGTATATAGCATTATAAAAAAATAGCAAGTAGAATACGCTGATCCTGTGCATTGCATATAATATCAATCCAGGGTATAATGAGGATATTCAGAAAAACAGTAGGGTTCTGTCTGGATATACTGCCTTTGTGGAAAAAGTCCGCTGCTATGCAAACGAAGAAGTTGCGATAAACGACGCTGTTGAGCGTGCGGTAGAGGAATGTATCAGGGAGAATATCCTTGCAGACTTTTTTCGGAATCATCGCAGGGAGGTGACTCATATGGTAATGCTGGATTTTACATTTGAGCGGAGAGAGAAGTTGATTCGAAGGGACAGCTTGGAGGAAGGAATGGAAATTGGTGTATCTCAAGGAGAAACCCTCAAGTTAGTTTCTCAGATATGCCGTAAGCTACAAAAGGGCAAATCGGTAGCAGTAATAGCAGAAGAACTTGAAGAAGATCAGGCAATAGTGAAACAGATCTGTGAGGCTGCAGCTCCATTTGCACCGAACTATGATGAGAGGGAGATTTGTAAAACAGTTTGCGGTGAACTTTACGGAGGAATGGAATGAGCAAAATATTGGTTTGTGATGATGATAAAGAAATTGTAGAGGCGATTACCATTTATTTACAACGGGAAGGATATGAAACGATTCATGCCTATAACGGAACGGAGGCAATTGCTATCTTGGAACAGGAGAAGGTTGACCTGTTGATTGTGGATATGATGATGCCGGGATTAAGTGGAGCAGAGACCATTTTTCGTATTCGGGAAAAGAATAATTTACCCATCATTATTTTGTCCGCCAAGTCAGAAGATCAGGATAAGATTTTTGGATTGAAGGTAGGAGCAGACGATTATCTGACCAAGCCCTTTAATCCCATGGAGCTGATTGCCAGGGTTCAGTCCCAGCTGCGCCGAAGTACCGTTCTGAATCAGAATTACAGGCAGGACGCTCCAGAAGGACAGAATAGTCGGATTTATCAGAAGGATATGCTGATAGTGGATGATGACAAAAAGGCAGTGACTGTGGAGGGGAAAACAGTACGTTTGACGCCCATTGAGTATCAGATTCTGCTTTTTTTGATGAAAAATCAGGGACAGACCTTTTCCAGTGAGCAGATCTATGAGCAGATCTGGAATGAGGAAGCTGTGGGATCGGATAATGTAGTGGCAGTACATATTCGCCATATTCGGGAGAAGATCGAGATTGATCCCAAAAATCCCAGGTATATTCAGGTGGTATGGGGGATTGGTTATTGTATCGAAAAAGATTAGAACAGGGAATGTAGTGATGAATATTACAGAAAACGGAGAAGCTTGTGTGGTGCTTTAGCGGCAAAGCGGAGGAGGATCAGATGAAAAATTGGAAACGTTCCGGAATTATCCGGATTGTACTGGGGTTCTTACTGATTCCGGGATTGTTTCTGGATGTTCTGGCAGGCTCCTTTCTGGCAGTTGGCAGGGAATATGCCATGGTAGAAAAGGGGGATGACAGGGCATTCTTTTTGTCTAGGAAAGAGACTAGTGCCCTGTTGGATGGCTATATCCGTTTGCTGGAAGAATATATGCAGATTGGAGAATTAATTACCAAGGATGGGGATATTGATTATGACAAAGAGATACTGCACTCATTAAATAGCCAACGCAGTTATACCATCAAAGAATTATTGAAAAAGACATCCACAGAAGGAACAGCGACAGAAATTCTGCAGGATTTTATGAAGGAATTTGTCAATCATTCCATGAATGGAGAAAGCTATCCCTGGAGGATTCATCAGATCATGTCTTCGGATACCAGAGTAATTTTGTCGGGAGAGGACATGCTGGTTTTTAATTCGCCCAATGTGAAAACACGTTCGGAAAAAACCATACAGGATATGCAGAAACGCCTACCGAATATGATCCCATTGACAACGGATAAACATACATTTATGGAAGATACCCAGGATCGCCTGGTGGTGGATTTTGGGAAAAACTTAGACTGGGAATATGAATTTTCAGCCAGAAGCCGTTATGAGGAGTATCTGATCACGTACTACAGTAATTATGCGGCATGTTTTTTTCTGGAGCAGTTATCAGAGGGGGATCAGGGAAGCGAGGCAAGGCGTTTTCTAGAAATGTATGAAAGTTATGTAGATGTTGCAGGAAAAAAAGCAATCTCTAAAAGCAAATTTTTGGAAAAGATTAATTTGGAATATCAAAACCGTTTTGACCGTCTGACGGAAAAAGAAATTCCCTGGAAGGTACACCTGATTCCCAGAACGATGGAGGAAGCTAAGAAATACGTGACCTTTCTGGTGGAGACATACCAGCAGCTGACCTATCTTTTTGCCAAAACTAATTTTTTTTATGGCTATGAAAATGCTAATGGTTTGTTGTTAACGAATCACAACGATGTCTGGGATATTTTGTCCGAGCAGATTGAGATGGGACAAAATGAAAAGACAGAATCTTATGCTTATGTTTCCTATACTAGTAGAACGAAAGTCGCAGCGACGAATCTGGAGACGAATACTTTGCCTATGTCCGGTAATCTGGTGGAACGCTTAAAGAGTATGGGGGAGAGTATGCGTGCCGGCAGTTTTCAAATGGTGGTGGGCATAGATTTAGATGGAGTATGGAATCAAAATAAGCAGGATGAATTTGTTACACAGCATCAGGATTCCCTCAAAAAACGGGATATGTATGAAGAAGGGAAAATCTATGGAATGGTTGGCATGATTCTGACGGCTCTGGTTTTATTCCTGTTGCTGATACGTAGCGGAACGCCAGTGGGATCCCAGGAGTCTGCCCTGTATGTCTATGACAAAATCTGGTTGGAATTACAGTTATTGGCTGGTTTTTTTCTGATACAGATCATTATCTGGCTTGCCAGATTGTGCAGTGGTTATGCCGACAGGGTTTTACTAATCTTTTACAGTGGTGCCACTACCATTGTTTTGTTTTTGTTCTGTCTGCTGCTTTTGAGCCTTATAAAACGAATGAAATTAAAGCAGACCCGAAGATATAGCCTGCTGGCATTATTTGTGCAGGATGTTTTGATTGGAAAGCTGTCTCTGGCAGAATTTGCAGGGCGCTTATACCGGCGAATTTCTTTTGCGTCACCATGGAAAAAGTGGTGGTGTTTTCTGCTGTTTGAGGGAGGATTGGCAGTATATCTGGTGGTGTCTGCCGGATGTATTTATTATGGAGAGAAATTAACGGTTCGTGCCTATCTGCAATCGATATATGGTTGGGTTGCCGGGATATGGATTGTTTTGTTAGGGTTGATTCTTTTATTCTGGCAAAGGAAACAGATGCAGAATGAAATTGCCAGACAGAATATTATTATGGCGATGCGTCAGATATTGCAGGGAGATTTTGCGTATCTATTGCCGGAGCAGGAGTCTGCGGATCCATTGTCTCAGGAATTAGTGAAGATTGTTAATCAGATTGGTGGAGTGCTGGAAAAGATGGTGGATGAAAATGTCCGGAACGAGAGAATGAAAACAGAGTTGATTGCCAATGTTTCCCATGATATCAAGACACCATTGACATCTATTATCAATTATGTGGATATTTTGCAGGGAGAGGACATTGCGCCAGAGGAAGTCAGACGATATTTACAAATTTTGGAACAGAAGTCCTTGCGGTTGAAAGTGTTGATGGAGGATCTAATTGAAGCTTCCAAGGCATCCAGTGGTGCCATTGAATTACACATGAATTCTATTGATTTCCGGGAGCTTTTGTACCAGGTGGGAGGCGAATTTGCGGAGCGTTTTGCAGAAGAACGCCTGGAAATGGTTACAGAATTACCGGAACATCCGGTATATTTCCAGGGAGACGGACGTCGGGTTTTTCGTGTTCTGGAAAATTTGTATGGGAATGTAGCAAAATATGCGATGCAGAATACCAGGGTGTATATTTCTTTGACAGAAGATGAGGAATCTGCCTGCTTCACGATGAAAAATATTTCATCTCAGAAGCTGAATATTACTGCAGAAGAATTAACGGAACGTTTTGTGCGGGGAGATCATGCCAGAACCACAGAAGGCAGTGGTCTGGGACTGTCGATTGCCAAAAGTCTGACGGAATTAATGGGTGGTGAGTTTACCATTCTGGTGGATGGAGATCTATTTTGCAGTATCGTTCGATTCCCACTGTCAAATTAAAATATCGGGTGCAAAAGATCTTTTGCACCCGATATGATACCACGGATTGCTTCGTTGCTTTGCAACTTACGCAATTCCGTAAACACCTCCATTTTCGCATATTTGTAAGCAAATCTGCTTCATGTCGGTGTTTAGCGGGTCAAGCCAGTAGATAGCAAATTGCGTGTAAACACGCATAGCTATCTACTTTTGACCCTGGTATCAAATTAAGAAATCTTAATAATTTTCTGACCATTTCTTAAGAAATCTTAAGAAAAATCCTAACAGGATCTTAAATAATCTTTTGTATACTCTTATTTAGATCTGATTTCGGTAATACCGGGATCTTAGATCGTGGCATTAGTTCAAAATTATCTGATGTTCTGGAATGAGCAATCAGATAAGGAACAGGAGGAGTGTATGCAGAAGAAAGAATGTGGATGGAAGAAGTGGAGAGGGGTATGGATGCTGCTGTTCTGTGCTTTGGTTCTTTTAATGGTGCCAAATACCACGGCTCAGGCAAAATCCAAAAATCAAGGAAAAGCAGGAAAAAATAGTACATGGACTTATGAGCCAAAAAAGAAAACATTATCTATATCTGGCAGAGGTTATGTCGATATCGGCTACTTGATGACCTGGGATGACGATGATGAACAGGTCTGGCTGGGAAAAGAGGATAGCAATCTGCCAATGTTTCAGAAAATTATCTTCCGAGAGGGGATTACGGAAATTGACTGCCGTTTTTTTTATTTGGAAAACGTCAGATCCATCTCACTGCCAAAGAGTTTACAAAAAATTAGTTATTGTTCTTTTTCAACTTTGAATGCGGTCAATGGATTTTATGATCCCTGGAGTTCAACTTTAAAAACCATTAAAGTGTCTAAACAGAATAAAAAATTTAAGATTTCCGGCAATGCCTTGGTTTCCAAAAATGGAGAGACAATTTATGTGATGCCTTCCGGTAGAAAAATGAAAAATTATCGTGTCTCCGGAAAAGTAACCAGGATAGCAAAATTTGCCTTCTGGGGATGTGATATCCAGAAAGTGATAATTGGAAAAAAGGTAAGTACCATTGATGCAGGGGCTTTTGCCTACAGCACACTGAAGGAAGTGAAGTTTGGAGCTAAAGTAAAAAAGATCGGGAACTATGCCTTTGCGTTATGTGCATTAACGGAAGTGAAATTTCCGAATTCCCTGTCTGTGATAGGGGAAAGTGCGTTTTATAGCTGTCCGCTGACAGAAGTGAATTTGCCTGCCAAAGTAAGCCTGGTCAAATATCAAGCATTTGCTTGGAACCAGAAATTGCAGAAAGTAGTGATTAATGGGAATACCGTTATTGACGAGTCTGCCTTTCAGAGGACCACGTTTTATAGAGATAAAGATAATAATATTGTGAATCAGCCCGTCACTGTGGTGTTAGGAAGAAAAATGAAAGCCCCAGTCAAAGACCTGTGCTATGATTTAGGGAGTCTGATTCAGTTTCAGGTAGATTCGGGGAATGAGAAATACTATGTACAGGATGGGGATTTGTATACAGTCAGGGGAAATATACTGGTATATCAAATGGGAAAAGAGTTATAAACTAGCAAAAGGAGAATGTCATATGAAAAAAATAGGTTTTATTTTAATTTTATTCTTTTTAATAGCGATGGCTGGATCTATTTCTGCAGAAGCTAAGACCTACGAGGAGAATGGATTTTCTTATGAGGTCTCTAGGAAAGAGGCGGTTGTTACGGGAACAAAGCTTTCCGATAATCAGTTGGACATCCCTGCCACTCTGGGCGGATTTCCTGTAACCAAGATAGGCTATGGGGCATTTCGCAAATCGAAATTCTCTGCAGTGTCCATACCGGAAACGGTAACAGAAATTGAAGACCGTACCTTTTATGACTGCAAACAGTTAAAAGAGATCCGTTTGCCGAGGAATTTACAGAATTTAGGAGGGTATACCTTTTCGGGCTGTACTAAGCTTTCTGCGGTATCCTTTGGTCAAAGACTGACTTCACTGGAAGAAGGTACATTTAAAAATTGTATTTCCTTGAAAAAAATTTCCCTGCCAGCTTCCGTTCAGAGAATTGAGGAATCCGTTTTTTTAAATTGCTACAAATTAACCAGCATTAAATTAAGTAAGAAGCTGCGCTATATTGATAATTTTGCGTTTTACCGCAATTATGCATTGAAATCCATCACTATTCCTTCGAAGGTAACTTCTGTAGGGGAAATGGCATTCTATGCTTGCAGTGATTTGACTTCTGTTCGTTTTGCTAATGCAAAGACCAAATTGGGAGAAGGTATTTTCCGCCGCTGTACATCGTTGAAAAAAGCTGTATTGCCGAAAAAAATTAATAGTGTACCTGAGTCAGCCTTTGAGGACTGCAGTAAACTCAGCAGGGTAACACTGCCAGGAACGGTTTCTATCATTAAGAAAAGGGCTTTTGCAAACTGCGATTCCCTGAAGAACTTTACACTTAACGACAGGGCCTATGCTATTGGTGACCAGAGCTTTTCTGGTAGCGGGTTGCGTAAAATTAAGATGAATTCCAATATGCAGTTTATTGGCAACGGTGCTTTTCAAGGGACAAATCTTCGGAATATTACATTAAAATCCAAGGTAACCTATATTGGAAACCGGGTGTTTGCAAACTGTGAAAAATTAAAAAGCATTAACATTCCCTCTAGTGTGAAGGGAATTAATCCGGGGGCTTTCAATAATTGTGTCAGCTTGCAAAAAATTAATGTAGCTGCCGGAAATGCAAATTATTGCAGTGTGGAGGGGGTTCTATATGATAAGTCCAAGACAAAACTCATTCAGTATCCTCTGCATAAAACCAGCAGTTCTTTCCGCACTCCCGGAAGTTTGAAGTATATTCGTTCCAATGCCTTTTCGGAGAATCCCTATTTGCGCAGTGTGACAATTTCTGCGGATTCCATTGGGAAGTATGCTTTTTCAGATATGAAAAACCTTCGTTCGGTTACGATTTTGTCCGGTACGAAAAAGATTGAAAGTGGCGTGTTTTCGGAAAATAAAAATCTGACTAGAATAGAAGTGCCGGATTCAGTTACTTCGATTGGAAGTCATGCTTTTGCGAATACAAAAATTCAGACAGCACATATTCCTTCTAGTTTGGTTTCCCTGAGCGAGAATGCTTTTGAGAAATGTAATCGTTTAACATCTTTTACAGGCGGAAAAGGTGGAAAATATCGTGTTCAGGATGGTGTTTTATACAACCATTCCCTTACCACTTTGATAAAATATCCTGTACGGAAGTCTACAAAGGTATTTACTCTGCCGAGCTCGGTTAAGGAAGTCAAATCCTCGGCATTTGAGAATGTATCTCATTTGCAGAAATTGTATTTTGGCAAGAATTTCCGTTATCTTCACTATGATGCAATTGTTAATGCGAAAAACTTAAAATCACTTGTCTTTGAATCGAAAAAATTAAGTAGTGATTCCGCCTATGGTGTATCCTCTTGTGAGCGATTGGCTGTCATAGTGGGGCCGGATACCTATACTATGCGCAGTATGGCAAAGAGAGCGAATGCCACTTTGATTACTCTGTAATTCTTTTCAGAGGGAAGGGGTTTTAACAGGGGGAATAATAAAGAGCCATCAAATATATGAAATGTATTTTTTGGCTCTTTTTTTGACTTTTTTTTCTACATCATATAATATATGAAACATAAATTATTTAAGGAGGGAATGCGTATGAGAATACATAGACGAATGTGGGCATTAGGTCTTAGCTTTGCCTTGATTCTGGGTACCTTTTCTGGTTACTCACCGATACCGAGGGTAGCTGCGGCATCGGTGGATGAATCAGAAGAAACGAAGGAATCATTAGTTGCATTAGATGAAAATTATTTTCCGGATAAGAATTTCCGAGAATATGTGAAGAAATTTGATACGGATGGAGATAATTATCTTTCTATTGCTGAGAGGGAATCTGTCTCTAATATTGATTGTTCCAAAAAAGCAATTCGTGATCTGACGGGAATTGGATATTTTACGGAATTAACCAGTTTGTGGGCGTATCAAAATTTGATAAGCGAATTGGATTTAACAGAAAATATTAAATTACGGAGTATTCATGTTAACGGCAACGAGAAATTAACAAAGATTCAAATGCCGGAGAAATTGGAATTGACTGATCTAGATGTAAATGGCTGTGCTTTAATTGATTTAGATGTCAGCAAGTATTCAGGATTGACATCCCTGAATTGTGGGAGTAATCAATTGAGCAGCTTGGATGTCAGTGGATGTACGGGATTGACATCTTTATCTTGTTATGATAATCAATTGAGCAGTTTAGATGTCAGCAAGTGTATAATATTGACCTCTCTATCTTGTTACGATAATCAATTGAGCAGTTTAGATGTCAGCAAGTGTACAGAATTGACCTCTCTATCTTGTAGCAATAATCAATTGAGTAGTTTGGATGTCAATGCTTGTACAGAATTGACAGACCTGTATTGTTACAATAATCAATTGAGTGGTTTGGATATTAGCCAATGTACGAAGTTAACAGATCTGTATGCGAGAGGGAATCAAATTATCGCTATTGATACTTCTAAGAATGAGCTCTTAGCAAATTTGTCTGCGACGCCTTCGGAATTGCGGGGAGTGGTGGAAGAACAGGAGGATGGAAGTTATCTATTAGATCTTTCAACTAAGTCAGGATTCCAATATGAGAAATTTACCGTGTCAAACTGGTCAGATGCAGATAATGTACCACAATTGACAGAGAAAGGAGTAGTATGGTCACACAGACCAGATCAGGGAACTCAACTTCAGCTGCAATATGATTTATCAAATGGTTCTTATTTGGATGGGAAAACCCTGGATAGTAGTTTTCGTCTGACCTTTTCTTCTGCGCTTCCCGACCAGAAAGAAGTAGAGATTACGGAGAGAAATTTCCCGGATGCAAAATTTCGAGAGTATCTGAGTACTAATTACGATAGCGATGGCGATGGAAAATTCCAACCTGGTACGATAGAAAGATTGGACCTTACTGATCTTGGAATCCAGGATTTGACGGGGATAGAATATTTTGTTTATTTAAATTCCCTATCCTGCAATATGAATAAAATTTCCAGTCTGGATCTGTCTCATAATATAGCTTTAACGTATCTTGATGCTTCGTATTGTGGTCTGCGAGATCTAGATGTGACTGCCTGTGTTAATCTGACAGATCTGCATTGTAATGATAATCAATTAAGTAGTTTGGATCTTAACCAATGTTTGGATTTAAAAGTTTTATGGTGTGGAAATAATAATTTGGGCAGTTTGGATCTTAGTGGATGTACCAAAATAACGGAGTTATTTATTAATAATCAACAGATAGAAGTGGAGATTCATAAAGAAGGAGATTCTTATAAGGCATCTTCAGCAGTATTGTTACAACCGAATTTAACCTGCCAATATAATGATGATATATTGGCAAGTGGGACGAAAACAGAGGATGCTTATGTATGGACCAGTGATCCTCTGAATGGAAATCTAATACAGACGATCTATTATGAGCTTCCTCTGGATATCCGGAATGAGGAATATAGTGGTTATTATGATTCTCTGGTGTTAGAGATCAAATTTATAAATGCAGATATTGAATTGGATAAAACGGAGATTCCGATCGATGAGGAACATTTCCCGGATCCTGTTTTTCGTAAATATTTAAAAAACAATTATGGAAACACTGTGCAGGCTGGAACAGTTACCACACTTTATCTGGGAAATCAGAATCCAAAGGAGTCCATTCAGGATTTAACAGGGATCGAATATTTCTCCGCTTTGTACGAACTATGGATAGATGGGCATAGTTCACTGCATTGCATGGATTTGTCTAAAAATACCAGGTTAGTTAATCTCTATATTTATCAGACAGCATTGACGGCTCTTTATTTGCCAGAGGACTATCCAAGTAACTCAAGGATGGATACACAGGTGACAGCCACAGCGATAGAAGAAAATGGACGTTATGTATTAGATTTATCGGAATATGGTGGAATAGATGAGAAGCGTGTTACTGATCTGAGTGGATTTGATGGAACCATAGAGGATGGAAAGATCTATTGGGATTCCAAAGAAGATATCCCTGTGTCCTGTACTTATACTTTCCTTACCAGATCAGATTATGATGCGTCTGCAGAATATAGCGATCAGGACTACCTGTATGTAACATTCCGGCTGACCAATAATGCACCGGAACAACCAGCAGGGCAGATGGTTGAATTGACGGAGAATAACTTTAAAGATAAAGCATTCCGGCAATATCTGTCCAGTCAATATGATAATGATCATGATAACAAGATTAATACAGCAGATGTCACATGGCTATCTCTTTCTATCTGGGAGGAGTCTGCTAAAGCGATTACTTCTCTGGAAGGCATTGAAAAATTAAATTGTTTACAAAATCTGTATGTAAATGGTCTGTCATTGACACAGCGATTAGATTTGTCCTCTAATATGGTGTTGACTTCTGTAGAAATTTGGGACACATCTTTGATAGAAGTTAATGTATCGGGATGTGTGTATTTGGAGCAGCTAACAATTAATAATGCTTCTTTGACTACAATTGACCTGAGCAATAATAAAAGCCTTCGAAGTTTATCTTTGAGCAACAATTCTTTAACGGAACTGAATATTTCAAATAATAAAAGACTACGGAGCTTGGATATTTCTGGTAATGCAATTTCTGCATTAGATTTATCTGCTAATACTAAATTATTAGTATTGAATTGTTATAATAATCCAAGGTTAACGGAGATAGATTATAATGCATTATCCCAGTTACGGGAATTGTGGGTTGACTATAATGTGACCAGTCTGGATGTATCTAAAATGATTGATCTGGAGGTTTTGCATGTATCTGGAAATGATTTATTAAAAGAATTGGATTTGTCATCTAATTTGAAATTAAGAGAATTGGATATATATAATATTAAACCGATAGTAGATTTCTCAAAACTTACCAGATTACAGAGAGTATCTATATATTCTTTTGAAAATTATGCAGGCTTAGAGCAGATTGATTTCATGCAGTGTCCGAACCTGAATAGTATTTATTTGGAAATACCAGGATTAAAAGAGCTTAAACTGGCAGGACGAGAGCAATTGAAAAGTGTAACCGTGCGTAGTGATCAGTTAAAATCCATGGATTTGAGTGGGTGTATCTCTCTGACAGATCTGTATTGTAATAATTGGTCGGAGCAGGGGGCTTTGGAAAGCTTGAATCTGACCGGTGCCATAGCATTAAAGACATTAGATTGTTCCAATAATCAGTTGTCTGAGTTGAATGTAATGGATTGTTCCGGTCTGCAAAATCTATATTGTCAGAATAATAATATAACAACGATAGATACCTCTCAGAATGCAGCACTGAAATATTTTCAATGTTCGGATAATCCGATTGAAACCTTGGATTTATCTAATAACCGTGCTATGCTGACGGATCTGGATTGTATCAATGGTGCATTGACTTGTTTGGATGTCAGTGAAAATACCATATTGGAAAATGTCAATTTAGAGGGACAAAACAGAGAAATTACCACAGAAGATTTTATCGTAGAAACGCCAGCAGAGGCAACGACGGGAAGTGGTATTACTGTCGAACCTCAGATGGTGGGCAGCAGAAAGTGGAAGTTAAAAGGTGCAGGTCAGAGTGGAAAAGTAAGTTTGAATCTGGATGCTAGCGGTAATTTTGATAGCTCTAAGGTGTCAAATCTTTCCAGTGGTACTTTGACAGAAACAGGAATTGAGTGGGATGATGTTTCAGATGTTCCAAAGAAAGTTACTTATGATTATGATATTTCTAATGGATATAAACTTTCAGATAAGAAGATGCAAGTGAAACTCTCTATCAAGGATGCACCGAAGCAGGAGGATCCAGTAAAGCCAAGTGCAAAACCAAGCGCAAAACCAAGCGTGGAGCCAAGTGCAGAACCAAGTGTAAAACCGGGCGATTCGACGGATCAGCCAGGCGCTAATCCAGGAAATACTCCTATTCCAACAACGGGTACTTCCGTGCAGCAGAATCAGAAAGTTAATAATGCAGTACCGCAGGAAACTGCCAATGTGAAAGTGCCAAAAGTATCCAAGGTTAAAAAACTTAAAGCTAAGGCGAAGAAAAAGGCAGTGCAGGTATCGTGGAAGAAGCTTTCCGATGCATCCGGATATGAGTTACAATATAGTACCAACAAGTCTTTCAAAAAGGCGAAGAAGGTTAAACTATCTAAGAATAAGAAAAAGTATGTGATTAAGAAGTTAAAGAGTAAGAAGAAATATTATATCCGTATACGTGCTTATAAGACATATAAAAATGCGCAAGGTAAACAGGTAAAGGCTTATGGCAAATATACTAAAGTCAAAGCGAAAACAAAATAAATAGTGAAAGTATATGAAACAAAGAAGAATCTCTCTTTCGGCATAGAAAGAGGGGTTCTTTTTTGAAATTACCAAAAAGTTCAATATGAATTCCGTCATTCTAATGCGTTGCAACGCTTTCCAATTATGAATAAATGTGCTATAATCAAAAAGATAGTGGCTGGCATTAGAATGGAGATAGTATATGCGGGTAGCTTTGGGACAACTGGATATGATATGGGAAAATAAAGAACTTTCCATTAACCGGGGAGAAAAGATGATACGGGAAGCAGCGCAGGCGCAGGCAGATGTGATCATTTTTCCGGAGATGAGTTTTACCGGATTTTCTATGAATCTGGAAGGGATAGGAGAGCCGACAGATCAGTCAGATACGGTTAAGAGAATGTCTGCACTGGCGAAGCAATATCAGATTGCTATTGGATTTGGATGGGCGGCTTTGCCAGAAGAAGCAGACGGTATCGCTGAGGGAGGCTTAGGAACCAATCGCTTTACCCTGCTGGATTGCAACGGAGAAAAAGTTACGGAATATAGTAAGATTCATCCTTTTACTTATGGTGGTGAATCTGATCGATATGCCAAAGGGGAACAGATTGTTAGTGTCCCGTTTTTAGGACGGAATATCAGCTTGTTCATCTGTTATGATTTGCGTTTTCCAGAGCTGTTTCAGATTGCGTCCCAGCAGTCGGACATTATATTTGTGATAGCCAATTGGCCGGAGATCCGCAGTGCCCACTGGCAGACATTACTTAGGGCGAGAGCTATTGAAACCCAGTCTTATCTGGTGGGAGTGAATTGCTACGGAAGCAGGGATGGTGACAGCTATAGCGGTGACAGCATGGCGGTAGATTCAATTGGAAATATTTTAGGGATTTTATCAGGGCGGGAAGGTGTGTTAATCTGTGATCTGGATGATCGTGCTTGGAGGCTGCGGCAGAAATTTTCAACCAGGGCAGACCGTCAGGAAAAGTTATATGGGGAATATTTTTGTGGGAAACGTAGGGTAACAGAAAAATAATGGAAATCTATTTGCTGGCACAATTTCGTATTTGTTATACCAGATGTATGAAAGAATTGAAAAAATGAGATAGATACCATTACTTTGGAGGTTAGTATGAGACAGTATGAAATAGCGATCAGGATTGCACAGGTACACCATCTGGCAGATGAGAGAAAATATCGCAAGGCGTTGACTGTCATTCAGACATTAGATATGCGTCAGATTCGGAATGTCAGTGACTTAAAGGTATTTGCGGAAGTTTATACCCGCACTGAACAGCTGGCAGAAGCCAAGGCAACCTATCTGCGGATTTACAAAAAATCTCGGACCAGAAAGATTTTATATCGTTTGATTTATCTGGCAATCCGGACCAATGATCTGGAAGAGGCGGAAAAGTATTACGAGGAATTTGTCCGTATGAATCCAAGCAACCGGGATGCTCTGATTTTGCGCTATCGACTGGATAAGGCGGCAGGGGTGCAGATTGGTCAGTTGATTGATACGTTACGGGATTTAAAGGAAGAAGAATATATTGAAGAATGGGCATATGAACTGGCAAAGCTCTATCAGCAGGCAGGACGTTATGAGGAGTGTCGGGAGGAATGTGCTGATATTAAATTGTGGTTTGGTAGTGGAGAAATTGTAGAGCGGGCGAAATTATTGCTGGATCATATTCAGGAAAATGATCCAATGCCGTTTCTGGATGATACTGATTTTACGGATCCCCTTCATCGGGAGAAGCCAAATCCGGACGATACCGGTTCTCTGCCAGATTTGAGCGAATATCTGGAAAGCAGTAGTGAGCAGGAGATGAAACTGCTGAAAAAGGCAGATCCAGCTAAGTTTGAGGAGATTATATCAGAGAAAACATCGGACAAAGGTTTGGGTGCAGAGTCCGACAATACGGACAACAATCAGGATAAAAAACCGGAAGCTATGCAGAAATTATCTGGACTTCTGTTTGGAAATAAGGCAAATAAAGCAGAGGATGAAGATCGTCAGAATGAGGATGCAGGACAGCAGGCAGAGCAGGAGATTTCAGAACCTGTAGAGGAGCAGGCTGCATCTGAATCGGATGATTTGCTTTGGGAGCTGGAGAAACCGACAGAATCGGTGGCTACGGCAGAACAGGAGCTGGCAACTGCTATGTCAGAAGACAGTGCAGGACAGGGTGCAGATGAAATAGACGTAGTAAAGGAAAATGCAGATACGGAAGTTTCTGATACGGAGAAGAACGCTGTAGTGCCAGCAGAAGAATCCAGCCAGGCAGATCAGAAGATAGAGATTGATCCATCTGGTTTTCCAACAATTTCTCAATCCGGTACAGGAATTACACAAGATTTAGCGAAGGAGATTTCTGCCATCTACGAGGCAGAGCATCAGGCACAGCTCCGGGAAAAGACAGTAACGGTAATACAGGAATTGCCGAATGTTGCCAATGATGTAGTGGAGCGCATGACGGAAGCGGTGGCACAGTCCGAGACAAAGAGGTATGTTCCTGTAAATCCAGAAGATGCCACAGGACAGGAGGATCTGTCAGGATCTACCGTAGTGGTGCCGGATCTTTCTGGAACGACTGGGACTGAGACAAGTACACCAATGGAGCGGATGGCAGAGAAGCTTCCAGATCCATCCGGAGATACTCAGGAGAGTGCTATCGAAACCATAGCCAGACAGCTTCGGGAAGCGGATGCATTTGAGAAACTGCCGGAGGATACAGAACAGGCGGCAGAGAAAGCTCCTTCCGAGCTGCATTCTGAGCTACAGTTGTTAAAGGCATTGGAGCAGGAATTGCAGGAGGCAGAAGCTAAAATTGAGAAAACAGTGGCGATTGCGGATAAAGAGATTGAGGCAGCAGCGGGAGAGGAAGCCGTCGTTACGGCTACTGCAAAAGATGTGATTGAGGCAGTAGAGACGAATCTACAGAATCATAGTGATAGTCAGAGACAGACTATGACGGGGAATGCTGCAGATGCTGCTGGAATGACCGCAACCACTCAGGAGAAAACAGTAACAGGAGAATCGTCGCAGACAGCAGGACAGTCACAGCAGGAGACAGCAGGCAGTGGTGTCGCAGGGCAATCTCCACAGGGAGCTGCAGAGCAGCCTCAAAGGACGGCAGCGGGCAGTGGTGTCGCAGGACAATCTCCACAGGGAGCTACCGTGCAGCCTCAGAAGAAGGCAGCGGGCACAGAAGCGGCAGGACAATCTCAGAAAACGACAGCAGCAGAAGCAGCAGCAACGGCAGAAGCGAAAGAAACATCTTCAGAAGTACAATCTGCCACTGGAGAAGTTTTGCCAGATAAAGATCTTCCAACCACCAGAGCATTGCATCGTTCTTTTGATGATGTCTTGATTCTCATTGGTGGGGAGATGGATCCATCTCATTTTGTGTTAATTGGTGATGGCAAAGAGCGGATTCTGGGAATTTCAAAAAGAATTGCTGTGGTAATGCGGGAAACCGGTTATCTCAGTTCTGGACGAATTGCGCATATTGCAGCAGAGCAGTTGAATGCCATGGATTTATCCCAGTTTAAGAAGCAGCTTAAGGGGAACTGCCTGCTGATTACCAATGCGGCAGAGCTGTTATTCCCAACCATTACCCGGGTATTCTCCATTATGGACGAATTTTATGGCGACTTTACTGTAATTTTGTCGGATGAAGGCGCTACACTGGATCAGTTGTTCCGTTTTGTACCAGCATTGGCAAGAAGATTTAAATATGTGATTGATATTACTCAATATACAGAAAAAGACTATAAAATGTAGCATATAGATAGTATACAAAAGATATTTTAAGCAGGAGGAAAGCACGATGATGACGCAGGGGAAGGACACTGTCATTAACGTGATTGGTCATAGCAATCCGGATACGGATTCGGTGTGTTCTGCTATTGCGTATGCCCATCTCAAAAATGAGATCGCAGAGGGGCAATATATTCCAAAGCGTGCCGGGCAGATCAATTCAGAGACACAGTTTGTGTTACGTCAATTTCATACACCGACTCCCGATTATATGGGAGATGTGAGAACACAGGTTATGGATATTGATGTACAGCGCGTGCAGGGTGTCAGTGCGGAGATTTCGCTGAAAAAGGCATGGGAGATCATGAAGACAGATACCTTACAGACTTTGCCAATTATTGAAAACGATAGGACTCTGCTGGGACTGATTACGATAGAAGATATTGCAAAATCTTATATGGATGTATATGACAGCAAGGTCATTGCAACTGCACATACGCCATATCATAACATTGTAGAAACTCTGGATGGAGAAATGCTGAATGGTGTTATGGAGGAGCAGATTATGTCAGGCAAATGTCTGATTGCCGCTGCCAATCCGGATTTGATGGAAAGCTATATCGAGAAGGATGATATCGTTATATTGGGAAACCGATATGAATCCCAGTTATGTGCCATTGAGATGGGGGCAAAATGTATCATTGTATGTGATGGCTCCACAGTTTCTTTTACAATTAGCAAATTGGCAGAGAGTAAGGGATGCTATATCATCAAGACGCCTTATGATACCTTTACGGCATCCCGTCTGATTAACCAGAGTATTCCAATCTGGTTCTTCATGAAAAGTGAAGGACTGATTACCTTTGGATTAGGGGAATATCTGGATGATATTCGTGATACTATGGCAAAGAAACGCTATCGGGATTTCCCGATTCTGGATTGGAACGGCAGATATTATGGCATGATATCACGCCGGAGTCTGCTGGGTGCCAGACGCAAAAAGCTGATTCTCGTGGATCACAACGAGATGGCGCAGGCAGTGGATGGCATTGAGGAAGCAGAATTGCTGGAAATTATTGACCATCACCGCATTGGCAGTATTGAGACAATGGGACCGGTGTTTTTTAGGAATCAACCATTGGGATGTACTGCAACCATCATTTACCAGATGTATCGGGAGCGGGAAGTAGAGATGCCAAAGGACATTGCAGGGCTGTTGTGTTCTGCGATTTTGTCAGATACTTTAATATATCGGTCACCAACCTGTACGGAGACGGATCGGCAGGCAGCAGAGGAGCTGGCAGAAATTGCCGGAATTGATACGAATACATACGCAGCAGAGATGTTTGCAGCAGGCAGTAACTTATTATCTAAATCGCCAGAGGAGATTTTTTATCAGGATTTCAAGAAATTTGCAGTGGGTGAACTAGTATTTGGAGTTGGGCAGATTACTTCTATGAGCCAGAATGAATTGGAAGCCATTAAAGATAAACTAGTGCCATATATGGAAAAAGTGATGTCCGATCATGATGTTTCAATGATGTTTTTTATGCTGACAGATATTATGCAGGCACAGACTGAATTATTATACCATGGAAATGGTGCACTGGAATTAGCAGTAAAAGCATTCCATTTACCTTCGGATACAGAACAAATTATGTTACCGAATACGGTTTCCCGTAAAAAACAAATTATTCCTGCAATGATGATTGCACTTCAGGAATAATCCGAACTAATGAGATGAATAAAGAGTATTTTGTGGTGAAATACAGGCAGCGATTATTATACATTATACTGGAGAAAAGGGGCATAAGAATATGTTAAAAATTGCTATTTGTGATGACAATGAGATCGAGCGTATGATTCTAAAAAGGATGCTGCAGGGAGTTTTGCAGGAAATGCATCGCAATGCCATGGTGATTGAGTTTTCTTCTGGAGAAAAGTTACAACGTAATTTTTCCAGAGGAGATTATGATATCATTTTTCTGGATATTCGTATGAAAGGATTAAATGGAATAGAGACCGGAAAAGCCATACGATTCAAAGATGCAAAAGTGGAGCTGGTTTTTGCGACTTCCAGCGATGAGTATTTGCAGGAAGGATATGAAGTGCATGCACTGGCTTATCTCTTGAAACCATTTGATATTAATAAAGTCAGGGAAACCTTTTCCTATTATTTCTCCAAGAACCAGACAGAAACACCGGAGAATGACTATGAGATTCTGACTTTTTCCGTTCAACAAAAGGAAATTAGTCTGCTGCAAAAAGAGATCAGCCTGATTGAATCAGAAGGGCGGATTGTCAAGATTCATCATGGCGAGGAGGTGTACCGGGTATATGCCCGTCTGTCAGAGATTGAAACGCAGCTGGATATGAAAATGTTCTTGCGCTGTAATCAGAGCTACATTATTAATGTGCTGGCGGTAGAGGGCGTAATTGATTATGATTTCTACATGCAGGATGGAGAAAAGATACCGATTCGGAAGCGGGATAAAAAGGATATTGTACAGAAATACTATCAAAAGAAAAGTGAATTAATGAAAGCGTAAAGTAAGAGAATGTTTCGTCAAGGGAAGAATGCGAAAAATATGTCAAATTTGGCTTGATGAGCCACCTTCCTGTGAAACAGCAGGACGGAACAATAACGGAAAACAGAAAGTTATCTATGATATAATCGGCTTCGAATGCTGACAGCTAGCCGGAATGAAAAGAAATAACTGGAAAAAGGGAGTTGAAACTACTCCTTTTTTGCGTTATGATAACTATATCTGTGTGAGATACCATAGTAATTGAGCTAATAGGTAATGAGCTGCTGGAACAGGCAGCAGATTATGGCGCACAATGCGCAGAAAAATGGAGGTTAAGGTATTATGAAGATTGTTATGTTGGGTGCACCAGGTGCAGGCAAGGGGACACATGCAAAGGGGATTGTAAAAAAGTACGGTATTCCGACGATTTCAACGGGAGATATTTTCCGGCAGAATATCAAGGATGGTACTGAATTAGGAAAAAAGGCAAAAAGTTATATGGATGCAGGAGATCTGGTACCGGACGAGCTGGTATGTGATTTGGTGGTAGACCGTTTGCAGAAAGACGACTGTGCAAAGGGATATATTCTGGATGGTTTTCCAAGAACCATTCCGCAGGCAGAGGCATTGACAGAAGCACTGAAAAAGCAGGGAACAGCCATTGACTACGCACTGGATATTGAAATGACGGATGAAGCTATTATTGAACGTATGGGTGGACGTCGTGTCTGCGCAAAATGCGGTGCAACTTTCCATGCAGTAAATATTCCACCAAAAGTAGAGGGGATTTGTGATAATTGTGGCGGAGAGTTAGAGCTGCGTGATGATGACAAGCCAGAGACCGTGAAAAAGAGACTGGATGTTTACCATGAGCAGACCGCTCCGCTGATTGAATATTACAAGAAGCAGGGCATTCTGCATGAGATTGATGGAACTCTGGGCATCGAGGGAGTTGCAAAGGCAGTGGATGAGATCATGGGCTAAAGAATTAGCATAAATATTTTTACTTTATAGGAAATGAGGAGTTTCCTATAAAGTAAAAAACGTGGCAGATGTCATATTTATATAGACATCTGCCATAACCATGTATTATGATGCTAGGGTCAAAAGTAGATAGCAATGCGTGTTTACACGCAATTTGCTATCTACTTTTGACCCGCCAAACACCGACATGAAGCAGATTTGCTTGCAAATATGCGGGAATGGAGGGTGCTAAACGTCCGGTGGACGTTTGTTAAGCGCCGACCGAAGCGGAGTGTAGACTTTGAAGAATTGCGAAAATTGCGTAGCAATGTAGCAATTCGTAGCATCAGTTGGAGGCAAAATACCTTTTGCGCCCAACATCCAATTATAAGATTAAGAAAGAAGGCAGACATACTATGTCAGTAACAATTAAATCACAACATGAGATAGAATTAATGAGAGAGGCAGGGAAGATTCTGGCAGAAGTTCATGATGAGATGGCAAAGATCATCCGTCCGGGTATCAGTACCATGGATATCAATCGAAAAGGGGAAGAGGTTATCCGCAGTTACGGTTGCATA
>CAYPEW010000043.1:0-31703 GCA_964409845.1 uncultured Jutongia sp.
GCAACAGTTTAACTGCTGTGGCGGGCATGTAAGCGCTGCTATGCAATATTGGAAGTATGAGAGGATATGGATATGAAGTTGTTACATTTGGGGGATCTGCATATTGGAAAGTCGGTGAATGACTACAGTATGATTGCGGATCAGAAATACATTTTGGATCAAATTCTGGCGATGGCGCAGGAGAGGGCTGTGGATGGTGTGTTGATTGCCGGGGATGTTTATGACAAGTCGGTTCCCAGCGAGGAGGCTGTCCGAGTCTTTGATTATTTTCTTTGTCGGCTGGCGGAACAGAAGATTCCGGCTTTTATTATTAGTGGCAATCATGATTCGGACGAGAGACTGCATTTTGGAAGTGCGTTGTTTGAAACGAATGGGATCTATATTGCTTCCAAGTATGAGGGGGCGATGGGAAAGCGGACATTAACGGATGAATATGGCAAGGTTAATATTTATTTGCTTCCTTTTGTGAAAGCATCCCAGGTTAGGCATTTCTGGCAGGAGGAGAAAATAGAATCCTATGATCAGGCAGTGCGGGTTGTGGTGGAAAATACGGACATTAATGTGGAGGAACGTAATATCTTAGTGGCACACCAGTTTGTGGCGGGCAAAGGAGCCGAGCCGAAGTTTGGTGGTTCGGAAAATGCGGCGGTACAGAATGTGGGTACCGTAGAAATGGTGGGAACGGATTGTTTTACGGATTTTGAGTATGTGGCTTTGGGGCATATCCATTCTCCGCAGCGGGTTGGCAGGGATACCATACGGTATTCTGGCTCTCCCCTGAAATATTCTCTCAGTGAAATTGACAATCAGAAATCGGTGCCGATGATTACACTAGGGCAGAAAGGCGATGTGGATGTAGAGTTGATTCCCCTGCATCCGCTCCATGATATGCGACATCTGCAGGGGCGGATGGAGCAGATTCTGAATCGGGAAAACATTAAGTTTCCAGAGGATTATATCTATGTTACGCTGACGGATGAGTATGCGATTCCGGATGCCATGGCAACTATCAGGCAGTATTATCCCAATACCATGAAAATTGATTATGACAATTCCCATACCAGGGCAGCAGGAAAGATTGATGTGTCACAGGTGACGCAGGAAAAATCTTTTTCGGAGATTATTTCTGATTTTTATCAGATGATGTATGGCTGTGAGATTAGTGAAGAAGAAATGAAGCTTATGCTGGAAGTGGCGGGAGAGGCAGGTGTAATTGATGAAACCAATTAAATTAGAAATCAGTGCATTTGGACCATATGCAGAGACAATGCCCGTCATTGATTTTAGGCAATTTGAGAAGCAGGGGCTCTTTTTGATTTCCGGTGATACCGGAGCGGGCAAGACCACAATTTTTGATGCTATTTGCTATGCTCTGTATGGTGAAACCAGTGGAAGCTATCGGGATGTCAGAAATCTTCGGAGCGACTATGCGAAGCCGAATGTGGAAAGTTTTGTGGATTTTTATTTTTCCCATCAGGAACAGGAATATCATATCTATCGCCAGCCGACATATGAACGGAAGAAACAGCGTGGTGAGGGGACAACCGTTCAAACTGAAAAAGTGATTCTGTATTGTGGCGATGAGGTGCCGGTAGAGGGAAAGAATAATGTGGACAAAATAGTGCGGGAACTTCTGCACATTGATGTAAAGCAGTTTAAGCAGATTGTGATGATTGCCCAGGGAGAATTTCGAGAACTCTTAAATGCTGGGACGGAGGTTAGAACTGGTATTCTTCGCACGATTTTTATGACCGACGGCTATCGGCGAGTCGGAGATAAATTAAAGGATCGAAAGAGGACGGCTGATGCAGGGCGAATATCGGCATGGCAGAGCATCGACCAATATTTCCATGATGTGGAGATAGGGGAGGACAGTTCCCATGTGGAGGAATTGTCGGAGTTGCAAAAGAATTCATCTGAGAATAAGAATGGATGGAATTTGGATGAAATGTTAGCAATTCTGGAACGGATTATTGCGGAGGAACGAGAAAAATCGGAAGAAAAGGAAGGCGAACTGGATGCCGAACTTAGCATTTTGGAAAAGCAGAAAGCGAAATGGAACCTGGCAGAAACCAATAACCGATTTATCCAGAAATATAAAGATTTGCAAAAGGAACAGGCAGTATTGGAGAGCCGTGCAGATGAAATTGCAGAATTGGAGCAATTAATAAAGCGACAGATTGCAGCTACGAGAGTGGTAAAACCAGTATATGACCGTTGGCTGGAAAAGCGGAATGAATGGGAGCATGCGAAGCAGGAAATTGCGGCGAAAGAAAAAGAACTCCGTGATACGGTGCAGAAATACCAGGAGGCAGAAGAAGCATTAAAGGGCGGCAATAAAAAGGAGGAGGAAGCGGAGAAATTACAGAAGCAGTGGGAGAAATTACAGGCTGATTTAGAGAAGTATCAGGAGAGAGACCAATTTCTTGCAGATGTCCGTATATTGGAACAGGAAGAACAAAGCTTGCAGGAAGAGGAGAGGCAAATCAAGGATGTAGAGCAAAGTTTAAAGCAGCGTATTCGGGATCTGATGGAGTCTACGAATGCATTGCAGGATAAACCAGCAGAATTAGAAAAACTTCGTGGCAAAAAGGAAACTATGGCTGGACTTTGTGAAACGGCAGAAAAAATCTGTCAGACCAGTATTCCTTCTTACCGGGAACGAGAGAAAGAATTAAACGAAAAACAGAAAGTTTTTCTGGAGAAAGAAAAAATTCTGGATGAGCGGAAACAGGAAAGAGACCGTGGTCAGAAGATTTTGGATCGTTGCAGGGCAGGATTGCTGGCGCAGGATTTGCAGGAGGGGGTAAAGTGTCCGGTCTGTGGTTCAACTCACCATCCGGAACCCGCTATACTTCCAGAGCAGGCGATTACAGAGGAAGAATTAAAGGACTTGCAGGATAGGGAGGAAATTGCAAGGAAAGAGAAAGAGAATATTCTTCGGGAGATTGAGGGAGAGCGGGCATCTGTCCGTGCTATGGAAGAAACTCTTAGAGCGGCAATATTGGAATTGCTGGAGAGTGATCTGTTGTCGGCTTATTTTTTTCGTATGAGTAATATGTCGGATTCGGGAAGGTTGGATGACGATATGCATTTGTCTGCTTCCGAAGTAGGAACGCAGGATGAGACAATTTTGATATCGGATGCGGACTTTCAGGAAATGACGATGGAGGAACTTTTTTCCCAGATGGATGTGGCATGTGGAGGAATTGCAAGGCTTTTAGAATATATGACTGAAAAAGAAAATACTGTCCGAGAGGAATGCAAGAATCTGGAACGGGATCGTGCTGCCTTGTTGGATGCCAGTGGAAAAGAGTCGGAAGCATTGGAAACGAGAAAAAATGCGATGCAGCAGAAACGCCAGGAGAATCAAACTGCCTTGACAGAAAAAAGGACAAGCTTGCGTAGTTTGGCAGATTTGAAATATGCTAATTTGGAGGAAGCGGAGGCAGAACTGAAAAAACAGCAGAACAAGGTTCAGCAGCTTCGTGATGAGGTGGACAGTCTTCGGCAGAAGGAAGAGGCTTTACGCCTGCAAAAGGCGAAACAGGAATCGGCATTAAGCACATGGAAAACAACTTTGACAGAAAGGCAGGAGACGGAGCAGAAAAGAAAAAACGAACTGGAGAAAACCATAGAGGAGAATGGATTTCATTCTACGGAGGATTGTTTGGACTATGTGGTTACCGATGAAAGTATTTCTATAAAGGAGAAGGAAAAGGCAGAGTATTTTTCTCAAGTCCAGATAAATAAGGAGCAGTTGGAAGGTGCCAGACAGGATGCCCAGGATAAAGCCTGGACAGATGTGGAGGCATTGGGGGAAGAAGTGGCACAGCAGGAAGCGAAGGTAAACCGGATTCGTCAGGAAAGATCAGAGGCCGAAAGACGGCAAAAGGTCAATGAACGTATTCGGCAAAATATCCTGTCCAAGAGAATTGATTTCGAGAAATACAATCAGGAGGGTAATTTGGTTTCTCATTTACATAAATTGGTAACAGGGCAGACCAGCAGCCGGAAAATTACATTGGAGCAGTATGTACAGGCAACCGGGTTTGACAGTATTATTGCGGCGGCAAATCAGAGACTGCTTCCTATGAGTGATGGGCAGTTTGAATTGTTTCGGCAGGAAAATTCCGAAGACAAACAGAGCAAAACCTTTTTGGATTTGGAAGTTTTGGATCATTTTAGCGGACGAAAAAGACCAGTGGGGAATTTGTCCGGAGGGGAGAGTTTTCAAGCTTCTCTGAGTTTGGCATTAGGATTGTCCGATACGATTTCTTCTAGTCTGGGTGGAATTCAAATGGATGCACTGTTTATTGATGAGGGATTTGGAACATTGGATCGCAGATCTTTGGACAGTGCATTAGACACTTTGATCCACTTGTCTGGGATTAATAAGTTGGTGGGAATTATTAGCCATCGGGAGGAGTTGATGGAGAATATCCCACAGCAGATTCAGATTGAAAAATCTAGGGAAGGAAGCCGGATTGCTATAGATAATGGACTGTGATTTGCATTGTGCGAATGAGCCTATAGTTGACAAAGGATATTATATGCTGTATAGTATGTAAAAATGATGCTATACAGCATATAATATTATACGATGAAAAGTATAGATAGACAAAGAAATATTACAGATACGGTATGATTGGAGATGTCTGAAGGATGCTGAGATAGCAGGAGTTCATGGTTGTTGTGGAGAGGAAAGGAGGCGTGAGCAGATGGGAGAACAGAGGGAGAGTCAGAGCAAAGAAGATACAGCGGATCAGGTGCTGTTGGAGCGGATTGAAATGATTAGTTCCCAGAATCCGTCGTCAGATATGTCTGGCATTTTTAGCAACGGAGATTATATTCAGGCAGTTATTATCATGATTGTTTGTTTGTGTATTGTGGTGGCGGGAGGATTTCTAGGGGCATGACAGGAATTAGGTGTCTGATTTGTTCCCACGAAGGCATAGCTTAGATGTGCGGATAAATCTGCAAACTATTACTCTATTTTTGTGAGAATAGGTACGAATGATAAAAGGAATGGGAGGTTAACAGGGAAATGGAAAATACAAATGAAGAAATTGAAAAAGAAGCGTATTTAGGAATACTACCGGTAACGCCCAAGGAAAAAGTTTATGGATTTATGGATGCTTTGCTAGTTTTGTCGGGATACTGCATTGCGACCTGGAGCTACACCCAGGGATCCTATCTGGCTACCCTGGTGGGATTTAAGCAATTGCTGATTGGGGCATTCTTTGGAGCTATTTTAATGTTGATGATCTATCAGCTTCCAGTCATCTTATCGGTGCGTTATGGTATCGATATCTGGATATGGCTTAGGGGAGTGTTTGGAACCAAAGGCGTTAAAGTTATGACCATTGTGATTATTATAATTAATTTTCCATGGTATGCCGTTTGTTGCGATTTGTTTGCCTCTTCTATGAGGTCGTTGATGGCATTGTTTCATATTAATCTTCCAGCAGGCAGTCATTTGGTGCTGGCGCTTTGTTGTGTGATTCTGGGAACGTTTATTGCCTATCGGGGAGTAAAGACCATTACATGGACGACTAGAATACTGGTTCCGGCATTGCTGGCGGTAGGTGTAATTGTAGTTATTGTGGGATTTACTTCTGTACCAGTAGAAGCAATCTGGAATTATAAACCCAAGAATACGGGCTATTCCAACTCTATTATTCCCTATATCTTATCCATTGAGGCGAATTTCGCCTTTGTAATTACGTTAGTGGGCGGTATGGCGGAGATACCGAGACTATGTAAAAAAGAAAAGGCTGGTTATTATGCTGGAGTATTGGGACAGGGTTTGGCAGGTTCTTTCTTTGTGGTAGTAGGTGCTGTTATGGCAATTGCCATGGAGTATGTAACCGGGCAAATGATTGACGATCCGACGGTGATGATGGCTACCTTGTCGATTCCGGCATTGGGCCTGACTTCCCTGTTGCTGGTGGCATTCGCTAACATTGGAACCCAGGCGGTAGGCTCTTATATTTATGGTGTTATGTTAAAGTCAACCTTCAAGAAAGTGGACTATCGGATTCTGGTGTTAGTGCTGGGACTTTATGTGGGATTGCTCTGTGTATGGGGCAAGATTGTGGAATATTTCGGGGCATTTTTGACCATTAGCGCCTGTGTGTATGCACCGTTAGCGGCGCTGCTCTTTGTGGATTTCTTCTTCATTAGAAAACAGAAGATGGATTTTTATAGTGCCTATGAGATACCGGGGCATAATTCATATCATTATACAGGCGGGTTTAATATCATCGGTCTGGTTTGCCTGGTGGTGGGGATTGTGATATCCTTATTGATTTATAATCCGGTAAGCGGAGAAATTCATAATACTTTTTTCTTCCATTTAACTCCAACGGGCTGTTCCCTTTTAGGGACAGGACTGCTGTATTACCTGCTTTATAAGATACCGGGTATCAGAAGATATTTGAGGAAAGATACCTTTGCCAGTCCGGATAAGAAACCTTTTGATCGCAAAAAAAAACCGCCGAAACAGAATCTCATCGCCATGCCGGTAATTTGGCTAGGTAGTTTTCTCATTACATTGCCTGCAAAATTAAAGATTGTGAAGTCCGATAAACGGGACATTAAACCGCCTTTTCTGGTGTTGGGAACACATCAATCTTTTACCGATTTTTATGTGACACCATTGGCATTGTTTCCATATAGGGCGAACTATATATCGGAATTAGAGGGCTTTGAATACTACGGTGAATGGGTTTTCAGACAGGCTGGATGTCTGGGAACCAGAAAGTTTGTAGATGATCTGGCATTAATTAAAAATATTAAAAGAGTATTGGATCGGAAGGGAATATTGGTTTTGTATCCTGAGGCAAGGTATGCCAATGTGGGAACATCTTCCAGAATTCCTCTGTCGGTTGCCAAGCTGATTAAATATTTAAAAGTGCCTGTGGTCACATTGAATATGAAGGGAAATTATCTGCAGTCGCCTATCTGGAATCTGTCCAATAGAAAAGAAGCAAGATTGCGGGCAGATATGACCTATGCTTTGACGGCAGAGGATATCGAGGGAATGTCTGTGTCAGCGATTCATGACAAAATATCTGCTCTGCTGTCTTTTGATGAGTATCAGTATCAACGGGATACTGGAATGAAAATTACTTATGAGAAACGGGCAGAGGGGTTACATATGCCTTTGTATCAATGCCATCATTGCAGGAAAGAGTATAGCATGCAGTCAAAAGGGGAGCGGATCTTTTGCAGCAGTTGTGGCAAAGGATGGACAATGAATGAGTATGGGACATTGGTGGAAGACCAGACAGGAGAGGAAATCTACATTCCGACTTGGTATGAGTGGGAGAGAAACATGGTGGAACAGGAAATTAGCCGGGGAGAATATACGCTGGATATGCGGGTACGGGTTGAGGCACTTCCCAATGCCAGAAATTTTATTGACTGTGGAGAGGGACATATTACTCATGATAAGAAGGGATTTGTGCTTACCTTTACGGATTATGAGGATGGAAAGGAAAAGCAACTGAGCTTTGCATCGGCTTCTATGATTTCCATTCATACTGAGTATGATTATCGGGGGAAGGGGCAGTGCTTCGTGCTGTCCACACTGGATAATTCTTATTTTATCTATCCATTGGAGAAGGATTTTAATGTGACGAAAACGCAGTTTGCGGCAGAGTATTTTTATGATAAACTATGATCAGATGGATGGTTTTATAAAAATCTTTGTACAATAGTCCAGAAAGGAAGTGTATATTATGTCATCGATATTACAGCCACAACTAGAGATTATTACATTGGAGCAGTACGAGACTCTTCCAGAGAGTCGGAGAGTAGAAGTCTTTGAAAATGTTGCTTATGATATGGCCAGTCCTTCACAGATCCATCAGTCAATACTTTTGGAACTTAGTACACTGCTCAATACTTATGTAAAAGAGAAAAAAGGTAATTGTAAGGTTTTCCCCGCTCCATTTGATGTATTGCTTTCTGACAATCCGCTCACAATTGTACAGCCTGATATTATGATTGTGTGCGACGAGAACAAACTGGATGGGAGACGTTGTAATGGTGCCCCGGACTTTATAATTGAAATTGTTTCTCCAAGCAATCCATCAGATGATTATATTCGAAAATTGTACTACTATAAGAACTATGGTGTTCGAGAATACTGGATTGTGGATCCAAAACGAAGAACTGTAACCGTAAGTTATTTTGAGAGCGACCTTATCAATGTAACTTATAGTTTTGATTCTACCATCAAGGTAAATATTTATAGTGATTTGATGATAGATTTTTCTCAGATAGAGCATCTGTTGTAACTGGTATCTCTTGATACTTTGTTTCTTTTGTTCAAAGAGTTCAAGCATTATACAGAAATGAAGCAAAATCTATAAAATCGTCATTGTGAACAGTAATAAAAAACTTCCTCCAACCTTACAACAGATGTAAGTGTTATTTTGATGCATCTTTCCTTATAATACAATTAGCCGGCATGGAAAATGTTGAAAATTGTATGGCAGCAGATTCGTACAACATTCCATAGAAAATTAATGGTTACAGATGTTGCACCAGTTCTGTTGTTGATTAGGACAGGAGGTTGCAGTATGGGAATGAATCCGCAGAAGAAAATATTGGAAGTGGAGTCTCTTTATAAAGAATACGGTAAAAAAGAAAATAAGACAAAGGCGTTGAATGGTCTATCATGTAGTGTACTTGAGGGGGAATTCCTGGGAATTATGGGCAGTAGTGGTTCTGGCAAGACGACGTTGTTAAACTGTATTGCCACAATGATTGCTCCCACTGACGGCAGAATTTTGCTTAACGGGGAAGATATCAGCAGTTTTAAGGGAAAAAAACTGGCTGGCTATCGGGGAAACCAGATCGGTTACCTGTTTCAGGAGTTTGAATTGTTAGATAATCTGACAGGTAGAGAGAATATTATGTTGCCGATGGAGATTCACAGAATTGCTGGAAATGGGGAAGCAGAGCGTTTGGAACAGCTTGCCGAGTATCTGGAAATTACATCCGTGTTGGATAAATTTCCGGCGCAGATGTCAGGCGGGCAGAAGCAGAGAGTGGCGGCAGCCAGGGCAATGATCCTGAAACCGGAGTTGATTCTGGCAGATGAACCAACTGGAGCACTGGATAGCAAGAATGCCAAAAGTCTAATGGATAAACTGGCAGGGCTGAATCAGACCCAGCATACCACAATTATGATGGTCACCCATGATGCCAATGCGGCAAGTTATTGCTCCCGTATTCTTTTTATTCAAGATGGAAAGATTTTTCATGAGCTTCGTCGGAACTTTTCCGAAGAAAACCAGCGGGATTTTTATGAGCGGATCATAGCGGTGTTAGCGCAGCTGGGAGGGGGGAGTGCAAATGTTTACTAAAGTATCTTCCCTTTTTGAAAGCCGGAAAAATAGAAAGGAAAATCGGATTTATTTTGTCTCCCTGGTAATTGCCATTGTGGCTTTTTATGTGATTCTATCATTGGAAAAACAGGATGTCATGATTTTCCTAAAACAGATGGAAAGTGATGCTGTTAATCGTCTGTTGGGACTGATTACAGGTGTGTATGGTTTTTCTTTGTTTCTTATCTTTTTTTTGATCTATTTTGCAGAGAGGTATCAGTTAGAGCGGAGAAGCCATGAATATGGACTTCTGTTTATGTTAGGGATGCGCCGCAGCCGCTTGTTTCTCTGGTTGATGGCGGAGGATTTATATAATGGAACGATGGCATTGCTTATTGGGTTGCCAGTTGCCGTATTTCTGTCGGAGATCATCAGTTTGGTTACTGCTAAATTAATTGGTATGGGTATCATAGGACACCATTTTACTTTTTCTTTGCCAGCGGTAGGACTGACTGTGTTAGGATTTCTAGGAATTAAATTGATTGCCAATGTGATCTTAAGTGCCAGGATGGTAAAGCGGAGTCCCTACCATTTGATGCATGATACCCAGGAGGAAAAACAGAAAATTATTCATGAGAAACGTTCCTTTGTGTTGTTAATTATGGGTATTATTTTAATTATTATTGCTTATGACTTGGCAATCACAGGGACTGCCTGGATGAAATTATCCCATTTTGCAGCTATGCTTGTCCTGGGAACGGCGGGTACCTTTTTGCTCATGAAAGGATTTTGTGCAATATTTACGAAAGTGATCCGTCGTGGCGCTGACAGTACAGCAAATAGGGATCATTCCTTCTTTTCGACACGTCGTGGCAGGGAACGGCTTCATGTATTTACCTTCCGTCAGCTGCAGGAAAATGTTTTTTTACGATCCGGTTCTCTAACCATTTCTTCTCTATTGGTTCTGATTGCTATTTCCTGTATGAGTTATGGTATTGCGGTTGCGGCGGTTAATTTACAGGATGGCAGTCGGCATAGTATGGATTTTACCTTTGAAGAATATGATGCGGAATCGGGACAGCAGATTGCGGAATTGTTAAAAGCAGAGGAGGCAAAAACATTAATTGCAGATTGGGCAGCAGTTTTGGTAGCGCATATGCCTAGCAGGGAAATGATGGGAGAGGATACAGATGTGATTCTTCATGAATTTGATGCAGACAGGTTGCGGGAGGCGGCCAGACATCTGAAAAAGGAACAAATGCCATATGTGGAAAGATATCTTTACGAGGATTCACCCTATTTAATTGCGTTATCCAGCATCAATGCGCTGTACCAGAAAAAAGGGGATTCGTCTCTTGTCCTGCAATCAGATGAATTATATATCTATATTGATCCGCAAATCTATGAAGGGAAAATAGAGCAGATCTTTGAACAATTGTTACAATATGATCCATCGGTAAAAATTGATGGTAAATCATATCGAATCAAGGGGGTATGTTCGGAAGATATTGTGGTTGACCGCAGCATTACCATTGGTTTTGGTATCATTCTGCCGGATCAGCAATTTATGGAATATGCGGATCCGAATAATATTACAACCTATTGGAACGCCTATTTATCGAAAGAGAGGATTGAGGAGAAGGGGTTAATGCAGGCGATTACTGAGGGAAATAATTATTTTCGGAAGACTGGTTTGAAATTTGAAAATTATTTGCAGAATATGGGGAGACAATTGTTTTATATTGTAGCAGCCAGCTATCTGACGATTTATCTGGCGCTGATCTTTCTGCTGATTGCCAACACTGTTATCAGTTTGCAGTATCTTATGCAGGAAAAGAAGTCTAGAAAACGTTACCATACCTTACTTTGCCTGGGCAGTACCTACGAGGCGGTCTGCGCTTCGGCGAAGCGGCAGATTAAGTGGTATTTTGGCGTGCCGATTGGCATTGCTGCCATCAGCAGTATTTTTGGAGTGTATTCTCTTTTTGCCGGTCTTCTGCCATCTTCTCTACAAAGCAATGGAAGACTGTTAGTGCTTATTGCAGCCGCTAGTATCATTGTTTTATCTGTGATAGAATGTATTTATATGAAAATGGTGATGCGATACAGTAGCCAGAATTTGCTGGGAATTATGAAAGAATGACTTCGTTTGAATTATTTGCAGAATTGCGAAAATTGGGAAGCAATGTAGCAATTCACAGCATTAATTGGGGTCAATATGTGCATGGAATGAATGGTATATCAGATACAATGGGTCAGGAAAAATGGTAGAGAAAAGTGTTTCCAACGATAGGGGGTTTTTGAGGTGAAAAAGATTGTAATTGTGGAAGACGATGCTTTTATGCGGGAGGAACTGACAGATATTTTTCAGAAAGCGGGATATCCTGTACATTGCATTACCCGTTTTTCCCAGACAGTAGCCGATATTTTGGCAGAAGATGCTGGAATGATTTTGCTAGATTTGAACCTACCGGGGATGAATGGATTTGATATTTGTCGTCAGGTCAAGCAGCAGTCATCAATACCGATATTGGTCTTGACGTCACAGGATCAGCTGAGGGATGAACTTCATGCGTTACAGCTGGGAGCGGATGAATACCTGACGAAACCCTGCCACGCATCCAGGCTGTTAGCCAGAGTGGAGAATTTGTTGAAACGATTTGCTGGTAGGGAGAATCTGTTGGATGGAAATGGATTTTTATTGGATCATCAGACCTATACCTTGTATGCAGACGACCAATCACTGGTTTTATCGGAAAACGAGGGCAGGATCTTGGAAGATCTGATGCTACACAGAGGAGAAGTTGTGACTAAGGAAGCATTATTTCAGGCACTCTGGGGGACGACGGAATATGTTGATGAGAATGCGTTGCAGGTTAATATGACAAGACTGCGCCGTACCTTGAAAAAAGTCGGGTTAGACTGTCGGGTGGAGACGATCAGAGGCGTAGGGTATCGTCTTCAGGCATGAGGTGGCAAAGAACTAGTTGTGTGTTGTCTGTCTTCTGGGTGCTGATTATCTATTGGGGGGTTAATTGATCAATATTTAAACTGCGGACTAATTATGTGATTGGAAGGGAAACGGGTGTATTGCAATGGATAAGAAAATAGCAGCCGATCAGAAGATTGAGGAGAAAAGTTCAAAAGTTCAAAAAAGATTTATCAGAGTGTGGAAAATGTGTGCGGAGTATCGTTTCTTCCTGGTTCTGTTGTTACTCTCTGATCTGTTGTTTGGATTTTTCTTGTGGCTGATGGACGAGAGAGGATTTTGTGTTCTGATTGGGCTGTTTATCATAGCTTCGTTAGGATTATTCGGAGCTGCTGTCGGTGGTATTGTTCGCAGAGAGGAACGACGGAGGCAGTTGGTGAAAGATTATCTGGAACATCTGGAAAAGCAGCTGGAACCAATGTTGTTGGAGGAATTGCCTCTGCGGGAAGGAGAACAGTTGCTGCAGATTGCCAGGGAGCTGCGGGAAAAGGAAGAAGAATGGCAGGCAGAATATTTGATGCGAGAGGAATATGAACAATATGTAGAGACCTGGGCGCATGAGATCAAAGTGCCATTGTCCTTGTTGACTTTACTATTAGATAACCGTCGTGAGGAAATGTCCCCGATGCTGTATCAGAGGATGTTATATGTGAAAAACCAGATCTCGGAATATGTCACCCAGATATTGTATTATGCCAGACTGAAAGCAGGTTACCAGGACTATTGTCTGGAGAAAACGTCTCTGCAGAAATGTTGTCAGGAAATTCTGGAACAATATGAAACCGTGCTGGCAGAGCAGAAAATACAAGTTATTTGCAAAGTCACAGAAGCCAATGTTGTGACAGATCGGAAAGGGCTTCTATTTATATTGGAACAGGCGGTTGGCAACGCCTGTAAATATCATGATGAAAGCAAGTCGGAAAAACGTTTAGAAATCACAGGTGGTCTGGATCAGCAAAAGAATAAAATACTGCTTCATATAGCAGATAACGGAATTGGAGTGAAACAGGCAGATCTGCCGTTTTTGTTTGATCGGGGTTTTACGGGAGATACGGATGAAAGAAAGCGAAAAGCTACCGGAGTGGGATTGTATCTGGCAAGACAAATGGCGCAGAATTTGAATATTGAGATTGCAGCAGAGTCAGAATATGGACAGGGATTTATATTGTCTCTGGAATTTCCGATTGTAGAGTTTGGGGTGTAATAAAATGAAGAGATATTGATCTAATAAGATGGTGGGTAACATGGATCCAAGACTGGCGAGAAGCAGTTTTGGATCCATTCTTATATGTTATTTTAAATGATTTATTAGTGATTATGTGTTATACTTGATTATATAATATTGAAAAATATTTTCGTATTTTTAATAAGAATACGGGGATTATACGGAGAAACTGACGAGGAGAAATGACAATGGGTACGATTACAATGGATTACCTAATGAATCATTGTTTTGAAAAAACAGGATTAGAGAATGAGGTTTATAATAGACCATATGTAAGTGGTATGTTTTCTCAGCAGGAAATAGGAAGGCTTCCCAAAACAGATGAAGATAAGTTGGATGAATTAAGAATTAAAATGGGTGATTTAATACGTGAAAAGTGTGGTGGATATCCTGGTTTGTATGTAAAAACCAATATTAATCCGTCAACCATGAAGAAGTATGTAAGCCCAAGTGCGCATCGAAATATACCAAGGGAGATGTTAGCGAAATTTGTGGTAGGATTGGGACTTTCTTTAGAAGAGGCAAATGAGATGTTTTATTTGCTTAGTTATCCTTTGGATGTATCTGCAATGCGTTTGGATGCAGTGGTAGTTCATTGTATTGAAAATGGATTGGATATTTATGGTTTTTTCGATACTTGTGAGCAAATTCATTTAGAGGTTGCAATGTCAAACTAAAAAGGAGACAAGATGTCTCCTTTTTAGTTTGGGGGATCTGTTAAGCTATATTCATCAAAGAAAAAGGAGATAAAAATATGGCAAAGAAAATTTTTTCATGGGAGAACTTTTCATACGAATTTGTCCGTGGCATTATATACGGAAAGGAGACTTCCATCCGCTTACAACCCAAATCCTTATATGAGGAAAAAGATTTTGAATTTTTGATTCCTTATATTAGCAGAATCTGTCATTATCCTGACGAGCATTTTGTCAGAAAGTATCGGAAAGTGATTGAGGATTATTTCCTAAATGGAAGTAATCATTTGGTACAGGTGGTCAAAAAACTGGAACGACTGAATTATGGTGGAATTCAATTGGGTGAAAATGAAGATATGTTATTTGCATTGCGTCAAAAAAGAATGACTCAGACATTATGTGATGCATATCTTAGTGAAATCCGCATGACGGGCAAGATGGTATATGATGATGATGAAAGTATGTTTCGTGTTCCCAAGACTTTGGATCTTGCCGCAACGGAACAAGATGAAATTCCACTATATCCGTATCAGAAAAAAGCAGTTGAAGCGATGAAATCATACTTTATAAAAGAGGATCAGCAGTCTGCTATTTTATCTATGCCGACAGGTAGTGGGAAAACCAGAACCAGTGTGCATTATTTATTGCATGATATGATCAGTCAGGGTTATCAGGTTATCTGGTTATGTCATCGTTCTATGTTGATTGAACAGGCAGCAGAGCAGTTTTATAAGTTTGCCCCATTGATAAAAGATGAAAATAGTAATATGGAGCAGTTTAAAATGGTTTGTATTTCTGGGAAACATGCCAATATCAGGGCAATGGAAGATAGCGATAATCTGGTGATAGCAAGTGTGCAGAGCTTGTGTAATAACACGGTATATCTTCCTAATGTTTTATCGGAGAAGGTTATGATTGTGGTGGATGAAGCGCATCATACGCTGGCACCTTCTTATAGAAGGATTATTAAAGTGATTCGTGGGAAAAGACCAAATGCAAAGCTTTTGGGTTTAACAGCAACACCAGTTAGACTTACAGAAAAAGCAACGGGACAATTGATGAAAATATTTGACAATAAGATTGTATTTTCAGTGACAATGAGTGATTTGATAGCAGATGGAACACTTGCGAAACCGCATTATATCCCGAGAGAAACCAATGTGGATATTGAGGCAATTATAGAATTGGATGAAAGAAAATATATTCAGAAATGGGGAGAGTTTCCAGAGTCTTTAGTTACGAAAGTTGCCAAGACAAATGAACGTAATAATATTATCGTGGATGAATATGTGCGAAACAAGGAGATGTATGGGAAAACGATTATTTTTGCATTAAATGCCATTCACTGTGATTCATTAAATGAAGCCTTTCGGAAAAAAGGTATCCGAAGTGGCTATGTGTACACTTTGATTGGTAATGCGGAGAATCAACGGACAATAGACCGTTTTCGACACAATGACAGGCCAGATGGAATTGATGTTTTGATTAACATTAATATTCTTACAGAAGGAAGTGATATTCCAGATATCCAGACTGTGTTTTTGACAAGACCAACGACCAGTGATGTCTTATTAATGCAAATGGTTGGACGTGGAATGCGTGGTTCTGGTTGTGGTGGAACGGATACTTTGAATGTTGTGGATTTTTGTGATAAGTGGTCCAGTATTACGAGCTGGCTGAATCCAAAGTTTTTATTTGGAGAGGAAGCGGTAGAAGAAAAAATTGCTGTATCACAATCTAAGAAAGGATCCTTAATTCCGATGGATGCAATTCGTGATATCGTAAAGGGAATTACCTATCAAGGGGAGTTTGCCTATGTCCGCAATACGGTACTTCCTGTTGGCTGGTATGATGTTATTGACGAAGATGGAAATGATTCTAAGGTGTTGGTATTCGAAAATCAGTTAAAGGGTTATCAAAGTTTGGAAGAAGAATTTATGAATTTTCTGGATGATGAAAAAGCCACAGGAAGAAAACTGATTACCCAATATTTCAAATCTTTTGGGATGTTACCAGATGAAAACGAAATGGACAATCTGCTGAGATATATTCAACAGGAAAAGGAATTTCCAGAACTGGAACGTTTTGATGTTCGGGATCAGATCGAACCATTTGCCTTATCGGAGCGAATTAAAAAAGATAATATGCCATATATGGAAATCATGAAGAGTATTGAGGATGCTTTCGAGCAGAACAAGCACTTGATTTTAAGTTTGTATGGCAGCTTTGATCAATATAAAAAGCGGGTAACAGATTGTCTGCTGTTTCCAAAGGGAATTGTGCCAATTGGAACCAGGATTGAGGAAGTAGATAAGGAAGTGTTTCATTTGTCAAAGGAACCTCTCAAGGATAAAATAGAAGATTTATTGACAGAAGTCATTGATGAAAATGCTTCTAATTTTCTGAAAAGTTTTGAGCGCCCGGATATTCAATGGACGGATAGACCGGTTGGTTCTTATTATGGAATGTATTATCATGATCATAATTTGATTCATATTAATTCTCTGCTAAATTCGGAAAGTGTTCCAAGGGAGGTCGTGAAATTTGTGATTTATCATGAATGCCTGCATCAAGAGTTCATAGGGCATCCAAAGGAGTTTAGGGAGAAAGAACGAAAATATGCGGAATTCCAAAAGCAGGAGCATTTTCTGCAGTATATATTAAGGGATTTCGACGGAGATTTTGAGTATTAATGCAGAGTATAAGATACAAAACGAGTTTAATAAAAAATGGAAAACAAGAGAGGAGATAGATAGCATGAAAAAGGTTATATTTTGCGAGGTGGCATGGATGAAGTATTATGCTGGTGTTAGTGGTGATAATCGGCCAATGAATGGTGGAAAATATATTGCGGAAAATGGAGCAGGTGGAGAAATATTTAATTTTACGCCATATAATCATAAGTGCTACGGTTATGTAATGCATTATGGTAATGAGCTACATATTGAACGCTACGATGAGATTCTGAAAAGTTTTGACGAGGTTAGGGATATGACAGTTGTCTGGGTTGCATCCGATGGAAAAAGTAGTAAGATTGTTGGCTGGTATGAGAATGCTACCATGTATCGCTACTGGCAGTCGTGCAGAGATCCAGAGTATAGTGGAGAAGACCCCTTTGATTATAACTTTGTTGCCAATGAAAAAGATTGCTATTTGATTGATGTGGATAAGAGAAATTTTTTTATGCCACGGGCGTCGGTTGCTGGTGCTGGAAGGGGGATGGGACGCTCTCATGTGTGGTATGCGGATTCCATTTATGCGCAGGAAGAATTTATTCCGGAGGTAATGAAGTATCTGAATTCGGTAAGACGTCTTTGTAAGCCGTGTTATTTTCTGCCAGAAGAGTTAGAGATAAGAGCGGAGGATAAAGGGCAGGCAACAAAAGAGTTATTGGATGAAGCGAAAAAAATGATTGCAAGTTATGAGGAGGGATTTTTTCAGAGGGCAATGGCACTGGCTAATTTGGCAATAGATAATGATGACTGTTATGATACTAGATTACTGAAGGCAGAGTTGTTCGTTTGTGTTGGTATGTATGATGAAGCAGAGGAGGAATATAAGCGGGCGCTTTATTATGAAGAAACGGTGGAGGGAATGATGCGTTTAATGTATATTGAGGCTATGATGAGTCATACATATCTTGCCATCGAACTTGGTGAAAAAATTAGAAAGCGGAAAGATGAGGGATCAGAGGAGTGGCCTAATGTTGCCAATAATCTTGCCCATTTGTATATTCAGGAAGGAGAAATGGAAAAAGTACAGATATTAATGAAAGAGTGTGAGCAGGAAAAAAATTCTAGTGTACATAATTGGTTTGACAATGCCAGAGAGCATATGGAAGCAAATAAAAAACAGATGAAAGTTCCAAATTGATTAGAGGGAAGTTACTTATTTGCAGGCGATTGCGCTATGAAATTAGGTGATCGAGGGATTTTATGTAAAAAAATACATGGATCCAAGACCGTCGAGAAGCGGTTTTGGATCCATTCTTCTTGTGCTATTGAGAAGCATATGTTACCATGAATTTATCAGAATGGCAACTTGATTAATGTGTTTGACTGCTTGTGATTACTCTCTAAAACTTCCTGATGATCCCATTGTATTTGAAGTCAATTATGATAATGATGTAACCTTAGTTTGGAATAACAGAGAATATGTCTATTGTGGAATTTTTACTGGCACAAAAATCATAGGAAAATGTCTTGGTTATTATACGGACAAAACAAATAGTAAAATCTATGTTTGTCAGTTAAAAGGTCAACCAGAAGGGGAATGGTTAATTGATACAACTGCTTTAGAGAGTTGTAATGAAGGTTCTATATATAAGGAAAAAATGTTACTTTGATTCATGGAGAAATAAAGGAATATATGGAAGAAAGATGAATCGCTTAGGGCATATATGCTAAAAACAAAAGACTTCTACAAATTTATTGGGGCAAGCAGACAGATTTATGGTAAATAAAAACTTCTATATAAAGGATAATTAGAAATTATCAACAATTGGTAATGCGCGTGCAAAAAATGGGGAAAGTTAAGGAAATGTTGCATACTTGCAGGCTTGTTCTGCATATGTTATAATGCCAATAGGCAAAAGGAAATTAGTGTCCATGTTGGCACAAAATTGACCCCCCAGTAGCGGCAACTACTGGGGGGTCTTGCTCGTCACAGTGAGCTATTCTGATTGGGTTAGTTACTGCTTGTCATCTCCATCTAACCACTTGCTTATGTAGTAGGCAACTACACTCGCCATAACAGAGAGATAAAAGGAAATTAATAAATCCATGTCAGCACCCCTTCCTGTTACCAGTATAGGGGCAGTAACAATTTTATTATAGCACTTATCTTTTCTATTGTATATATAAATCTTATTATGCACTAAATCATACAATAAAAATCATAAGTAGATCCATTCTTGCGCAATTGAAAAGCATATGTTACCATGAATTTATTGGTGTGGCAGTTAAATCTAATAGAGTGTTTGTGTTACAAAGCATGGCACAGGGGAGAGGTACATATGGAATTTGTATTTGAGCTGTTGTTTGAGATAATTTTCGAGGGTACTTTGGATCTTACCCTTGAAATTGGAACTTCCAAAAAAGTACCTATGTTTTTTCGAGTTCTTGCCTTGATTGTATTTCTGGCACTTTATGTTGGAATTATTGTTTTGTTGTTGGTCTATGGGGTGGGTGCACTGCGTGACAATGATTTGTTTGGGGGATGTCTCTGTATTTTGACAGCGGTAGTTGTTTTGGTTGGAGGTATTTTCTTGACAGTAAGGAGACTGAAGAAGGTTCCAGCGGCAGAATAGAAGTATTGTTTTATTCTTTATAAAAAATTGTAGAAAGGTGATTAGTATGACAAAAAAGACTATTGCAATAGGATGTTCCTTACTTGTAGTTATAATGATGTGTTTGACTGCTTGTGGTACTTCTCTAAAACTTCCTGATGATCCCATTGTATTTGATGTCAATTATGATAATGATGTAACCTTAGTTTGGAATAACAGAGAATATGTCTACTGTGGAAATTTTACTGGCACAAAAATAATAGGAAAATGTCTTGGTTATTATACGAACAAAACAAATGATAAAATCTATGTGTGTCAGTTAAAAGGTCAATCGGAAGAGGAATGGTTAATTGATACACTTGCTTTACAGAACTGTAATGAAGGTTCTATATATAAGGAAAAAAATGTCACTTCGATTCCTGGGGAAATAAAGGAATATATAGAAGAATGATGAATTTATCAGAATGTTAGTTTGACATTCACATCATAAGATGGAGAGATACTGGTATTATCGAAAAAAAAGGAGGAATAACCATTGAAAAAAGTAAGATTAAAAATAGATACTGAGCGGACAAAGAGCCGGATTGCGCCGGAAATTTACGGACAGTTTTCGGAACATTTAGGCAGATGTATTTATGAGGGAATTTATGTGGGAGAAAACTCCAAAGTTCCTAATAAGAATGGAATGCGGACGGATGTGGTGGATGCGCTGCGAAAAGTCAAGCTGCCGGTATTGCGGTGGCCGGGAGGCTGTTTTGCTGACGAATACCATTGGAAAGACGGAATAGGACCGAAAGAAGATAGAAAATCCATTGTCAATAAAAACTGGGGCGGTGTGGTGGAGACGAACCATTTCGGAACCCATGAGTTTATGGAGTTGTGCGATCAAATTGGATGTGAACCATACATTGCCTTGAATATGGGTAGCGGTACTGTGCAGGAGGCGGCAGATTGGATTGAATATATGACCTTTGATGGCGAGTCAGAGCTTACTGTGCAGAGACGAAATAATGGCAGGGAAAAGCCATGGAAACTAAAATATCTGGGTGTGGGAAATGAGAGCTGGGGCTGCGGTGGTTCCATGCGTCCAGAATATTATGCGGACACTTATCGGAGATTCCGGACTTTTTGTCGGGATATGAGTGGTAATGTATTATTTCCTGTTGCCTGTGGTCCTAATGCAGACGATTATCATTGGACAGATGTGATTATGCCATTACTCAAAGATCATACCAGGGCAGTTAGTCTGCATTATTATACACTGCCTACTGGAGATTGGGAGCACAAGGGAAGTGCAACGGAGTTTGATGAGAAAGAATATTATCTGACGATCCGGCAAACTTTGAAAATGGAAGAAATTGTATCCAGACATTTGAAAATAATGGATTACCATGATCCGAAACAGCAGGTAGGGTTGATTGTGGATGAATGGGGTACCTGGTATGACGTAGAACCAGGGACGAATCCGGGATTTTTATATCAGCAGAATACCATGCGGGATGCCATTGTTGCCGCTATTAATCTGAATCTGTTTAATCAGCATAGTGACCGGATCATCATGGCAAATATTGCTCAGGTGGTCAATGTATTGCAGGCAATGATTCTCACCGAAGGAATGCAGATGATCAAAACGCCTACCTATGAAGTGTTTGATATGTTTCAGAATCATCAGGGAGCTACTCTGGTGGATAGTGTCATGGATCAGGAAATGGATGGGGCAGATGGAGTGGAAGTGCCAGTGTTATCAGAATCTGTCTCTGTGTCTGGAGATGGGGAGGAGAAACAAGTTACGATTACTTTATCCAACGCATCGCTACAGGAAGACTATAGCGTCACGATCTGCTTGCCGCTTGGTCAGGAGTTTGCTGGACAGGCTGAGATTGCATTGTTGACAGGTGAAGTCCATGCACACAATACTTTTGAAGAACCGGAAAATGTTACGCAGGAACAAAGGGAAGAAACTTGGGAAGGGCATCAGGCGGTGGTGCTGTTGCCGGCTTGTTCGGTAATGCGTATTACGTGTCCGGTAAAAAACGGGGATTTTGATGAAACAAAATAGAAAACCATGTATTCGCTGCTTGCTACGGGATATGAATGAGACGGAGACTTATCAGAGCTTGAAACGATATCTGGATCGTTTTGATGAAGAAATTCGGGCGACGGAAGAAGAATATGAGAGACGTTTGGAGATCTGTAAACAATGTGATAACCTTCGTGAGGGCATCTGTGGGAAATGTGGTTGTTTCGTGGAGGCAAGAGCATTGCGAGGGCAGGGAACCTGCCCTCACGAAGAACCACGTTGGTAAACTGTCAGATAAGATTAATCTTGTTCCGTATCTTGCTGCGAGGTATTTGATTTTAATGATTCGCTTTCGGGCTCTGTGTCATTTGTATCACTATCAGAAACCGATTCTGCAATAATTGTCTTGCGCTTGGCATCTGTATTTGGCAGCAATTCAATGTAATTCTCCTCCCCCTCTGGAAATCTATATAGCGGCCAGCCTTCGTCGGTTCTTACTCTTTTCAAGGAATATTGATCTATTATTTCGTCAATGGAGCACTTTTTCTCATTCAATTTACATTCTGCTATATCCCAGGATTTACCCGAATCACATTCATCCCATCCGGCACCGTTAACCATCCCGATTTGGTGTTTTTCCATATCCAGTGTGTATTCTACAAGTATATATGGCATATAGGAGTTTCCGTCTTCTTCCTCTGTCCATAGTGGACCGCCTCTGAAAAATACATAGGAAGCTCTGTGGGGCAGTGCATAAAGACTACCAGCCTGAGGATAGCCTGCTCCCTCGCCAGGCCCTTTTATTTCCGTAACTGTTCCGTTTTCATAAGTATAATATTCATTAATAGACAGCATATTAAAGTCTTCGCTAATCAGGAGTTCCGGGATTCCATCTGCATTCAGATCGGAAATGGCAAAATGGGTACCCTCCAGCTTATCTTCATCATCGTTATTCCTGTATTGCTCTTGTGATAAAAAGTCATAGTATGCATTCAAGGCGTATACTGCGGGATTGGAATCGGTGCAAACTGCCTTGCGGTTGGTGTCTGTGTTTGGCAGGAATTTGATGCGGCTGTCCTCTTGGGATGGGAGGTCACAGTGGATATAGCCATAATCTTCATCCTTTGTTTTTTCTAATTGATATTCGTCCATAATTTCGTCAAGGGAGCATTTCTGGTCATTCCAGGTGCATTCCAGGTTGTCTGTCTGCTTGTCAGATTTACATATTTCCCAACAGACATCGTTAATCCTGTGGATTTGATGATTTTCTATCTCATATTCTGACAGTGAAAAGCATTGATAGAAATTTCCGTCATCCTTATTTCCTGATGGACCTTCCAGGAAAAACGCATAGGTATTTCTGGATGGCAGCGTATAAAGCCTCCCAATGCTTCTAGTATAGCCTTCGTCAGGCTCATCTAACTTTGTAGCTTTTCCGTTCTCATAGGTATAATATTGATCAATTTCCATTATATTTGCAGTGCTATGGATCAGGAGTTCCGGGATTCCATCTGTGTTCAGATCGGAGATTGCAAAATAAGTTTTCGTGCAATCTGCGTCTTCGTTTTGATATTTTTCTTGTGATAAAATTTCATAATATGCCTGCAAAGCGTCTTTGCTGGAATCTGAAACTTGAATGGCGCTGCCGCTGGTAATCTTTGCTGATTCATTTGATTCGGTTGATGCCATGTTGCCACATGCCGATAGAGTTAGTGATAGTGCTGCCAGTAAAAATGTTCCCCATACTTTTCTCATTTGAAACCCCTCCTTGTTAGTGCTGTTTATGAATCTTCTGGTTGATTTGTTGAATATGCTCATTATACTCTGGGCTGATATTGTGCGCAAGATCCAATTTGTATTGTTTATTCTAGTATTCGTATGTATTTGACAGAAGTATTTGCAATTTGATTTTAACAGATAAGTGAGGTAGAATCGGTGTTAGAATAACGAATATCATCCTATTAAAAAGATGATACTAATATTATGGTTGGATCAGGTGCTTGGCGGTTTCAATTAACATTTCCTAGGTTTGGGAAATTGTTACAACGTTATGCGCAACAAGGCAATCAGCATAAATACATTAGCATAAATGCTGATGCAGAAATGAGGTTCATTATGTGTACAGCAGCAACATATCAGACGAAAGATTTTTACTTTGGACGGACATTAGATTTTGAATTTAATTATGAATGTGAAGTGACGGTTATACCCCGGAATTATCCTTTGGTTTTCCGATATTTAGAAACTTGGGAGCATCATTATGCCATGATAGGAATGGCATATGTGTTACAGGATTATCCCTTATTTTATGATGCTGTTAACGAGCATGGATTAGGGATGGCAGGGCTGAATTTTGTGGGAAATGCTCAATATGCCACAGTGGAAACGGAGCGGAACAATGTGGCGACTTTTGAGTTGATTCCGTGGATCTTGGGTAAATGCGCTTCCGTAGCGGAAGCCAGACAGCAAATTGCCGAAATGAATCTGACAAAAGATGCTTTTTGTAAGGAACTGCCACCGGCACAGCTTCATTGGCTGATTTCTGACAGTAAGGAAAGTATTACTCTGGAGGTGGTGGCAGAGGGGATTCGGGTATATGATAATCCAGTAGGGATATTGACCAACAATCCACCGTTTCCACAGCAGCTATTTCAATTAAATAATTATAGGAAGTTATCACCCAAGAATCCAGAAAACCATTTTTCAAGGCAGTTATCTTTAGATAGCTATAGCCGTGGTATGGGTGCATTAGGACTGCCAGGAGATTTGTCTTCTGGGTCTCGATTTGTTAGGGCAGCTTTTGTGAAAATGAATTCAGTTTCCGGAGAATCGGAGGCAGAAAGCGTTAGCCAGTTTTTCCATATTCTGGGATCGGTTGACCAGCAGCGGGGCTGTTGTGATGTGGGAAATGAAGAATACGAAATCACATTTTATACTTCCTGCTGCAATGCCAATCAGGGAATTTATTATTATACTACTTATGATAACCATCAGATTACGGCAGTGGATATGAACCAGGTGGATCTGAAAGGGCGAAATTTGACACGCTATCCGCTGATTAAGGAGGAGCAGATTTATCGGCAAAATTAAGATGGTTTATCTAAGAGATTACAATATTTTCCCCTGATCTACTTGACAATGTAAAGTAGCTACTGTATAGTGTATCTATACTACTTGACGATACAAAGTAGAGTTCTTAATTTATATAAGAGGATATGAAGCAACCGATAGTGTCTGTGCAGATGAAATATTTGTACAATACTAAATAGTAAAAGGAACAGAGGCGCAAAAGAATGTATGAAAATGAGAGGAGAATGTCAATGAAAATGAAAAACAAGTTAATTGCCTGTGTTTTATCAGTAGCACTTATTGTTACGGCTATGCCTGCCAATGCGTCGGCAGCGGCGAAACCGGTAAAACTGGCAAAGAAATCGGTAACATTAAAAATCACCAAAAAGAATGGGAAGATCTCCTATGGAAAAACCAGGATTAAACTGAAAACAGCGAAGGGTGTTAAAATAAAGTCCACCAAATATCAGGTTAAGAACAAAAAGGTTGCCAAGGTCAGTAAAAAGGGAGTGGTGACCGCCAAGAAAAAGGGAAAAACAAAGATTAAGGTGGCAGTAAAATATGTCTATAAAAATAAAAAACATACCAAAAAACTTACCTTTACTGTGAAAGTAAAGAAGGTTAATACAGCCACTTCGGTTAAACAAACAACTCAGCCTACAGTGGCTTCTGGCACAACTGCTCCATCAGGTGGTACAACGACTGCGCCAGCAACAACACCCGATTCGTCTAAAATTGCGGAAATTCATATGATTCGTAAGAATTATATTACCTATGTGGGAGGCAGTACAGGTATTAATCCACAGGTACTACCGGAGACGGCTGGGGATTCTCAAGATGTTGAGAATCTAATCTTAGATTACAAATCTAAGGATCCGGACATTGCGGCAGTCAATGAGTATGGTCTGGTAACGGGAAAAAGTGAGGGAGTTACTACCATTGAAATTAAAGCAAAGGATGGAAGTGGTGTGACAGCCAGTGCGACGGTTAAGGTAGTGGCAGATCAGAAGCTGGTAGAATATGTGGATGATTATTATGAAGCTGCCAATGCTTCAATTGTTCAGGAGGCATTGAAAGATCAGGAAGGATCTGAGGTCAGCTGGAGTGCTGTAGGTAAATTAGAGGATACTATTTCTGAGAGAGAGAATACGATTATTCAAAATGCAGTTGAGCAGGCAGAGGAAAACGTTCCAGGAAGTGCGCAGGATCAAATTGCGGCACTTTACCAGACGGCGGAGGACAAGAGTGCTAGAGAGACTGTTGGAATTGGCGCTTTGTCTGATTATGTAGAGGAAATAGATGCCGCCAGCACAGTTGCAGATTTGCTGGAGATTGAGGCAGAGCTTGATCGGAAAGGAATTACAGGAATCTTTAATACGTCAGTCGATTTATCGCAGGAGGATGCCAAGACATACCAATTATGTTTTAATGTGTCGGACTTCGCCTTATCAGAATATGCCTTTAATATGGGAGATACTGATGATGACTTTGGTTGGGATGATGACTTTGGCTGGGATGATGACTTTGACTGGGATGATGACTCTGAATATGGAGATGATGATTTTGAATATATCGATTCTGAGGAAGCATTGCAGACCTATGTGGATAGTCTTTTGAAGGCTGCTGGAGAGGATGAAGCCCAGAGAAGTGAAAACATTGCATCATTAAAGGAGATATTTCAGAAATTTGCGGTAAGCATAGGCTATGATGATCTTTTTGATTTAATAATGAATCTTCCGGAAGATATTACGGAAGAAGAAATCCTGGAAATTTTGGAAGGGATGGGTATGAATCTGATGGTGGATTACAGTCCGGAAGAACTGCAGAAATTGATGAAAAACTGTGATTTATTATCTTATTTAGAAACAGCAGGCTATGACACGACGGAACATGTTGTGGTAATGATGCCTTCTCAGATGCAGCAGATTGATGCCTGCCTGACAGAGGAAAATTTACCTGCCTTAAAGGAATATGCCAAGTATGAGATGTTGAATCAGTATGCAACCTGTCTGTCAGAAGAAATATATAATAATTATTCTCGCTTATATGAGGCTGAAAACGGAATTTCCTATACCGCATATGAGGATTTTGCACTGACAGAGACCAAGGAACTGCTGGAGTGGGAAATTAGTTCCATTTATACAGAGCAGTATGAGTCTAAGGAAAAGAAAGAGAAAATTACGGATATGGTGGAGGCAATTGCGAAACAGTATTCCAAAGAAATTGCTGCCTGTAGTTGGATGTCCGATGCTACGAAAGAAAATGCACAGAAAAAATTGTCTTCTATGAGAAAGAATGTGTTGTATCCAGATGATTATAGCCCGTATCTGTTAGAAAATGATTTATCATTGACAGAGGAGGGTGGAAGTCTTCTAGACAATATTATGTTGATTGACGAGGAATATGCGGAGGCAGAACGTACCGCCATAGGAGATAAAATGACGGGTCAGGATTGGATGTATTCGCCGTTGACCGTAAATTCATTTTATCTGCCTACCGTGAATGGAATTTATATCTGCTCAGGCATAGCTGAGAAACCAGTATATGATTTGGAAAAAAGTGATGCCGTTAATTATGGCGGTTTGGGAATGATTATTGCTCATGAGATTAGTCATGCTTTTGATGATACTGGTTCATTATATGATGAAAATGGTGATGCAAAGAATTGGTGGGCCGAGGAAGATAGTAGCTATTATGCAGGAATTCAGCAGCAATTAGTCAATTATTATAACACATATTATCTGTTGGAATTAGAGGATATGCCATTGTTCCAGGATGGTCAGACAACATTATCTGAGAATATTGCAGATCTGGCGGGAGTTACCTGTGTAATGAAATTGGTGGGGAATGACCAGAAAAGCAGAGAGGATTTCTTTATGAGCTTTGCGAATATGTGGGCAGAGGTTGGAACGTTGACATTGGATAATCTGCTTACTATCCTTTTTGACGAACATTCTGTGGCAAAGGTCAGAGTGAATGCAGTTGTGTCTATGCTGGATGAATTTTATGAGACCTTTGACGTACAGGAGGGAGATGCAATGTACGTGGCACCAGAGGAACGGATTCGTATTTGGGAATAAAAATAGTAATCGGTCTAAGCAGAGTGTAACTCTGTAATAAGTAAGCCCCCAGTAGCGGTAACTACTGGGGGCGTTTTGGTTGTCAAATTAGCAACCTATTTGGTTCAGGATTTTTTGACAGCCTGAACCAGTCCGCGCCGTGGATAATTTGGGTATTCCTTGTCAAAGCAAAAGAACATATATCCTGGAGAATGCCCTATTTCCATTCCATATTCGGACAAAATTTCTGCAATTTTATCATAATCGTGCAGATTATGATAGGAACAAATATTACATTTCAAATTCGGTGAATTCTTGAGAGTTTGTTTTGCCCCCTGCAGGGCTGCAACTTCGGAACCTTCAATATCCATTTTAATATAATCAACAGTTTCGCCGTGTAGCAAGGTATCTATAGTAATGTGTTCATCATCATCATAGCTATCTAAATATTTACCTACAAATTCAATTTTATCTAGATAATTTCTAAAACTAAACTTTAAGATTTCTATATAGTCGGGATCACATTCTACAAAATATATTTTTTTGCATTTTTGTATGACAGAAGCTGCAAAATTTCCCTCTGCAACACCTGCATCAATAATAATGTCCCCTTCTTTGACCTCCATTCTATCATTTAAATATCTATGGGGAGAGCGTGGATCCTGTTCTACCATTAATCCATACACATGATGTTCCAGCTTTTCCATACTTGCTATGGTCTTTTTTGGGAAATACAGGCAAATCCCATCTTGAATATAACCAAACAAATTTGCTTTTTGATCAAAGCCAATCTGGGGCTGGTATTCAGTATTCTCATAAGGAAAGGAAAAAATAGGGCTGCGTCCATCAAATATAATTTTTCGTGCATGTTCCAGTAGATCTGGCTCATCTGTATGCAAAAAACAGTATTCCAAAGTAACGGAAGATTGAAAAGGAGCCAGGTCTCCTTTGCACCATACCACCTGATACAAATCCTGGGGCAGTTCCAGATATTGCTGTATTTTTTTCAGGATTAAAAAACCTTCCTCTGCTTCACCTTGATCAAACGCTGATATGGAAGATTGCCATAATTCTTTTAAGGTATCTGGCTGATAATATTCATTGTCCAGTTTATAGTACTCCTGGATCGTATCTGCAATCACCTTGGATTCCTCCATACGCTGCCGAATGATATCCTCATAATGAAGCCATACAGATTTGAACTGTTCGGAGGTTGCTTGTTCTCTTTGTAATGTTTGTTGAAATTCCGTCATAATCGTTTGTATTTCCGTAAAAAGAAGATATCCCAACTTAAATACTTCCCGTGTTTCTATGGTTCCCTGCACTCGATCATCTTTTTTTACATTCAAAAATATGGACAAGTCAAGTTTACGATTTAAATATTCCTCACCAACCCTGTCCCATAACTCATTGCTCATTTGATATTCTAATGTACGTAGCAAATAAGCAGGTCCGTTATTATTACAGAGCTGTTGGATCTCTATATTGTCATAATATTTTGGATATAGAGACAAAACTTCTTCTTTCATTTCATTGCATATTTCATATGGCATAGTGAATTGATTATTTGCAACACTTTGATATAGAAGATATAATGTGTTCACATAATAACGCAGGATGAAATCTTTTGAGATTTTAGGGTCATTAATATCTGCCAGACCCCGTTGTTTGATTTCCTGCAATAATTTTTTTTCACTTTCCAGACGATCTAATATATCATTTCGCTTTCCTGTCAGGATGATGGATTTTTCATACTGGATATAATGATATAGTATTTCATCCACAACATAATAAGATTTTATATAATATTGCAGTAATGGACTCCAGTAATTTTCCGGATAGGATAGCCCCTCTGGGAAATATAGATCATTGTCTACCACCATTGATCTACGATATATTTTTGACCAGATTTCTCCTGGTAATACAGAAACTCCTTCCGGGATAGGTTTTGTCATATCTACTGGTATGTTTTTTTGTCCTTCCGGCATAGCAAAAGGGAAGCGATAGCCGTCTTCCCGTTCTCGGGCATACAATACACCTACAACATCACAGTCATGTTTTTGAGCAGCCAAGTATGCCTTTTCATACATGCTCGCATCAACCCAGTCATCATTATCCACAAATCCAATATAATCTCCACTGGCATATTGAATTCCCAGATTTCTGGCACCCCCTGTCTTCAGGTTCACTTGACTGTCAATCAATAAAATGCTATCCGGATATTTCTGTTCCCAAGATTTTAATACATCCAATGTTCCATCAGTGGAGGCATCATTTACCAATATAATTTCCATATTATCCAGACCCAGAGTCTGATTTACCAGAGAATTTAGACAGCGATCAATAATATTTTCTGCATTGTAGCAGGGAACAATAACGCTAAGTTTTTTTGTAGTCATAAATAATACCTCACTTTTTGATATCTTAAATTAATTTATCGGCTTCTTTGCAAATTTGTTGGAATTCCTCCCATTTTTCCTGTTCTGAATCCCCATGAATACCATGTAAAACTTCTTCATAGGCAGCAGCCAGTCGTCCTTCCTTCTCTTTGAAAATCCATTCCTTTGGAGGATCTAGACATTTCTCGCCCAAAATTGTGCTATTCATAGCTAAGGCTGCCATATGGCCATTTAAAATATTGGGGTGAAAATCATTTTCTAAATGAAGATCTTCGTAAGTGTAGGACATGTCGGAAAGGGCATCTATCATTTGTCCTTTTGGTATTAATTTTAATCCTAGTTTCGCTAATTTCTTGTGATCGGAAGCTTCCATCTCTGCATTATCCTCGTCATACATATAGTAATAAAAGGCGGCATTTTCTTTGCACCATGTCGTTAATTTTTGGATGGATTTTACTGTCTCTGTTCCCTGCCATCCGCCATAATCCTGAAAAACCACAATATCAGCCTTTTCCAGTCTTGTTTTTAATTTATTTATGCTCAGAAAATTTCCCGCAACATAATCGCTGAGATATGCTCCTCCCCAGGTGATCTTATCTACAGAAATTTTTCTATTAAAACATGCTGCAAAGTCGATCAGAAAATTTGACTGGTTTCCATAATCAATTAAACTGTTTCCAATAAAACAAACCTGTGTGCTAACTTTTTCTGTTTCCTGTTCTCCGGTAGCAGTCGTTGATGGCGAAGGGGCATCGCTTTCTTTTTCAGTAGAATGCGTACTTTCTTTCTGGGTTTGTAGATCTGTTTTTTTGTTTGTCCCATTTTCCGAACATCCTGCCAGAACGATACAACATATTGTTGACAATACAAATAGAAGAAATTTGTTTTTCATGTTTGTTTACCCCCTCGTTATTGCTTTATATAGACTATACTATTTTTGGGAGTGAGCGTCAAACTGTTGTTGTGGCGAGTGGTAGTTCCTTTCTGAAACCATTATAGCATATATGCAGGATGTGTCTGTAAGTATGCAAATTTCCCTTTCTGGGGAAAACAAGATGGTAGCAGGAGAATTGTTCTAAGTTGTTCTAGAATTTTGATATTTCTATAAAATTTCCAGAATTTAGGTATACAAAAGATAGCAGAAAAAGAGAGGAAATATATAGCAGATTGGTATATTCTTATTTGTAAGGAGGTAAAAAGATGGAATGGTTAAAAAAACTTGGAGAAGCCATTGATTATATAGAAAATAATCTGGACAAGGAAATCTCATATGATGAGGCAGCCCGTATTGCGTGCTGCTCCCCTTATTATTTTCAGCGTATTTTTTCGTATGTTTCGGGCGTGTCATTGGCGGAGTACATACGTCGCCGTAAAATGACACAGGCGGCGTTTGAATTGCAGCGTACAGAATGCAAAGTAATAGAGGTTGCTATGAAATATGGATATTCCTCTCCGACTTCTTTTAATCGGGCTTTTCAAAATGTTCATGGCATTACGCCCACAGCTGCCAGAGCTATGGGGAGTATCCTGCAAGCGTATCCGTCAATTCAGCTTAAGGTCGAAATAACAGGAGGAAGTGCTATGGCGTATCATATTACGGAAAAACAGCCTTTGCGTAT
>CAYPEW010000044.1:0-29292 GCA_964409845.1 uncultured Jutongia sp.
GAAGATTACTATTTTGAAGAGATTGAAAACTTCATGAAGGAACATGATGATATATCGAATCAGGCAGATTATGAGGCATTTTGCCAGCTGGTGGACAAGGACTCTGCTTTAGATTATTTTGCAACCCAGGTCTGGATCAATAATAAGTGGGACTGGCCGGGGAAAAACTGGTCTATGTGGAAAACAACCAATATTGATCCAAATAATCCGTATGCGGATGGAAAGTGGCGTTTTCTGGTCTATGATGTGGAGTTTGGTGGAATTAGCGGAAAAGATGATAGTTCTGCGAATACGGTTAAGGATTCCAAATTGTTAACTACAGGTACGGCAGATCATAATGATACTAACTGGGATAAACCGAATGTTCGTTGTTTTGCATTATTTATGACGAATCCGGAATTCCGCGAGGCATTCAAGGCTCGTCTGACCGGCTTTTCGGACACGATGTTTGAGCGTAGCCTTCTTTTGAAACGGGCAGAGCAATTTAGGAATACCTATCAGCCAATTCTGGATCAATTCTTCAATCGTTTTCCTACTCTATGGAATGGGGAAAAGAAGACAGCAGAGATGGCGATGAATGGAAATGGGTGGGATACTTATGGTACTCTGGCGAATATTATAGCATTTGCAGAGACACGAGCAAATAATATTGGGACAATCACTAAATGGATCGATCGGAAGTATCCAGCAGCAACATCAACACCTGTACCGACACAGGTGCCAACACAAGCACCGAACCCAACTGATAAACCGGGATCGTCTTCTGCACCACAGGGTGTCGACAAACCGATACAGATTACCCTGTGTGACGGAGCAAAGAAAATTGTACAGTTGGATGCATCTGGTAAAGTGATATCTACAAAATACCAGGTGGAAGGTGTGACGTATTTATTAAAAGCCAATAAAACCTTGGCATATAGTGCGGATAATAACAAGTCACTTAAGAAGAAAAGCTCCTGTGTGATACTGGATCAGGTAGTTGCTGGAGGGAATCTCTATAAGGTCACAGAGGTTGAGGCAGGGGCGTTACAGAATCTTAAGAAACTGAAATCTGTAACCATAGGCGAAAATGTGAAAACTATCGGTAAGAATGCATTTCGTGGCTGCAAGAAACTAAAAAAGATAATCTTCTTGGGGAAAAAGGTAAAAAGTATCGGAAGTAAAGCTTTTGATGGAATTGCCAAAAAAGCGAAAATTACATGCCCGAAAGCAAAGAAAAAGGCATACCAGAAATTAGTGAAAAAAAGTGGTGTTAATCTCAAAAAAACAAAGATAAAAGTGACTGCATTAACGATGAAAGGCAGTACTGCCAGCGGTAAAGCAGTCAATAATCAAAACACAGCTACTTCTGCAAACAGTAAAGCGGCAGAGAATGCGGACAAGATTACGATGTCATCTCTGCAGGCAGCAGACGGCAGCTTTCAGAATGCCACAAAAGGGGCAACGGTAACGATTGGTTCTGCAGAAGAACTTCGGATGTTGAGCGAATATACCAGATTAAAACGTACCACAGCCGGCGTTACTTTTGTGCAGACTGTAGAGATTGATGGAACGGGAATCGTCATGGAACCAATTGGTGTCGATTATTATGCCAAATATAATTATGGATATGACGACTGGGATATCGACGTTGAAGAGATGCCTTTTAAAGGTACCTATGATGGAGGTGGCTATTCTGTCAAAAATTTGACTATTTCTATCAAAAAAAGCGAGGCGGATTACTACAATATTGCTATGTTTGGGGATGTAGAAGATGCAGTATTACAGAATATTGAATTGGACTCCATTGCCTTTGTGGATGCAGAAAGCGGCGAGCCTTTTACAGCGACAGAGAATACAGTGGTTCGTATGGGGGGGATTGTTGCCAGTGGATCAGAAAGCCGTGTTATTGGATGCTCCAATCATGCAGATATTACAGCAGAGGGAAAAACCGTTTATGTAGCAGGGATAGCTGCTTATGCTGGAACAGTATCCAACTGCAGTAATGATGGTAATATCACGGCGAATACCTTGGTAAAGACAGAAGAAGGTGTAGAATATGAAGCAGATGTGTCTGCTACTGGGATTTCTTATTACCCGACTTCTGTTGATCACTGTACAAATTTTGGAACCATTCAAAGTGATGGCGAAGCTTGTGGGATTTTTCAGTACATTGAAAGTGAAGTGTTTGATTGTGTGAATGAAGGAGCCATTACCGGAAAGACTAGTGCTGCTGGTATTGCAATAAGCAATGAAGACCAGATGAGAAAGTGTATTAATTATGGAACTGTAAATAGTGATGGAACTGCGGCAGGAATAGTGGCTCATTTATATGGAAGTATTTTCAGTTGTGAAAACAATGGAACCATTACCGGTGGACAATATGCTGGTGGTATTATGGGAACTTGCCGATATTGGGGTGAGGCTTATGCTGTAAAAAATAAAGGAGATGTCAACAGTGAAAAGATTGCCGGAGGAATTGCAGCAAGCGTAGGCAGCAGATATGGGGGTAGTAATATTATCAGTAATGTACAGAATATTGCCGCTGTCTACGGACAGGAAGTTGCTGGAGGAATCGTCGGTTGTGTATTCAATGTTACCTTGGGAAATGTATGGAATCATGGGGAAATTTCCGGGGCATCTCAGGTAGGTGGAATTGTGGGCAGTGGTGATTTGAAATATTTCCTGGATCAAGAAGATGAAGATATTTCTCCAGATGGTATAAATAATATATACTTTAATTGTGTGAATGCAGGAACAGTATCCGGTGGTACAGAGATGGGGACTATGACAGGTCATTCATTTTCGGGAGATCAGTTATCCCATTGCTATGTTCTGGAGGGAGAGGAACTGCCGGTTTCCGGTACTGATTCGTCTCTAACAGCAGAGAAGGTCAGTGTAGAGACTTTGGTAACGCAGGATTTTCTGGATCAGTTTAACCAAAATATGGAGGAAATGCAGGATATTGTGTGTTTACCAGTAAGTTATGATGAAGGGGAACTGCAGTGGAAGCCGAGAATGTTTCTGGAACTGGAAATTTACAGTAATAATTATTGGGACGGGGAGGTCACGGTAGATGAGCAGTTAAGAGATCAGTTTAGGATCAAAAATACAGAGACCGGAGAAACTATGTCTCTCCATGGAGAAAATGGACTGTATTATATGGACGCAGAGTATGGTAGTTCTTATGCAGTGCATTATTATGCTGCTAATGGGACGGAGAAACAGTTGCAATCGGAGTTTTCTGTGCAGGAAGGTGAGGCTGTGTATGTGCGGCATCAAAATATCCGATATTTTTCCTTCTATACAGGGGCAGAGCAGGTAGAAGGATACAACTATTATAAGCCGACAGAATTAGCGGAAAGTTATTTCTATATTGATGAAGATGAATTGAATGATCTGTGGCCGGCAGATCCGAAAAGGGAAGGCTATGAATTTGGAGGATGGTACCGTACCGCAGAAGTTACGTCACCGGAATGGTATGAGCAGACTAAGCAGGAGAAGATTGAAGCATTCCAGGAATCGGAGGAACTCTATCATTTATGGTGGGAAGAAGATGAAGACGGGCTATTAGATTGGTATGACAGCGAAGAAGATTATGTTAAGCAAAATCTGATTGAAAGTTATGGAACAGACAGTTTAGAGGAATATATAAGCAACTATGATACATTTTATGATCAAATATACAAAATAGAAAACATCCAAGATGGCTTATGGTGGGAGGAAGATTATCTGTATGCAAAATGGTTTGTGCCAGGGGCAGTAAAAGATCCACAGCCGACACAAACTCCACAGCCTTCTGATCCAGTAAAAACGCCGCAGCCTTCCTCATCTCCTGATGTGAAGCAGGTTGATCCAAGCAAATATCAGGATCCGGCAGGGGATTATGTCCAGAAAAAAGGACTGATCTACAAGGTGAATCGCAAGAAAAAGACGGCAACAGTTGTCGGTGTCAACAGCAAGTCTATCACCAAGGCTACGATTGTGGCAAAGGTTAAGACTGGGGGCAAGACATATAAAGTTTCTGCTATCTCCAAAAATGCTTTTAAGGGATGCAGTGGGTTGAAGAAAATTACTGCCAAGGGAAAGAGTTTAAAGAAAGTGAAAAAGAAAGCATTGAAAATGATACGGAAGAAAAAGAAGTAAAGCCGACCAGACAGAGTGAAATGATGATAGAGTGGGATATGCTTTGGCTGTGATGGGTGTACAAATAAAGGGACAGGATGATGCAAGTGTTGAAAATGCATTATCCTGTCTCTTTTTATCGAATAGGAAATTCCTCCTATTCGATAAAAACACTCCGTGTGGATTGCACGCAAATGCAGATGTATCATGTCGCTGGTGCGACGCATTTGCGGCGCAGAGTTTCGCAAAGCGAAACTCTTTGCTCGGACCTGTATTTCTGGTACACAGATACCACATAATGGAGATATCGTATCTGGTTTTTGTAATCGGTTGCCTATGTTGTGCTAGAAAGAGGAAAGTACCATATATCCCACTACTGCACATAAAAACTGAATAATGGTAAAACGGAAAACCACCTGGGTATCAGACCATTCTTTATTTTTCCGTACATGATCATGAATTGGTGTAAGCGTATTTTTGAGAATATGGATTTTGAGGAAACGTAGTAAAAATACCTTAACAAGTCCCAGTCCACCGTCGATAATCAGCATGAGCGCCAGAATAATATACATTAGAGGATGTCCGGTTTTCATGGCAAGGATGGCAATGAAAAATCCCAGGGCACGGGAACCGGCATCACCCATGAGCATGCTGCTTGGTTTGGAATTGAAGCACAGATATGCCAGCAGGGTTGCTACAAATAACAGAGAAGCGATGACATATTCCCCCAGCTGCAGCGGAAATAGTACAGCAAAGGAGGCGATGACAACGCAGCACAGGCTGCCGCATAATCCGTCTACACCATCCGAGCAGTTGGTTACATTAATGGATACCCAGAGCAGGACAATCGCCAGAATGAAATAAACGGGATATGGCAGATTGATCACAATGGTTCCGATATGTAATTCCGATGAATTAAAATTGAGGAAAGTGACTACGGTCATGATAGATAGCACCAAGTCAATGGCACCTTTTTTGTAGTCACTCCATGGAGTTTCTGCGGCATCATCCAAATATCCGCTGAGCATCATGGCAAATAGCAGGATGCAGTAAATGATATATTCCCGTGTTAAGGGCATAAAGAGCAGGCAGCTGATGATGAAGCTGGATACAAAGGTCAAGCCCACACCACGGGTTTTCCCTCTGGATAGGGCGCCATTGACAGCAAACTCCCTTCCCTGGTCTTTCGGTAAAAAGGAAAAGGGAAATTTTAATCCCAAAAAAGTTAATACAAAAGCCACCAGAACGCCTGCCATAGCGATTTGATTTGGATTTAGATAATCTTCTAAAATATAATACATAGATTCCCTCGTTTCTGCATGATTGAATTTTTTGAAAGTAAAAATCATGCGATTCTTGAATGCTCTGCTAGTCTATAGCAGGGTATTTAATTTGACTTCATTATGATAACATGGGAGATAGTAGAAATCAACAGGACAAAGTAGGTCACAGTTCGCCCTGTGGTCAGTGGCAGTGGAGCTGAAAAGTAATGCAAGAGGTACTTGCTAATTCTGAAAAAAGGTTTATACTGTAGAATGAAGGAAGCAGAAGGCAGCACAGAAAAGAGGAATATTATGTATACATTTGACAGCCGTGTGCGTTATAGCGAGACAGATGCGGATGCGCATTTGACGATAGAAAGTATTATTGACTATATGCAGGATTGTACGAATTTTCAATCGGAAGATCTGGGGGTAGGACTGGAATACCACAGAGAACGACAAATTATGTGGGTGTTGAACTTTTGGCAGATTATCATTGATGAATATCCTCGGATGGGAGAGAAGATTACTGTTGGAACACAGTCTTTTGGCTATGAGAAAATGTTCGGTCATCGTAATTTTCTGATTACGAAACAGGGCAAGCCGGAGGAACGGATTGCGATTGCGAATTCTTTGTGGGTGTTGATGGATCTAAAAAAGGGACGTCCAATGATTGTAACCCCAGAGATTGGGGATGTATATGGAATACATGAACCGCTGCAGATGGATTATGCATCACGGAAGATTCGAGTACCACAGCAGGACGGGGAGACACTACCGGGATATGTGGTGCAGGAATATCATTTGGACGCCAATCATCATGTAAATAATGGGCAATATGTGCGCATGGCGTTGGCTGCCATCAAAGAAGAAATTACCGTGCGGGAATTGCGGGTGGAATATCGCAAGCAGGCTGTATTAGGGGATGAGATGGTTCCGGTAGTTTATCGTATGGATTCGGAATACTTAGTAACACTGAATGGTGCAGATGGAAAACCGTATGCGGTGGTGCAGCTCTTTATACGGTAGAAATGTTGTTGAATTGGTTGGTAGAAAGGGGAGTATATGAAATGATAGCAGGCAGTATTTTAATGGGGATTGGAACCTTAAGTATTGCATATTTTATTATGTATGCAGTTATGGTGGATTTAAATAATATTTTTACTTTTTTCTGGTTGTTTTTGGGAGTCATATTACTGGTGGCAGGTTTTTGGATTTTTCGTCTGTATCATAAAGGACAAACTTTGCCAAAGTGGTTTCTGATGGCAGCAAGTTCTGTTTGTGGCATTGGAATTTTGTTGTTTGCCTTTGTGCTGGGTTGCATTATCCGTGAAGCGCATTTGCAACCGAAACAAGGAGCCGATTATATGATTATTTTAGGTGCCAGAGTTAGGGGAGACCGTATTTCTCCTTTGTTGAGATATCGTTTGGATAAGGCATTGGATTATCTGTCCGAAAATCAGGACACTATGGTGGTGGTTTCCGGAGGAAAGGGGCCAGGGGAGAATTTGTCTGAAGCAGAGGCAATGCAGGATTATCTGGCAGAGCATGGCATTGCGGCGGATCGGATTTTGTTGGAAGACACTTCGGCAAACACGGATCAGAATATACGCAACAGTATTCAGGTAATGCAGGAACAGGAAACAATAGAACAAAGTTCTAAGCATGGAAAACAAAAGCGCATAGTATTGATTAGTAATGGATTCCATTTATTCCGTGCCACCAGAATTCTCCAGAAACAATTGAGGGAAATGGAGAGCCAGGCGGGGACAGACGCCGACAGTGGATTGGAAGATGCTGTTATTGAGGGATTGGGTGCCCGGACAAAATGGTATGTGGTGCCAAATTCTTATGTACGGGAAGTGTTTGCTGTGGTAAAATATAAATTGAGTGGGCAAATTTGATAGAAGATTTATCTTTTGTCTGCACAGAGTTGCAGCAGCGAAATGGATCCGGATCAGTTTGTATCGGATCGAATCACCAAGAAATAGGAATATAATATGAATATACAGGAATGGAAACAGGGGATCAAAGATGGGATCCCCATTGCTTTGGGTTATTTATCGGTTAGTTTTACCTTTGGTTTGATGGCAGCAGAGGCAGGCATGAGCTGGTGGCAGGCGGTGCTTATTTCAGCAACCAATTTGACTTCGGCAGGTCAGTTTGCAGGATTAGCTATCATGATTGCAGGTGGTAGCTGTGTTGAGATGGCATTGACACAATTAATTATCAATCTGCGCTATGCATTGATGTCTTTATCCTTGTCTCAAAAGTTGGACAAGAGGTTTGGAACAGGCAGCAGACTGACATTGGGATTTTTTATGACAGATGAAATTTTTGGGGTGGCGGCAAGTCGTAAGAAAAGGGTCAGCCGGAGCTATTTTCTGGGCTTGGGAACCCTGCCTATGGCAGGATGGACATTGGGAACGCTATCGGGAGCCCTGTTGGGAGGGATTTTACCGCCCATGATTCAGTCTGCATTGGGAGTAGCGATTTATGGAATGTTTCTAGCAATTATTATACCCCAGGCAAGGGATGATATGCGGTATTTGAAAGTCATTGTACTTGCAGCGGTGTTGGCATGTGCCTTTCATTATTTACCGGGGTTGAACCGGATATCATCTGGCTTTGCTATTATATTGTGTTCTGTTCTGGCAGCAGCAGTGGGTGCCTGGCTGTATCCCCTGGAAGTTGAACCGGAGGAGAAAAGCTGAAAATTTTCGGACAAAGTTTTTATATGGTATCAAATCAGTGGGATTTACTGTTTTTAAAAAATTAGTGATAGCATGGAGGTAGTCAATGTTATTATCAATACATACTTTTGTAATTTATCTGGCGGTTATGGCTGGAGTAACTTATCTGATTCGAGCTGTACCTTTTGCCCTGTGCCAGAGGGAGATCAAAAATCGCTTTATACAGTCGTTTTTGGCGTATGTGCCATATGCGGTGCTGGCTGCTATGACTTTTCCGGCGATTTGGTATTCTACCGGAGGACTGCCATCGGGGGTGGCAGCTACGGTCACAGCGTTGGTTCTGGCATATCGCAGGCAAAGCTTGCTGACAGTGGCAATGGCTGCCAGCGGGGTGGCGTTTGTGGTATTGGCGGTGAATACTTTGTTATAAAATAGAGTGATCCCACGTGCTTTTTGGTGTTATGATCGGTTTGCAGTCGTGATTATGGGATGATAAGGTTTGGGTCTATGGTCTATTTTGTCTGATCTTTGCATATGATGAAAAAGGAATTTAAGTTACTATTGATGGTCAAATGGGGCATATCTGTTTGAGGATCAATAGTAGCCCGCGAAATCATCTGGTGGGAGGTCAGCCAAATGGAAGATAAATATGAGGAAGTATTGGCGCAATATTCGATTCAATATAAAAATAAACGGCGTGTTCGGGGGGCAGTTCTGCTGGAAACAGAGGATGGTTTGCGGTTGTTGCGTGGTTATAATGGGCATCGGAATCATTTAGCCATAGAGGAGCAGATCAAGAAATATCTGGTGGAACAGGGGTATCCTTATGTAGATCTGGCAGTGGAAAATGCGCAGGGAGAACTTTTGTCCAGAGATGGTCTGGGCGGACTCTGGATTATGCGTAGATGGTATACAGGAAGGGAATGCGATATTCGTGATGCCAAGGAAGTGTCCCAGGCCGCTGCACATTTGGGGAGATTGCATCAAATGTTAGTGTTGCCAGAAAATTTTTTGGCTGAGTCATCAATGGATAGGAAACAGACAGCCAGGAATCAAAGTGATGCAGAGGGAAATCAAGAGATAGAAGATGATCAGATAAATTTAGGATGTGGCGAGGAAGTATCGGAAAATCTATCAAAAGTAAATCAAAACGGTGAATTTAGTAAAAACCGGAAAGAAACAGATCAACGAGAGCAGGTGTATTTTGCCAAGCGTAACCGGGAACTGAAGCGTATCCATGGTTATATTCGCAAAAAAAGGCGAAAGAATGAGATGGAACTGGGATTGTTGAATGCATTCTCCTATTATTATGAGCAGGGCTGTGAGGCAGAGCGGATAGATGCAGAGGGAGATGTTTACCGCAGTCTCTATCAGCAGGCGCTTCAGCAGAGACAATACATACATGGAAGTTATAATTATCATAATTTGTTGATGCAGGGGAAGCGCATTGCCACAACAAATTTTGAGAACACGAAACTGGGAATACCGATTCTGGATCTCTATGGATTTTTACGCAAGGTAATGGAAAAAAATGGCTGGCAGTGTGAGCTGGGAATACAGACTTTGGATGTTTATAGACAAAACCGTGAGTTATCGGAATTGGAATGTAAATTGTTATATACGCTTTTGCTTTATCCAGAGAAATATTGGAAGCAATGCAATTTTTATTATAATGGCAAAAAATCCTGGATGTCCGTGAAGAATTACGATAAATTGTTGCGTTTACAGGCACAGGAACAAGACAGACGTCAATTTTTGGAGACGATAAAAGGGGTTTTATTTTAGGGATATCTGTAGTATAATATCTGATGCGACATGGATTTGCACGGAGGCAATTCCATTCTGAGTGCAGCGATACTCAGTGGTTTGTCAGGCAGATCATACGGAGATGATATCTGGCAATCAATTGAAATCAAATCAAAATGTTGCGCAGATATTGGAGGTTGAGATGTTATACGATAGGAAGCGTTATCGCAGAGGATTTTTTCTTCTGTTGATATTAGTCGTGGCAGTAACGCTGATAGGGTGTAATGCCCGCACCCGTCGTCAACAAAGATCCGGTGCTTTTCGTTATAATACAGAGGAGCCGGATAATACTAGTAGCATTACCGGTGTAATTGTGCTACAGGATACGCAGAATTCTAAGATTACGATCAGAGAGTTGGATTCCGATATAGAATCCATATTGCACTATGATTATTCTGCAGAGGTATCCGATCAGTATGGGCAGTCCATTCGGGCGGATCAGTTGAAGGCAGGGCTGATTGTAGAAGCACATTACCGTCCGGAGGATGCGACACTGGTAACGGTGTCAGTACCGAAAGATGTATGGGAATACAATGAAGTTGGCGCTTTTTCTTTTCAGGCAGAGGATCGGATGATGAAATTTGCCGGAAAAAAATACCAATATTCGGACTTGACATTTATCAGTTCCGGAACCCAGAATATAATGCGGGAGGATCTTCATACAGAGGATGAACTGACGGTTAGAGGTGTGGGGTATCGTGTGTATTCCATTGTGCGTACCATGGGACATGGTTATATTCGTCTGGCGAATTACGGAGATTTTCTGGGAGGAATGGTAGAGGTAGGGAATGGTATTATCCTGCCAATTACAGAAAATATGTTAATTACAGCCGGTGAGGGTATTTATCCTTTGACGCTGATTAAGGGCAGTATGATTACCACAAAGACAATAACGGTGGTAACAGACCAAGAGGTTATTGCAGATTTTTCCGATTATGTTCCGGCCGTGAAAAATGTAGGCATGGTTACTTTTCAGATTGATCCTGAAGGTTCTGATTTATATATTAACGGGACGGTGGTAAATTATTCGGAACCAGTTGCGTTAAACTATGGCGAATATCGTATCCGGGTGGAAATGACAGGTTATGAGACCTATACAGGGACCTTGGATGTGGAAGATCCTACTCCTCCTCCAATCCAGATTGATTTGATTGAACAGTCTGCCGGGGTAGGTGGAGAGGAATCTAAGACCACAGATGCACCATCTGCTACAGATGATGCTGATGAGTCGGACAGCTCTGATACTACTACGAAAAGGGTCGACAGTAATCATTCCATTCATGTGACAGCACCAGCGGGAGCAGAGGTTTACCTTGACAATGTTTACAAAGGATTGACGCCATGCAAATTCAAGAAAGTCATTGGCTCTCAGACGATTACATTACGAAAAAATGGTTATATTACCAAGAGCTACTCTGTGGATATTCTGGATGATGATGAAAATGTTTCTCTGAGTTTTCCGGAGCTGGCAGAGGATGTAGATACTCCGGCAGAGAGCAGTGAGCCAGCTGCCACATCGGAGGGGTAGTAAAGAGTGATTTCATAATTAAAAGTGTTAGTGAGTATGGACAAGTAGTGCGTTCCTGTGGGCAACGTAGCAATCCATAGTATTAGTTGGGACGATATATGTTTTGATCCCGATATTAATAGATAGAAACCCGTTAATTTACAACATAAGAGCCGGCAATGTCCGGGACAGGAGGATGCATCATGAATTACAAAGATATTTATGAGTCTTGGCTGAGTAATCCGTACTTTGATGAAGAAACCAAGGCAGAACTCAAGGCAATCACAGACGAGAGCGAAGTGAAAGAACGATTTTATAAGGATCTGGAATTTGGTACAGCCGGATTACGAGGTATTATCGGTGCCGGTACTAACCGCATGAATATCTATACTGTCCGTAAAGCGACACAGGGACTGGCTAATTATATCATCAAGGCGGGCAAGCAGGATCAAGGAGTAGCCATTGCTTACGATTCTCGTCACATGTCACCGGAATTTGCAGATGAATCTGCATTATGTTTGGCAGCCAATGGGATCAAGACCTACGTATTTGAATCCCTGCGCCCGACACCGGAGCTGTCTTTTGCAGTACGGGAGCTGGGCTGTGTAGCCGGAATCAATATCACGGCAAGTCATAATCCACCAGAGTACAATGGATACAAAGTATATTGGGAGGATGGCGCCCAGATTACACCACCTCATGACAGTGGAATTATGAATGAAGTAAAGGCAGTAACCGATTATGCTACGGTTAAGACTATGGACAAGTCCGACGCAGTAGAGCAGGGATTGTATCAGCAGATTGGCGCAGAGATTGATGATAAATATATTGCAGAATTAAAGAAACAGGTTATCCATCAGGACAGCATTGATGCTGTGGGTAAAGATATTACCGTAGTATATACACCATTGCATGGTACTGGAAATATTCCAGCACGCCGTGTATTAAAAGAGATTGGTTTTGAGAATGTGTATGTAGTACCAGAGCAGGAATTGCCAGATGGAGATTTCCCAACCGTAAGTTATCCAAATCCAGAAGCAGCGGAAGCCTTTGAACTGGCATTGAAACTGGCAAAAGAAAAGGATGCCGATTTGGTGCTGGCTACTGATCCAGATGCGGATCGTCTGGGTGTGTATGTTAAAGATACCAAGAGTGGAGAATATATTACATTAACTGGAAATATGTCTGGCTGTCTGTTAGCAGATTATGAGATTTCTCAGATTAAGGAAACCAAAGGTCTGCCAAAGGATGGTAAACTGATCAAGACTATTGTTACTTCCAATCTGGCAGACGCCATTGCAGAATACTATGGCGTTGATCTGATTGAAGTATTGACTGGATTTAAATTTATTGGTCAGCAGATTCTGGGATTTGAGACCAGCGGCAAAGGAGAGTATCTGTTTGGCTTTGAGGAAAGTTATGGCTGTCTGATTGGAACACATGCCCGTGATAAAGATGCCATTGTAGCAACCATGGCGCTGTGTGAAGCGGCAGCTTATTACAAGACCAAGAACATGACTCTTTGGGATGCTATGATCGCCATGTATGAGCGTTATGGTTATTATCAGGATGGTGTGAAGTCTGTTACCATGAAGGGAATTGAAGGACTGGAGAAGATTCAGGAAATCATGACAGCTCTGCGGAAAAATCCACCACAAGAATTCTGCGGACATCAGGTTACCTCTTTCCGTGATTATCAGGCAGATACAATTACAGATCTTGACAGTGGTGACGTGAAGCCAACTGGTTTGCCAAAGTCTAATGTGTTGTATTTTGACATGACAGATAAGGTATGGATGTGTGTACGTCCGTCCGGTACCGAGCCAAAGATCAAGTTTTATTATGGTGTTGTGGGCGATTCTTTGGAGGATGCAGCCAAGAAGTCTGAGCAGATGGCGGCAGCAGTGGATGAGCTGATTGCGTCAATGTAAGGGATAATGTGAGTTTTTTGAAAACAAAAAGATGTAGAGCCTTATAGATTATTAGGCTTTACATCTTTTCTTTTTTGTAATTAGTTGTTATTCTTTAATCTTATCAATATCTGTAAGATTTACGCCTAAACTTGAGAGTAACGCTTTTAATGAAATATAATCATCTTTAAGATCAGCATATGTCTCTGTTGCATTCTCTTTTTTTGCTAAAAGCATGCGTCTTTGTACTTTTTGAAAATCATTTATAGCATCTTTTATAATTTCTGCATCATTTGGCATATAATCACCTACTATCTTCATAACTAGTATGGATTGTTACGACTTAATCATAACAGATTATAGAAATGGTGTAAAGTTTTATTAGCATCAGCCTACCATCTGCATATATAGTTCTTCCAGACTCCCTTGTACCGGCGCTGCCTCCTCACAGGGCTTCGTGTCGCTGATCACCCTCAAATCCACACTCCCCTTATGCCTCTGCATTTTGCTAATCTTATAATGCTCTCTGATATATTTAATTTTTTCTATATCATTCAGCTTACATTCCCATACGGTATCTGTCACCTGCTGCAGGGCATCTTCCGTATATTCATTGAATCGGATTTTCCCCTTTGCAAGAATCATAACCCGATCAGCAATATCCTCTACATCCGATACAATATGAGTGGCAAAAATAATAATTTTCTCACTGGCCAGCTCTGTCAATAAATTCTTGAGGTTCATTCTTTCGTTCGGATCTAAACCTACTGTCGGCTCATCCAATATCAAAATCTCCGGTTCATTTAAAAGCGCCTGTGCAATGTTAAGCCTTTGCTTCATACCTCCCGAAAAGGTCTTAATTTTCTTCTGTCGCACATCCCATAGATTCACTAACTTCAAACATTCCTCGATCATCTTCTCATCTTCTGCAATGTCCTTTAAGCGTGCAATATAGCGCAAAAAAGCCGCTGCTGTATAGTCTGGATAATAGCCCGCCTTCTGCGGTACATAACCCAGCTTTCCCCGATAATCGGCGCCCATACTATAAATATCCTTCCCGCCATAGCAGATTTCTCCTGAAACCGGATTCTCCACCGTACAAATCATGCGGATTGTTGTTGATTTTCCCGCACCGTTCGGCCCCAAAAATCCATAAATCCCCGGCTCAAATTCCAGATTCATATCCTGTATTACAGATTTTCCGCCATAAGCCTGACATATATTTTTTAACTCTAATTTCATGCTGATCCCCTCCTTACGAGCAATCATAAATTTAAGAAGCATAATATTTCTGATGTTTCGTCAACACCTGAAAGAAAAAGATGCCTCCGCCTACTAACAAAACGGTATACAACAGCTCCGCTAAAAACAGCCATTGTATTTGCATTCCGGCGATGGTAATGGGAGCTTGTTCCGCCAAATTCATGGTATTAATCACATTTAACGGTGTCATCGCTGTAATACGGTTTACAATCTCATTGTCCATATGCACCGCCATGACATCCGGCCTCCATGCAAACAGTACTCCCAAGCTGACACACATAGCAACTACCGGACTTTTTACCAAAAAAGAAGCACTTAAGGTAATCAACATGATCAAATTCACCGCTATAAATCCCAGATAAAGCGTATGTAAAAACGCCTCTCCATAATTCATATCCAAGCGGCTGTCCATCATCCATGGGGTCATTTGAATACTACTGTCCCAGCCTCTTCCTCCGGTCAGAACAAGCACAGGAAGTATTGCCAGAAATGCCACCAGCAAATATAGGATATTAGTAATCAGAAAAGCCGCTGTCACCTTTGCCCTGGTACATTCACGCCTCCCCCGCCTGGTACTAAGCAAAATCTCCTGCATGCCACATTCTTTTTCATAAGTAAAAATCGCGGAAAATGCAATTGCAACAAAAATAGGGATATATGCGACTTCTTCGTTTAGATCTACCCAGGACATAGCCCATTGACAAAAGTAGCCAAAATGAATCTTAAAATCCACGCCGGCAAATAATTCCTCCACCGGTATTGGCTTTCCATCTGCCAGCCACCGCTCCTTCATATAATCTCCATTATATTTCATAGGTTCATAATCCTTAAAATAATCCGCAAGACGCCTATTCGTCAATACTCCCTTGTGTTTCTCTAAGGTCTGTACATCCCGTCTCAGCTCCTCATAAACCTTTTGGTCAAAATATTGATAACGAACATATCCAAATATTTCTAACGAGGCTAATAAAAGGATTCCCGCCAAAACAATCCAAACCAGCTTCCGTTTCAAAATCTTATACATCTCTAATTGAATCATATCCATCCTCCTCTGCAAATCTCCTTACACTGTCATAGAGCAGAAAATTCCTTCCGTCCGGAAACACCTGCCTTTTCATAAATATGACCGGCATGTTTCTTGACTGTCGTCTCTGCAATATATAATTCCTGAGCAATCTGTCGATTCGTATAGCCCTTATAAATGAGCCACCCCACTTCCTGCTCTCTGGCGCTGAGATTCCATTGTTCTGCCCATTCACAGAAATCTTCCATTGTTCTTATCTTAGGCTCTGCCTGGGAAACAGGTAATTCGTCTTCTATTTGCTCTTTGGTATCTTTTCCCGTTTCTTCATCTGCATGTTTTCGGGAAATCGTTTTCTCCGAATTAGTTCGTTCTGCAAAAAACAGCAACACCACCGGGCAAGCCAGCAAAAGCGCCAATACATTTGCGAGCAGGCGCAACATATCCTCCCGCATGGTCGTCCATTGAAGAACAATCAAAACTGCCAATAGAATTCCGTAAACTCCATAAAGCAGAAACCACATCCATCTCTTTTTCAATCTTCTTCCTCCGCCAGATAATCTTCCAGATACCTTTGTGCATATGCTTTTAACGGTTCAATAAATAAGAGTGCAATTGCCATATAAATCACGGAATCGAGATTTACTGCCATAAGCGGTCCCAGCACACTGATGTCGTCCAGTCTCATCAAAAAAAACAGAATATACACACATACAACCATAACCGTCCCGTAAATAATCTGTTTTTGCAATAGCTCAATTGCCAATAAAGTTTTCTTAATTTCACAAATCGAGAAATTTCTGTCACTTTTTCCAAGATGAAATACTCGCAAGAAGTCTTTCCATATTCCATGCACCAGTATAGGGGGCAATGCCACCACAAACAATAATATCAATGGAATAGGATCACATAAGTAAGAAAACACACTGGACATACTCGTTGTGCTTCCCCGCTGTAAAAACAGAGCTACAAGACATAGACCTCCTATCACAGCAACCAACTGTACCAAAATCAAAATTCCTGCTCTTTTCTTCATACTCAGTTACCTCCATTTCCTAAATCCACTTTGCACTTTAATTGTCTTGGCAATTAAATATCTTAACCGCCTTAGGAATAAAATACTCTTTCCCCCAAAAACTGTCTATACTACCTTTGCGATATTGGGGTAGTATTTTTGTTCTTCTATAGGATAGTAGTCGTTATACTACTGTTAACTTAGCCATAACAGTTATAGAAAAGGTGAAAAACAGTCTGTCATATTTCCTCTTTCTTCTACATATATTTATTAGGATTAGGGAAATTCAATAACCCCTAATTCCTGCAGAGAAACATCTGCAACCATGTGGTCAGAATGGGGGTAAGATTTATGAATGGAATAGTCAATATACATCAACGCAAGTATTCCTATCAGCATATGGAACAGGATTTGCAGAAAATTGCAGAGACATATCCACCATCAACAGTGCGCTTATTTTCTATTGGGGAGACCGTGCAGCACCGTCAGATCCGTTGTCTTCGTGTTGGTCCGGAAAATGCAGACCGCAGCATACTGGTACAAGCGTCCATGCATGCTAGGGAATGGCTGAATACGCAGCTGGTTATGCTGATGGCAGAGCGCCTGTTGCGCAGGCATCAGATGGATATTTTGTGGGAGGGAATTCCTTACCGTCAACTGCTACGGCATTATGCTGTGCATGTGATTCCTATGGTCAATCCGGATGGCGTGGAGATTAGCCAGACAGATAGAAGGCGTTATAAGGCAAATGCCAATGGAGTAGATCTGAACCGGAACTATGAAATAGGATTTGGGCAAGGAGAATCCAGTGGGGAAAATGGATTGACGGGTGGAGATGCTGCTTTCTACCCTGGGGAGTATCCAGGTTCCGAGAGTGAGACACAGGCGTTGATGAAGATTGTTCAGGAGATTCATCCTGATCTGGTTATCAATTATCATTCCGCAGGGGAAGAAATTATTTATCAGGAATATTTTAATGCACTGCGTTATATGAGTGACATGACCACTTATCCATTGAATCATGAGACAGGAAAAGCATATGGTTCCTTTGGAGATTGGCTGACAGACAGAGGCATCCACTGGTGTACTGTGGAAACAGGACTGGGTAAGGCTCCAGTCTGGCATTGCCAGATCTACATACAATGGTTGCGGCATCGGGATTTACTGCCCTTGGTATTGGCTACAGTAAGTGGGTCGTGAAAGATGACATAATTATCTGGCAGATAATAGAAAATTATTTTGCCATAAAATCGACTGTGAATGGTAGGAAAATATATCTTAACAAAGAAAATAGACTTTTGACATCCTGACCATTTCAAAATATAATGAAATCATTCATAAGTAATAAGGGTGTACAAATGGAGACTATGGTGGTCTTCAGAGTCCTTGTTTTGGGAGCTGGAAAGGATGAGAAAAAATGTCTAGATACGGATTACAGATAGCGAGAAAATATGGAGAAAAATTGAAAACATTCCATGATGTTTCTGAGGCACAGGAGTATTTTTTGTCATGTAAAGAGCGCTTGTTAAACGAGTTAGCTACGATTTGTAAACAGAACTCTGCATTTTTGCCGGACTATAGTATTGAAAGTCTGAAAAAAATAGAAAAATGGTATTTTGAACTGTATGAAAATAAAGAGTTTCAAAAACTGGGAGTTACAAAAGATGAATTTGAAAGTATGATGTCTGTTTATTTCGGGGAAGTTGTTGTCAAAAATAATGAGGATGCTAAGTGGATTGTGGAAGAATATGCTTTTACAAAAAATAAATACGAGCTTATGGTAAATCAGGGTTATTGCAGTATGTCAATCATGAATAAGTGTCATAATCACGATCAGGCACCCAGTAACAAAAGAAGAAATTTGCTATTTAGAGAATACAATAAATATTTTGGATAATAGATTTCGATTTATCTGAAAATAATAAAAAAGCATATTTTTCTGTAAATTGGCAAAACTTAGTAGCACAATGATGTCATTTATGGTAAAATATTAATACTACGGGATTGAAATATGACCTTTGGTCATTTTGTGCTTTTTATATGACTAGAGCGTTAATATGTTAAATCCTAAAATTGCAGCGAAACTCTTTGTTTAGTGTTTTACTGACGGAGTAATTGAGAAAAATAATATGGGGGATAAAGTATGCAGGAGAAATTGGATCAGTGGATCAAATGGATGGAGTATGACGAGGTTTTGGCAGGAAAGCATAATGCACCGCATAATATTCTGGGCTTACACGAATTTGGCAAGGGTCAGGTATTCACCGTATATCGACCGGAGGCAGAGGGTGTGACGGTAACAGATGCAAAGGGTAAGAATCCGGTGGAATTAGAGGAGATCGGAGAAAACAGCGGATTTTTTGGGAAATACGTGACTGGGAAGAAATATAAGAGACCATATTTACTACATATTAAATATGGTGAAGAAGATGTGGTTACTACAGAGGATCCCTATAGTTTTGCGCCACAGCTTAGTAGTGACGATTTATACTTGTTTGCGGAGGGTAAGCATTATCAGATCTATGAGAAACTGGGCGCACACCCGATGACTATTGATGGAGTAAAGGGAGTATATTTTGCGGTATGGGCTCCGCATGCCAGAGCAGTTAGTGTGGTGGGCGATTTTAATATGTGGGATGGAAGACTGCATCCGATGCGTACCCTGGAGGTGTCTGGAGTCTATGAGATCTTTATTCCAGGCGTGGAGACAGGGGCAGTATATAAATACCAGGTTCTGACCCGTACCGGAGAGATTCTGATGAAGAGCGATCCATATGCAAATTGCGCCGAGTTACGTCCGGATAATGCTTCCGTTGTGGTGGATATTCGGGATTACAAGTGGACGGATAAAAAGTGGATGCAGGCGAGAGAAAAGGAAGATAGGAATTCTCTGCGTCAGAAACCGATGGCGATTTATGAAATGCATCTAGGCTCCTGGCGCAAGCGGGTAGAAGATGATGATAATGGGTTTTATACCTATCGGGAACTGGCGCCGATGATTGCGGAATATGTCCAGGAAATGGGATATACCCATGTTGAATTGATGGGAATTGCAGAGCATCCGTTTGATGGTTCCTGGGGATATCAGGTGACTGGATATTATGCACCGACCAGGCGTTACGGAACTCCGGAGGATTTCATGTATTTCGTGAACTATATGCATGACAAGGGAATCGGCGTGATCCTGGACTGGGTGCCGGCGCATTTCCCGAAAGATGCCTATGCTTTGGGACAGTTTGATGGACAGGCATTGTACGAACATCCGGACAGCCGTCGTGGGGAGCATCCACATTGGGGAACCTATATCTTTAACTATGGCAAGCGGGAGGTTGAAAACTTCCTGTTGGCAAATGGATTATTCTGGCTCAAGAAATTTCATGTAGACGGATTGCGTGTGGATGCAGTGGCTTCCATGTTGTATCTGGACTACGGAAAGGACGATGGAGAATGGCTGCCAAATGAAGATGGCGGCAATGAAAATTACGATGCCATTCATTTATTCCAGCATATGAATGAAGAATTTGAAAAGGAAGTGCCGGGTTGCATGATTATTGCGGAGGAATCTACGGCATGGGCAGGTGTTACCTCGCCGGCATCTCTAAAGGGTCTGGGATTCCTGTTTAAGTGGAATATGGGATGGATGAATGATTTTCTGGAATATATGCAGATGGATCCGTTGTTCCGTTCCGGTAACCATGGTCGTCTGACTTTTAGCATGCAATACGCATACAGTGAGAATTTCATACAGGTCCTTTCTCATGATGAAGTGGTTCATGGCAAGGGATCTATGATTAATAAGATGCCAGGAGAGGATCCGGATAAGTTTGCTAATCTTCGTACAGCATATGGATTTATGTATGGACATCCGGGCAAGAAACTGTTGTTTATGGGACAGGAATTTGCTCAGTTCCGTGAGTGGAGCGAGAAGCGGAGTCTGGATTGGTTCCTTCTGGACGAAACATATAATAAGCAGATGCAGGATTATGTTCGGGAGTTAAATAAGCTGTATCAGAAATATGATTGCCTGTATGTCAAAGATTATGACCCGGCAGGTTTTGAGTGGATGAGCTGCATGGATGCAGATCACAGTACGGTTAGCTTTGTCCGCAGAGGAAGTAGTGACAAGAATCATTTGCTGTTCGTATGTAATTTCACGCCGGTACAGCGGGATAAGTTCCGGGTAGGAGTTCCGTGTTCCGGTAAATATGAGCTGATATTATCTTCAGATGAAACGCGTTTTGGTGGTACAGGGGTAAAGAACACCAAACAGGTAAAGGCACAGGAAGTGGAACATGATGGCAGAGATTACTCCATTCAGATGAATCTGCCTCCTTTGTCCGTCACAGTATACCGATTTGATTATCATTCATAAATGTGTTATAATCTCCTCGCAGGCAAATGCCCGTGGTTTTGTGAATGAATTGAAGGAGAAAAGAGGAAAACTATGAATGATATGATGACAGTAATGCCGGTGTTGGCAGTCAAACCATGGTTGGTTGTAATGATTGTACTAATTGTGGTGTTGGTTGCAGCTTTTGTGGCATTGACAATCTATGGCAAGAAACTGCAGGACAGACAGGAGTCTTCCCAGAAGGAATTAGAAGCGGCAGCGCAAAGCATGAAACTTCTGGTCATAGATAAAAAGAGGATGAAGTTTAAGGACTCAGGGCTTCCTGCCATGGTATTGGATCAGGTTCCTAAATATATGCGTGGGCGCAAGGTGCCGATAGTTAAGGCGAAAATCGGACCAAGGATTATGTCCTTGATCTGCGAGGAAAAAGTATATGATTTGATTCCTGTGAAGAAAGAGATCCGGGCAACAGTCAGCGGCATCTATATTATGGATGTCAAGGGACTTCGTGGTGGTTTAGAGCAAGTGGATCCCAAGAAAAAGAAGAAAAAGCTGGGAGAGAAGCTTCGAGAAAAAGCGGATCAGCAGCAAAAGGAATTAAAGCAGCAAAAAGCCATCAAAGAAAAAGAATTGGGCAAACGCAAGAAATAAAATTTATTACATTAAGAAAAGGAAGCGATAATCATATCACTTCCTTTTTTGCTATACACTTGATTCCACAGAGATTTTCATGTCGCAGTCTGATACATGCATGCCGTTTAACTCTAAAGCATATTGAATCTTTAGGTCAATGCGATCTTCTGTTGTCTGGATCTGTAATGCGGTAGTATGTATTGTCATGTCGAATACGCCCATAGGAGTTTGGTAAAATCCATGAAAAGTATGATTTTTTGCAAAATGCATTTCCGTCTGGATGGCACCTTTTTTGACCAGTGTAAACTGTGAATCCTGAATTTTCATGATGTTTTTGGTGGAGCCGCCAGCGCCATCTGCATCGTCCAGCATGATTTCTTCATATAAAACCACATCCATATCCGGTAGGGAACGATATGTACCAGAATGGGTGGTTTCCATGGTTTCGCTTTGCTGATCTACGGTCTGCGTGCCACGGACAGTAATTAGTACATTTTTGATCATTCGTTATCTCCTTTATTTTCCATTATCGCTTTCAAGCCCATTTCTTCCAGCTGCTTGAATTTCTTTTGCAAATATAATACTGTGTAGTCCTGTTTGACAGGGGTTCCGTGGTAGTACATATTGTTGGCAATATATGATGGACTCCACACATACGCTGTGGTCAGTTTATCTGCATATACAGGCTTACATTGAAATTCCAGATCAGGTATATTAATTGCTCGTTCTAATAGTTCTTGATTAAAGATAATTTTTGTTTTTTGCCAGGGGATATTTTCATCCTGTAGAACAAGGTCATCAAAAAAGGCATCATAGACATTAAATTGTTCAAAATAGGGGTCATCTTCAATATTGGCAATTTTCCATCGACCCTCTTTGTTCACAATAAAATTATAACACGGAAAAGTGCCAGTTACTCCACGAGAAGATATCCGTATTATCAAAACCGCCTGGTCATTTGGTATTCTGCTGAGAGGATATTGGATCTCAACAGGAATGTAATTTGCTGCCTGAAATGCTGCAATTTCATTTAATAGGAGCAACCACAATATGTAGGAAGACAGCAGAAGAAGTGTTGCACAGGCTTTGATTTTTCTTCTCCATCGAAAATAATTCATCGGATACCTCTTTCCCTTTATTTCAACAGTTCCTCCCACTGCTCTGACCGGAATCCCGGAAAAACCCCGTGATCTGTCACCAGAAGGGGGCGTTTTACCAGCATGCCATCCGTGGCTAAGAGTTGATATTGATCATCTTCGCTCATTTCTGGAAGTTTGTCTTTTAATTTCATTTCTTTGTATAAGTTTCCGCTGGTGTTAAAGAAACGTTTCAAAGGCAGTCCACTCTTGGCATGCCAGTCTTTTAATTCTTCTGCACTTGGGTTCTGTTCCCGGATTGGTCGGATCTCTGTTTCAAATCCCATTTCTTCTGTCCATTTGAGAGCCTTCTTGCAGGTGGAACATTTATCATAACATAGTACCGTCGGTTTCATAGTAATCCTCCATTTCTGTTGTGGTGGTTTGTTTCTGCTACAATACTTCATTTGATGATTGTCGTTGTATTCATACCAATTATCTTCCAATCTCAACATAATTTGAGAATATCTTAGCATATTGATGGGAGAAAGAAAAGGTCTGTTATTACGATCTATTGATGTTTAAACCAATCATAAATCGCAGAGTGAAATTCCGGTTTGACCGATGGAGACGGGGTGGGGGTGTTTTGATTTGACAGACTACGATATGCTTCTTCTGACAGAGCGTTCTCTAGTTTTTCCTTGGATGACTCTGGGACTTCTGCAGTGGTTTCATTTACAAAGCAAAGACTTGGAAACAGAACGCACCACCAGTTCTTCCCTTCCGCACTACCGATTTCGATGCAGAGAGCCTGGTAGCTTCCAGGTGGAAATGTCAGATCACCATAAGTCTTAGCAGGGAAGTAGCGTTCTTCCATAACAACACGAACTGGATAGTCGTAGCCCTCTGCCCGAATTTTGGTTTGTGCTATGTTCTGGATAGTCGAAGTCATTCCATCCAAAATTGTTTTCGCTGCTGCTTGTGTGTCAGCTTGTAGCAGGGAATTCTGGATCTGAGAGAGCACTTCATTTCTGACCTTCAGTTTTAGTGCCTGATCTTCGTCTGTATCGCTGTGGGCAATGACATGGAGCCGGATGATGTGATCGGCTATGTCTTGCTGAATCCGGGCAGCATTGTCTGTGTTCTGCTTATCTGATATTATAGGTAGATCTGATATTCCTGTTTGTTTCAGAGAAGCTGTGTCAACAGCACTTTTAGTACTTTGTGAATTTAGAAGATTTTCTGTGTCAGCGGTATTGTTATTGTGATTTTTGCTGGTCGCATACTGGCTTTGCTCCGGTATGTTTTGCAGATTATGACAGAACATGCGCAGACCCACTAATAACAGAGTAAATGCCAGGGCATATAAAAACAGGATTAGCAATAGGCGTTTGGAATACTGATATGGCAGGTGTTCTAATAATACCCAGCGTTTTGTTTCGTGAAATTTTCTTGTATTCATACGATCCTCCCTTGTGGGCAATATGTATATTTTGGCAGCATACCAGATTATTACTTCTGGTAAAGCCTGTGATGCCCATAATATAACTGAAAAATATTTTATTTTAGCTTGTATTGTTAGCATTTCCAATATTATGAATGTTATACAGACAAAGTTTTTGGCGTATAATAATCGCAACCAATAATCTTACTTTTTTCTGAATTCTTGATAGGAAAAGATGCAATTTCATATAAAATATGATATGATAAGTTCCGATACAGAAAAAGGAGTACTTTTTCATATCATGGCTGGAGGGCTGTATATCAGTATGTGACCGTATGAAACGGCATAGGAGAGTATTATATGAGTAAGAAAAGTAAAGAGAAGACGCTGGAGCGTTTTAACCGAAATAAGGGGCAGAGTAAACCTCGTAAAAAGCATCCGAAACTGCGGCTGGCGATGAAAATATCGCTGCTGGTCTTTTTGCTACTTGTGTTAGCTGGAATGCTGGTCTTTTATGTAAAATTTGGTGATGACCTGATTAAATGGAAGGCGGAAGCAAAAGAGGCTGTTAAGGCTTCTACAACCGATACTTTTCGGTCATCGGAAACCAGTTTTGTCTATGCATCAAACAAGAAACCGATTGCTAAGCTGGTGCAGGAGAGAGATTCCTATTATCTGACTTTTGATGAAATTCCACAGTATGTTAAGGATTGTTTTATTGTAACAGAGGATAGGGAGTTCTATGGGCATGACGGTGTTAATTTCCTGTCTACGTTTAAAGCGGCGGCATTATTAGTGGAGAGCCGTCTGAAAGGGAGCAAAGAAATTACCCGTGGAGGTAGTACTATTACGCAGCAGTTAGCTAGAAAAACTTTCCTTTATGACGATCAGACCTATGAACGTAAGATCCGGGAAATGTTTTATGCAATGGAATTGGAAAAAAAATATACCAAAGATCAGATTTTGGAGTTTTACATCAACAATATTTATTTCCAAAATGGAAAATATGGTATTGAGGCAGCGAGCAGAGCTTATTTTAGTAAGTCCGTTACAGAACTGGATTTATCGGAAATTGCCTTTCTGTGTACGACGCCAAACCGTCCAAATTATTATAATCCCTTGGATGAGGAGGGATTTACTCATATGATTGAACGGCGGGGGCGTATTCTGGAGCAGCTGCTTTCCCAGAATAAGATATCGGAAACGGAATATAGTACAGCTGTAGCCGAGGAGATTGTTCTAAAACCAGCAGAGTCCATTAAAACACAGGATTATATGACTACTTATGCGGTAAACTGTGCGGTAAAAGCATTGATGGAACATCACGGTTTTGAGTTCCGTTATGAGTTTAAGGATTCAACAGATCAAAAGAAATATGAGAAAGAGTATGACGACCTATATCAGGAATGTAAGGATAATCTGTATAACGGAGGATATCGGATTTATACCTCGTTAAGTAAGTCAAAACAGAGTAAATTACAGAAACAGATTAACGAGACGCTTTCAGGGTTTAAGGAAAAATCAGATGAGGGAATATACAAGTTACAGGGTGCAGCCACCTGTATTGATAACAAAACCGGTTTTGTAGTAGCAATAGTAGGAGGTAGAGGACAGAAGACTTCCACCAAGTACACTCTGAATCGGGCATATCAAAGTTATCGTCAGCCGGGAAGCTGCTTTAAGCCATTAGTAGTATATACACCAAGTCTGGAGAGAGATTATACACCAGATTCTATTGTGGATGACACCTATTTCAAGGATGGGCCGAGAAATTCAGATAGCACATATTCAGGGAAAATTCCATTGCGGCGTGCGGTAGAAAAATCCAAAAATGTAGTGGCATGGCGTCTGTATGACGAGTTGTCGCCAAAGGTAGGTTTATCTTATGTGCTAAAGATGAATTTTGCCAATATTGTATCGGATGACTATTATCTGGCATCTTCTTTGGGTGGTCTGACTAATGGTGCGACTACTGTAGAAATGGCATCCGCCTACGCAACCATTGCCAATGATGGCATTTTCCGGGCGCCAACCTGCATTAAGAAGATTACGGATTCGGAAGGCAATGTGATTTTGAAAAATACGGGATCAAAGCGGGTAGAGAAACAGGTTTATGATACAAAAGCCGCTCGTGAAATGACAGATATTTTGACTGGTGTATTAGTGCGTGGTACTGCTGCCGGGCATCAGTTAAATGATATGGCATGTGCTGGAAAAACGGGTACAACCAGTGATAAAAAAGACGGTTGGTTCTGCGGTTTTACTCCATATTATACAACTGCAGTATGGGTAGGATATGATTCACCTAAAACATTGGACGATTTGTATGGTAACACATATCCTTTACGAATCTGGGAGCCATTTATGAATCAAATCCATGAGGGCTTGGAATATATAGATTTTCCGTCTCCATATGAGGATGGAGATTCTTCCTCTCGTGATTATGACACTCCGAAATCAACACCGGATACCACCCTTGATCCGGATGTGGACAAAATTTTGGGTGATGAAGATGATGAGGATGATGAAAAAACAACTAAGCCACCAAAAGCAACAGAGGCACCAAAAGCAACCAAGGTACCAGAGCCCGATCCGACAGATCCGCCAGCAACAGATCCGCCAGTTGTAGATCCCGAAGGTGGCTCCGGAGGTGAAGGTTCTGGAGGCGGTAGCGAGGGAGAAGGTGGTAATCCAGATCCGGTTTCGGATGATCCATCATCAAATGAAGGGACAGAGTAAAGAATGGAGATGTTTGCAAGATTGCGAAAAAATCACGGTTGATAGCGGCAGGAGGACGGAAAGTTGGTAACATTTAGCCTATGTATGATCGTCAAAGATGAGGAACAGGTTTTATGCCGCTGTCTTGACAGTTTGAGCCCTTGTATGGATGAAATCATTATTGTCGATACAGGTTCCACTGACCGGACGAAAGAAATTGCAGGCAGATATACGGATCGGATTTATGATTTTGCCTGGACAGGGAGCTTTGCGGATGCCAGGAATTTTGCGGCATCCAAAGCGACAAAAGAGTATATCTATACCGCAGATGCGGATGAGTATTTGGAAGAGGAAGACCAGCGCAGACTGCTAGAATTAAAGAGTGTTCTGTTGCCGGAAATTGAGATCGTGCAGATGCTATACTGCACCCCTTCTGAATACAATACACTCTATAACTTCGATAAAGAGTACAGACCGAAATTATATCGCAGACAGCGGGAATTTGTTTGGATTGATCCGATTCATGAGACCTTGCGTTTAGATCCGGTGGTTTTTGACAGTGATATTGAGATACAGCATCGTCCCACTTCGGTTCATACACATAGAGACCTGTCCGCTTTATGGGATATGCATGCCAGAGGTGTTCGCTTGTCGGCTAAATTACATCATATGTATGCAATGGAGTTATATCATTCTGGCACTGCTGAGGAATTTCGGCAGGCAGAGTCCGTTTTTTTGGACACAATTAATCAGATGGACCGGTCTCAGGATGAATTGCGGGAGGCAATTTGTGTCTTAACCAGAGGATATCGTTTAAATGGTGATGTGGTGCATTTTCTGGCATACGCCATGCGGGATGCTGTAACAGAACCCAGTGCAGAATTGTGCTGTGAACTAGGGGCATATTTTGAAGATCAGGGAGATCTGGCAGAGGCGGCAATGTGGTATCAGAATGCTTTGACCGAGACAGAGAGTATTCTGGATATCCGGACGTCGCAGGAGATACCCCAGGCAGGGATTGATAGGTGCAGGGGACTTGTATGAATATTATAATTAATAAAGGGGCTGTCGGTTAATGAATCATGTTATCTGCAACAGCCCCTTTTTTGGCTGATGTAACGCAGGATCATGGCGACTTCATCCCATGATCGTTTCATGCAGAGGAGTCGACGATTCAAGGATATATTGCATTGGGTACAGTGTGCAATTTTTCTGGAAAAAGGGGACATGGCTTACCTCCTATTGATAATTTCTTGCTGGATGTTTCAGAAGCATACGGATATAGAAATGATGTTGGGGTCAAAAGGTATTTTGCCCCCAACTGATGCTACGGATTGCTACAAACACCTCCATTCCTGCATATTTGCAAGCAAATCTGCTTCATGTCGGTGTTTGGTGGGTCAAGCCAGTAGATAGCAAATTGCGTGAAACACGCATTGCTATCTACTTTTGACCCTAGCATCATAATATTTTATGAAATTAAAGTGAATTGGTGATTAAAATAATAAAAGAAATAGAAGGAGAAGAATGCATATGTTGCAAACAAATACGGTATTGATTACAGGTGCCACCAGTGGAATTGGCCTGGCATTTACCAAAAAATATGCGCAGATGGGATACCGCCTTTTGCTGGCATCCTCCAATGAGGAAAAATTACGGCGGGAGAAGGAAGCATTGCTGGTGTGGAAACCGCAGTTACAGGTCAGTATTTATCCGGAAGATTTATCCCAGGTAGGTGCGGCAAAGAGACTGCAGGATCGAATTGCAGAAGATGGTTTTCAAGTGGATGTTCTGATCAATAATGCCGGGTTTGGTCTGGTAGGACCAGCGCATGAATTGGATGGAAAACGGGAGCAGGAAATGTTGCAGCTATTGATTGTTACGCCGACGGAACTATGTAAGTATTATCTCTCGGATATGTACACCCGTGGAAAAGGAATGATTTTGAATGTGGCATCTACTGGGGCATTTCAACCGGGGCCTTACAACGCTTCTTATTTTGCAGCCAAATCCTATCTCTACCAATATAGTCGAGCGATCCATTTAGAAGCGAAAAGCAGGGGGGTACAGGTATGTGTGTTGTGTCCGGGAACAACACGTACTTCCTTTTTTCACAAGACAGGGAAACGGACGCCGATCTGGGCAATGTCTCCGGATAAAGTGGTAGAAGCGGCGTGGAATGGGATGGAGCGGCAGCAGACAGTTATTGTACCAGGGATCATAAATCGGATGTTGCAGTATCTGCCATCTGGATTCAAAGCGAGATGTGTTGCAATATTGAAATCTTAGGCTGGCTGCTGCGATACTTGCCGTTATTGTGGGGATGTCGCAGAATAAGGAAAGCGGTGTAGAAATAATGGATTGTGAATGTAAAATTTAGAATAGAAAAAAGCCCCTACCCAACGACTCCATGGTCGTCAAATGGGGACTTCAGTGCGCGATCAGGGGTTCGAACCCTGGACACCCTGATTAAGAGTCAGGTGCTCTGC
>CAYPEW010000045.1:0-29210 GCA_964409845.1 uncultured Jutongia sp.
CGTAATCTGGATTTATCAATAGTTCGGATCTGCTCCAATAATATGACAGAATCTCTGCTGATATCATATTTATCTACTTCTAATGAAATATGGGTTGGCAGTTTTGCCTTATTCATTCTGGATGTAATGGCAGCACAAATTACTGTCGGGCTGTGCCGGTTCCCCATGTCATTCTGTATAATCAGGACTGGTCTGATGCCGCCCTGTTCGGATCCCACCACTGGGCGCAGATCCGCAAAAAATATGTCTCCACGTTTTATAATCAAAACGTTCACGCTCCATTTCTTTATTTATTAAACCGGTTCTTTCCTATCTTTACCAATTTTTTCCGAAGTATTCGTAAACGTTTCTTTTTTCTTTTTTTCTTGTCAAACCCTTTATAATTACAACTAATGCACTCTTGCTCCAACCCTGTTACCGAATTCAACATCCATTTGCCAGTTTTGACTCTAAAACCATATCTAGTCAAAACGCAGGATAATAGTCTCTGGTGCCGACAATTTTCCCCTGACGATAGTAAACTCGTGGAACCCGTTTTCCCACATCACAGACAAATTCATAATTGAAGGATCCCGATAAATTAGCCACATCTTCCACCGACAAGACTGCATCCCCATCCCTGCCAAACAAAGTAACCAAAGATCCTGTTTGTGTTTCCGGAATCTCTGTCACATCAACCATAAACTGATCCATACAAACACGACCCAGAATTGCTGCTCTCTGTCCATGAATCAGTACACTTCCTCGATTTGACAAAGATCTGGGATAACCATCCGCATACCCTACTGGTATAGTAGCCACCCTAGTTTCCCGCTCGGTAATATAGGTTCCACCATAACCAATTTCAACCCCTGCCGGCAAGGTCTTAACATGGGATACTCTGGCTTTCCATTGCATAGCTGGCATGAGTGGCAAACGTTCCTTGTTTACCTCCTCCGATGGATATAGTCCATAGATGCTGATTCCATCCCGCACCATATCCAGATTCACTTCTGGCATATCTATGACTCCGGCACTATTGGATGCATGTTTCACAGGCAATTTTATTCCTGCCGCTTCTATCTGTGCCGTAAAATCTCTATATCGGCAAAATTGTGTTTCTGCCCTGCTTTTATCTGTTTCGTCCATACGGGCAAAATGAGTAAAGCATCCATCAATCTGTATTCCAGGCATAGCTGCGATCTGCAATATCTCCTGCAAACTTTCTTGATTCGGCAAAAAACCAATACGACTCATTCCCGTATCCAGCTTAATATGCACTTTTGCCTGCTTTCCCATTTTAAGAGCAATATTAGACAGAGAATCTGCCATTTCTCTGGTATAAACTGTCGCAATAATATCATAGTCAAGCATTGGTTCATATAGGGATTCTGGCGTGTATCCCAAAACCAGAATCGGCTTAGTGACACCCGCCTGCCGCAACTCTATGCCCTCTTCCACAATAGCTACTCCATAGGCATCCGCCAAAGGATCTAACACTTCTGCCAAAGGTACTGCCCCATGCCCATAGCCATCTGCCTTAATCACAGCCATCAGTTTGGTTCCCACTTTGGTCAGAGCCTTTGCAGCCGCCACATTATGATATATTGCATCCAGATCAATCTCTGCCCAAACTCTGTCGTATTTTTTCATTAATATCCTCATCTCTGCGCTGCCCTTTGCGCATAATGCAACGTTTGTGTCGCAGCGCAGACACAAACTTGCCGAGTGAAAAATAATATTTTTCACTCTTATCCTCCATACTGCTTTCTATATCCACTAACGCATAACCCGTGGAATTTCTGCTAAGATATCACTTGCCAGCATTGACCGGATGCCTCTATTCTCAACATAAGAATCTGCCGTCATTCCGTGCAGGCATACCGCTAAAGAAGCCGCTTCCATCGGTTGCATCCCCTGTGCCAGAAAGCCTCCGATCATGCCACTGAGTACATCGCCAGAGCCGCCTTTTGCCAATGCGGAATTACCTGTTGTATTGATATAAAGCTCTGTTCCATCTGAAACCAGGGTCCTGGCATCCTTCAACACAATGGTGCAGCCATCTCCCCGTTTCTCCACAATATCTATCATATGGATTGTTATTTCAAACAAATCCTGCTGAATTAATCGGCTCATCTCTTTTAAATGTGGTGTTAAAATCATATTTCTCCCCAGTTTTAGTTTTCTGCCTCCCTGTTCACAAGGCGCAAAATATTCCTCCATTCCAGCTAACAAATTCAATCCATCAGCATCAATAACAATAGGGGTGGTGTGATCCTCCAATTCTCCATAATCCAAAACTAATTTCACCAATTTCCGGGCAGCATCACTCTGACCGATTCCTGGACCAATTACAATCGCCGATGCCTGATCCATCATCGGACGGATCTGCTCTATTTCAGTATCTATTCCTTCCTCTGACCAGGTACTCACGATGGCCTCCGGTAATTTCGTCCGAAGAACCTGTGCATTTTCCTGCGCTGTCAGAATCTGCACCAGACCAGCCCCCACACGGTACGCTGCCTCAGATGCAAAATAACAGGCCCCACTCATCTGTGAAGAACCAGCAATCACCAGAACCTTGCCATAAGAACCTTTATGAGATCTCGTCTTACGTGCCGGCAATAGAGATGAAATTTGCTGAGGATGATAAGTGTACGCCTTCGGGGACACCTGCTCCACTGCCTGTTTCGGAAATCCAATATCTGCAACCACAATTTCTCCAGCATGCTGCGTTCCCGGATACAGCAGTAATCCCCTTTTATTGACACCAAAAGTAATGGTCTGATCTGCCTGCACTGCAACGCCCAGAACTTCCCCGGTACCGGCATGGATTCCGGAAGGGATATCCACAGATACCACTCTGGCTGCCGCACGATTTATCCATGTTATCCAGTACTGATACGCTCCCGTAATTTCCCGGCTCAGACCAATGCCAAAAATTGCGTCTATGATAACATTATATTTATCTAGCTTTTCCTCTGTTACAAATTCGGACAAATCACCAACTGACTTTATAGAATCCCTTTCCCCGCTGCCATAGTCTTTATCTTGTGTATCACAAGATGCCGTCGAACCACTATCCAATTCCTTCTGCACTGAAAAAAACATTACCGGAATTCCCAGTTTCTCCGCAATTGCAATCTGCTGACGCATTTCTTCACTACACTTTTCTATCTGTCCCAATACCAGGACAGCCACGGAATATCCCGCTTCCTGAAGGATACGGATGACAGCTACACCATCACCGCCATTATTCCCAGTACCACAAATTGCCAGAATACTGTCGCTATCCGGATCCGTGGTCTCTATAATACAAGAGGCAACACTCATGGCTGCCTTTTCCATTAACACCATAGATGGAATCCCAATTTCCTGAATCGAAATCCGGTCTATTTCTTTCGCTTCCACTGTATTTGCAATATAATGCATTTTCTGAGTAGCCATTCCATTCTCCTATCTTTCCTAATACATCTTCCTCTTCGAAAGAAACAAAATGCAATATCTCCTTAGACAAATTCTATACTGATGCACTAGCTTTCCATTACCACATATGCCATTGCCAACTCCTCTGTATCCGTCAAAGAAATATGTATCCCACTCACGCCATGTCTCCTTGCCTGGGCAGCCGCATTTCCAGATAAACGAACACAAGGAGCACCCGATGGCTCTCTTAATATCTCAATATCCGATGGCAGAATCCCCTGAAATCCGGTTCCCATCGCTTTAACCACCGCTTCTTTTCCTGCAAATGCTGTGGCTGCCCGCGCTGGTTTCTTTTGAATCAGTTCCCGTTCCCGTTCCGAAAAATACTTCTGCTGAAAAGATTCTTTGGCATAGGCTTTCGTAACCCTGTCAACCTCCACCAGATCAGTACCAATTCCTACAATTCTTCCCATCGTATCCTCTCCCTATTCACAGTTTGATTTCCTATGACTTCTGACAAACAAGTAACAAATTTCCATGCAAACTATGACAGCCTTATTCTCAACCATATGTATCCACTAATGCCCAAAGCGAAATTAATCATCCAGCTTGTTTTCCTCCATATTTCCACGCCAGACCTGATGTTCCCGGTCAAAGACCTCCACTACTTCTGCCCCCAATAAATTATGCATATATTTGTAGACTTCCGTATTCCGAATCTCCCGATCCTGTTTCCGCAAAATATGGTCTTTTAGTTCTTCCCGGAGTTCCTGGATTCGTTCCTCCTCTTCCTCAATAACCTCTGTATTATCCATTAATTCCTGATAGCAATAGGTCATACAGGCAATCAACAATTTCTGATTGGCTTCTTTGATCTCCTTTGGAAGCTGTCTCCGTAATTCTTTGGTTTCTTCAATCTTTTCATTCAAATCCGCAATCAGCTTTTGATTTTTTTCCTGTTTTTTGATACGGATAGGACTATCCGGTTCATGACCATCTGTCATGTTCTCCACGATATTATTCATGATTACCTTTTTTGCCTTATCATAATCCTTTAAATCGTGTTCCGTCTGTCCCTGCTGTTTAATGAATTGATTTAACTCTTTTTCCAGTTTTTTAATTTCACCGGTCTTCCGAAAGTCTGGAAATATCCTATGCCAGCCCGCATCTAACGTCAATAAAGGAACCTCCTTGCCACGCAAAGCCTGCATATACTGGTATTCCATCTCTAATTCTGCTTTTTTTCTCTTTTTTCCCATAAAATCCCCCCTTTTTTCCATTTATTTTGTGAGTATTACTAATGCGGTTAAATATCGATGAATTTTACGCATTATATTTCGGAATTATAAGCATATTTGTCAAGATCTTCCAGCCCTATTCCTTAAAATTATACCACATTGCTGTAATCTTGTGAACTCCTCCCCACTTTTTGACTTTCCCCATTTTTTCACACACACAAACTAAACTAATACACTTTTCTGATATCCGACCGCTCCAGGATCTGATCCAATTCAGGATCATAGGCAACAAAATACATCCGCTCTACATAGGATCTCCCACTCTGCGACAGTCGAATCTCAGACAGAATTATCTTGTCATCCACAACTCCCTCAATTCGGTCTGGTTTATACATATACATTTCCTGATTCACAATATCATCCGAAATAGCATCGGCAAAAGTGCCTTCTGTCTTCCAATAATGCAAATAATCTGTTACTACACTTTCATTCCGAAGTTGGGACAAATCGGAAGCAGGAGCACTAAGAAAACATATTTCCGCATCCGCAGGTCTTTCTTGTTTTTCATCATACTCTTTTATCCAAAAATATACCCTATCCTGATAAAGGAAGATTTCTGTGATGCAATATTCTTGAAATCTATTTTTCTTTTTTAGACCAAATTCTTTCAGTTTCTTCGAAAAATCTTCTTCTGAAATTACGCAGACTGCCTGCTCCTCCCCCTTACAGTACTGCCAAATCGTTTCATTATCACAGGTAAAATAAACACTGTCATCAAAGGATACCATCCCGGTATGTCTATATAAGGTAAAATCATCCTTCCATTTTTCCCCTGTGTAAATCTGCATGACAGTACCACTATCTGGTTCAAGACTATATAAACTACTTCCCTCTATAACAAACAGTTTTTCGTCCAAAATAACAGAACCTTGATATCTGCAACACACGACTGTTCCATTCAGCTGCCGATTCTCTACCATCACAGATAGCTTTTCTCCATTCTGCAGATTCAATTTGAATATTCCATCCACCGTCTCGTAAATCACATAAAAATCCGTGATGTAAGAAATTTCCGTGAAATCCAGCAGCAATGCCTCTCTTTTTTCCCAGAGCAATTGATCACCATTCTCTGTCTTTTGGATAGGAACACGCCAAAAAACCGGGAAACCAGCCTCATTCTCCCACGTTGAATAATACAGCCATACATTGCTTACCTGTAATAGCTCGTCTAACTGATTAACGCTATGATTCTGTATCAGAGTACCATCTATCTGCTGTTGAGTAAGAACTTCTTCATCATCTTCCCCTATGGTAATACAATAAGAATTGTTGTCATTAGAAAATACTTCTGTATTTTCCTCCATTTCCTTTTGAACAAGTTGCCAGAAATCGTCTGTTGCCGGATAAACATTTTTCCCCTTTCCCGACCGCCATTGACATCCTGTCATTGATACAAGCAAAGCCATTACCAGAAGACCCATCCATAATTTTTTTTGTAATTTCCATTGATGCCAAATATTATCCATATTCATATACTACCTCCATAAACCCTATCTATTATAATTAGTTATACTTTTGAGAACATTTTCCCTTATAATAAACAAGCGCAAAACTAATGTTTTGCGCTGGCAAAACCAATGTTTTGCGCTGGCAAAACCAATGTTTTACGCTGTATTCATACATCCTCAAAGCCCACTTACCAGGAATATACAAAGCAATCGTTACTTTTTTTATGGAAATAACAAAGTGTGCTTCGCACACTCTCGCGAATTTACAACAACAAAATGCGAAGCATACTTACTAGAAAGTTGCTAACTAGCAATTTTATTATATCGGTACCATATCTCCTTGTCAACGACCAGACAAAAGCCTTGAGCTTCTGCATACTGCGACTTGATCTGTCAAAATGCGGAAAGGCAAGGACAAAAGAAGCTTGCATGTGACATAGGATTACCGTATAATGTAGTTTATGTAAATTTACAAAGTCATATTTCATAAAAGAGCCTGTTTTTGGCTCGTTGTTTATCACTATCACAATGAATCAGGAGGTCTATTTATGAATCTACAGGAAGCCAGACAAAAGTTAGCCAGATATTCGCAGGAACATGTTCTAAAATACTATGATACATTATCAGCATCAGAACAGCAAAACCTGTTAACACAGATTGATGAAACAGATTTTTCCGTAATAAATAAAATCAAACATTCTTCCGATAACAATAGCCAGGCAGGAGAAATCACACCGATTCGTGCCATGCAGATCCCAGAGATTGAAGAACACCGGGAGCAGTTCCTACAAGTCGGTACCACAGCAATCAAAGAAGAAAAAGTTGCGGCCGTTCTACTGGCAGGGGGGATGGGAACCCGACTGGGATCTGACCACCCCAAGGGAATGTATGATATTGGACTGACGAAACCAGTTTATATCTTTGAACGAATCATTTCCAATTTATTAGATGTAGTGCAGCAAACGGATACCTGGATCCATCTCTTTATTATGACCAGTGATAAAAACCATGCCGATACCACTGGTTTTTTCCAGACCCATGATTTCTTTGGATACCGGGCTGACCATATCCACTTCTTCCAGCAGGACATGGCTCCGGCTGCTACTTATGACGGTAAAGTATATATGGAAGCCAAGCACAAAATCGCCACCTCTCCTAACGGAAATGGCGGATGGTTCTCCTCCCTGCAGAATGCCGGGCTGCTGGAATTTATTCATACCCATGGCATAGAATGGCTTAATGTATTCGCTGTTGACAATGTATTGCAGCGCATCGCTGATCCTTGTTTTGTCGGTGCCACCATTGCCAAAAACTGCAGTACTGGAGCCAAAGTAGTCCGCAAAAACGATCCTGACGAAAAAGTGGGTGTTATGTGTCTCAAAGATGGACATCCTTCTATTGTGGAATATTATGAACAGACTCCTGAACTTCGTGACACCAAAGACGAAAATGGAGATCCTGCCTATAACTTCGGCGTTATACTCAACTATCTCTTTCGTATTTCTGCATTGGAAGAAATCTGTGAACGGGAAATGCCTCTGCATATTGTAGAAAAAAAGATACCATTTATTGATGATGATGCTACCCTGGTAAATCCGCTAGAACCAAACGGCTATAAATTTGAAACACTGATTCTGGATATGATTGAATTGATGGATACTTGCCTGCCATTTGAGGTAGTTCGTGATCGGGAATTTGCACCGATTAAAAATAAAACCGGTATAGACTCTGTAGAAAGTGCCCGTGCTCTGTTACAGCAAAACGGTGTCACATTGTAAAAAAGCGTAAACTAAATAGCATTTATGCTAAATAGCATTTATGCTATTGCATACCACTAAATACAAAACACACTTTGCCGTGCTAGCCAGCGTTACGAAGTGACATCTTCCTTTGCTGGCTGTGCACATAAATATTTTTACTTTATAGAAAACGAGAAATTTCCTATTCGATAAAAAAAACTATCACAGCAGAAACAATCATAAATAAATCTTCCTGCATGTGATAGCCTTTTTATTTCATCGTATGATTATCTTACTCTTCCGTATCTTCCGTTTCATCCTCCTCAGGAATCCCTTCATCCATCCGATCATCCTCTGCATCTTCGAAATCCTCGTGATCCATATAACGGTCCCCGTAATACTGATCCGCCAGATATTCCAGATAAACAACGGATTCTTCCGGATAGTTTTTTACCAGAAGCCCTCGAATATGTGCGGTAATCAGCAGATCATTTTCTACATCCGATACCTCTGGATCTTTCCAGCTATCCAAGGTTTCCTGGGATAATTCTGCATCTAAAAAGTCGTAAATTTCTTTTGTCTTTGCTTCCTCGACCGGTATTTCCGACTTCATTCTGGACGCCTTAACCATACTGACAATACCAATGATAAGAAATACCACAAATACCAGTGCAATTACAATAAATACAAACTTCTCATATTTGATCGGCAATACTTCCAACTGACACAAAGCCAAGAATGTACCACCCAAAATTGAAAAAACAATAAAGGTAATTCCCGAAAATTTGAGATCTTTATATTCTTCCTCTTTCGTTACATAACTTTCCGTGGAAGTATAAAGCAGATCGCTGGTATCTTCCTCTGCCTCCTCTGATAACAATAAGTTCTCTCCCTGTTCCTGCAGTTCCGCATCATCATCTAAATCAGTTTCATCAGAATCTCTCTCTTGATCCTCCTGATCCCAATCATATTCTGTTTCTTCCGCTTCTTCTTCCATGGATTCTCTTGCTTCTATCACGTCATTCAATGCATCCAGAACAGGAGCCCCTGTTTTACTCCGCCTAAGAAGTGAAACTTCTATTTCTGATTCATCTTCCATATTTTCTGACAACTGTCTCTGCAGTTGTTTTAACTCCTCTGTCTCCTGTTCCTCTTTCATAGCTAACAAAAAACCACGAAATAATTTTTCTGCTTTTTTCCGCTGTTTTTCCAGAACTGTAACAACATAAACTGCCCCATCCTCTTTTTCTACTTTCGCTGCCTGCTCCAATCCGGAATAATGCAGGTACTCCAAAAAACGATCTGCAAGTGCCTCGTCCTTAAACTCACAGAGATCCACAGCACAGAAATCAGCCTCCGTTCCTTCCACTAATTCTGCACCACAATCAGCACATACTCGTATTCCTTTCCGATACTCCATCTTACAATTCGGACACCACATATTCCATGTCCTCCTTTCTGTTTCGAAAAAAGTGCGATCCAAAAATGAACCGCACTTCCGTTTCATAACAATTCAATTATTTAACGATTTCTTTTACCTTTGCAGCCTTACCAACACGATCACGCAGGTAGAATAACTTGGCACGTCTTGCCTTACCTCTACGAACTACTTCAATCTTGTCAATAATCGGAGAATGTAATGGCCAGGTTTTCTCCACACCAACACCGTTTGAATTCTTTCTCACGGTAAATGTCTCTCTGGCTCCACCATTCTGTCTCTTTAAAACTGTACCCTCATATACCTGGATACGCTCTCTGGAACCCTCGATAACCTTGGCGAATACTCTTACCGTATCACCTACATTAAAATCCGTAATATCAGACTTTAACTGCTCATCTTCAATTGCCTTAATAATATCGTTCATTTGTGTGACCTCCTTCATATTTTGACATTCTTAATACTTCTGTGCTATCCGCAACCGTAACAGAGGAATATCTCTACTCACAACAAGAAATAGAATATCATACTTGTCCCGAATTTGCAAGTATTTTTTACATTTGACTTTCCCCACTGCACACACATTACCAAATGATGGATATTTTCTTTCTGCTTATCTGTCATTTTTACATTGCATTGTCTGCCGTGGATCTGTCTGATTGTCCACTATTTTGTATATTGTCCGAACCGGAAGAAATCTGCCCTAACTAGCGACTTTACGCTTTCGGGGAAACCATCTGCCTTGCATGCCGTATTGTTGATTAGCGTGCTCTCACGCTAACTCACACCATGCTGTGTTTGTATGTTTCCTTTTACGGGCAATTTGAATACGCCGGTACTTACGAGGTGTCCTTTACCTCGTTATGTACCGCTGCGTATGAAATTTAGCGCAAGCGTGCCCTAAAAAAGAAACTACAAACTAACAGCATGATGTTCAGACAAAGCTTCCGAGCACACACAGATACGTCACTGCAAGGCAGGATTTCCCACGAAACCTAGTCGCAGTACGTCAGGGCAAAATTTCTTCCGGTTTCGGACAGAGTACAATTTTATTGAAACAATCAGACAGATCCACGGCAGACACAAACCACTATATGACAGATAAGCAGAAATTATCCATCCTGAAATGGCTCTGGCTTGTGTGCAAAAAGTGGGGAAAGTCAATTTTTTACATTGTCCCTTCGTCTGGGCGCAGCAATTCATAAAGCTCCTCACTGGTCAACTGATTCACAAACATTTCGCCTGACTGGATTACCCGGTCAGACAAATTCTTTTTCCGCTTCTGCAATTCGTATATCTTCTCCTCGATGGAATCCTCCATCACATACTTGATTACCTGAACTTTTCGTTTCTGTCCGATACGATAGGCACGATCCGTTGCCTGATCTTCCACCGCTGGATTCCACCAGGGATCAAAATGAATCACCGTATCAGCACCAGTCAGATTCAGTCCGGTTCCCCCTGCTTTCAGAGAAACCAGAAAAACATTGACATCCCCCTGATTAAAGGATTTCACTTCTCTTTTCCGTTCCTCCGGCGGCACCGAACCGGATAAATAATAAAATGGAATCCGGGACTGCTGCAATTCCTGCGCAATGATAGAGAGCATGCTAGTAAACTGGGAAAAGATGATCACACTATGCCCTGCCGCCAGAATATCTGGCAGCTGTTCCATCAACAGATCCAATTTTCCACTGCCACCCTGGTAATTCTCCACAAAGGTTGCGGGATGACAACAGATCTGGCGCAATCTGGTCAGTGCCGCCAATACCTGTATCCGGTCCTGCCCGTCCAGAAAACTCTCTTTATCTCTAATTTCAGACTGAATCCGGGATAGATAGGAATGATATATCTTCTTCTGCTTGGAGGTCATTGCAGCCGTCCGTCTGGTTTCGATCTTGTCCGGCAGTTCTTTTAAGACATCCTTTTTCATTCGACGCAGAATAAATGGCTGAATTCTCCGCCGCAAAATCTGCATCTGCTTTTCATCGTTATCTCGCAAAATCGGCTTTTCATACAGTTCTGTAAAACGATGGTAACGAGGAAAAAATCCCGGCATCACATAATCAAAAATAGACCACAGCTCTGACAGGGCATTTTCAATTGGCGTTCCTGTCAAGGCAAAACGGTGTATTGCCTGCACACATTTGACTGCCTTAGCTCCCAGGGAAGATGGATTTTTAATAAACTGAGCTTCATCAATAAACATGGCATCAAAGGAAATATCTCGATAGTTCTCCACATCTTTCCGGATTAACGGATATGTAGTAATCCACACATCATAATTCTCTCTGTTCTGCGTCAGAAGCCCGTTCCGTTCTTCCGGAATGCCAGAGACGATACAACTACGGATATGGGGTGCAAATTTATCAAATTCTTCCTGCCAGTTGTAGGCTAAAGAGGTAGGACATACAATTAAGGTACGGGTTCCTGGATGAGCGCAGATGTAGGCAATGGTCTGAACAGTCTTCCCCAATCCCATATCATCAGCCAAAATACCACCCATACCATAATTTGCCAAAGTCATCAGCCACCGGAATCCTACTACTTGATAGGGACGCAGCACCCCATCAAGGACAGAAGGCACCTTCCATTCCGTCTGATCTGGTGCATGAAGATCCTGAATCAATTTTTGATAACTTTCATCCTTCCGGATCCGATTAGAACGAGGTAAGAGTCCATCCAGATACGCTGCCGTATGCTGCTGAAAACGAAGTGTCCCATTTTCAGTACTCTCTGTCACTTCCAGAATCTGACGCAAGGTATCCATGTTTTTCTCCTGCTGTGTCAGGTCAATAAATGCGCCACTTTTTAAGCGGTAATATTTCCGTTTCAAGCGAATGGCACGGAAGAAATCCTCCAGCTCTGCTTTCGGTATCTGGGTATACCCTAAATCCATTTCCAACAAGTTGATATCGGTATTCAAACGTATCCCCATCTGCATGGAACCAATTTTACTGATAGCAATGGATTTATATTTCTTGGAGTAATACAGTTCAAACTGCTCTGTCAACGTGTCTAAATACTCGGACATCAGTCGAAAGATGTCCTCTTCCTTGGACAACTGAAAATAAGCTCCCTGCACCACAAAATGAAGATCATACAGCAGATGGATCAACCTCTCCTCCTCTTCTCTGTCACGCACCACAATATAGGTTCCAGTCTGCTTTTCCTCCAGAGGATTGATTTCATAACTGCCATAGCAAAATTGTACCGTAGCTGTAATGACCGGGCGATGACGTTGCATAACCATATCCAGATACAGTTTTGGACAAATCGGCTCCACGATATAATAATCCCGGATCTCATCCGGAACAGTCACAGACATGGATTTCTGAATCACAGGCAGCACCTTTTCAATAAAAGCTCCCATATTATCACTGCGAAATTCCACCTGCCTGCTTTCATTCCCAAAGATTGCCGTGTAAAAAGGCAGAAGATCGGCAAGAAATTCTTCATCCGGCAGATATAAACTGTTCCCATACAGCAAAATAGATCCGTCACCACATACGGCTGTCAGCTTATCTTCTGTATTCTCCCGTAGGAAAAGCGTCTGCTCCTCCATAAGGATCTCCAGGGAAATATCCGGATTCCCCCGGACAATTTCTGTCACTCCGGTATCATTTCCACAAAAATTCATCTGAATAGACAATCCCTCTGCCAATATCAGCAATTTTCGGAGCATATTTTCTGACAATACCATCTCCTGTCTGTTAAATAAATTAGAGTAATAAGTTTTCCCCAGTGTTTCCTGAATTTCATAAATCTCCACCAAATAATCCAAAACCCGGCTGGAAATCGGTTCAAAAGCAGACTCCCCCGGCAGAAAACGAAACTCTTTTCCCAGACTAATCATGTTACCGTTCACATAATCATGGATAAATTTTTTGGTATTGGCCACCTTATACATTCTGCCAGCTCCAGCATATAGGCATAAAAACGCCTTGGAATCTTTCCCGTGCATTGGTTCATTCACTGTAATACGCAGATCCAGGTGATAATAAGAAGGCGTCAGTCCCGGATATTCCCGCTTACGAAAATATTCAATAATGGCATAGGCGGTCTGATCCTCTTTTTTCTGCGTCTCCCGGACTTCTTCCCTATGCTGGTAATCTGAAATAAAAAGTAGCGTTGCCACAACATGTTTACAAGCACCATGCTGATTTACCTTAGCAGGACAATTACAACTGTAGGACAGTGCATCACCCTCCCCAAAATCAACCGTTACTGTATAGGAATGACCTCCCTGCACAATACTCCGGTATTGTTTATTCACTTCATTCCAAGTCACTTTAGATACTGCATGGGCAGCATAATAACGCATTCCCCGAAAATAGACAGTATCGGATGTAGCCATCCTGCGTATCACTTCTCTCGTGATTTTATGCATAAGGATCAACCTTTCTATCAGTTAATAATTAATGACGAAGCAAATGGAAACGGTCTGCCACAATAGACATCCGGCGACCCATTGGAAATTCATATAGTTCCTCCCGATTTAATCCGCCCAGTTTCAGCACCATAGCAAAATAACTTGCCACAGCCACCAGAAAGGCCGGCACAATGGCAACATAAATTCGGTGTGTCAGCAGGAAAAACAGTTCATAGACAACAAAGGTCAGAATTCCCATCGCTACCGAAGACAAAAATGGAATACAGAATGTCTTGGTCACCTCCTGCCGGAATCCCAGATGTTGTCTGACGGATCTGCCATTCAGAAAACAGACCACCAGAGGATAGGTCACATTTCCAAAAACCAAGGCATAAGCACCCATGGTTGTATAGCGCAGTAACACAAAAATCAATACGATATGAATCACCAGGGAAATCAAAGAGTGAATAACCGGTTTACTCATTTCATCAATACTTTGCAGGACACCACTGGTTACTGTAGACAGGGCATAAAAGATAATACAGGTAGATCCTGTCATCAGCATCCATCCTCCTGTCACATAATCTGATCCTGGAAAAAGCAGACGAATAATTGGTACAGCCAATACTGCCAGCCCCACCGCCGAAGGAAATGCAATAATCATGTTAAATTTGATTGCCATAGATACCTTGGCATGAATTGCCGTACGGTCATATGACGTAACAGACGCCACCAGGCTGGGAATCATGGAAGATGCAATAGCGGTGGATACCGCAATAGGCACGCTGACCAGCAGACGGTATTTCGTGCTGTAAATTCCCTGCATGGTCCGCACAATTCGGTCGTCAATCTTCCTTGCCTCCATAGCATAATTATAAACTGTTACATCAATAATCCCACTGAGCTGATAGACTGTCTGGCTCAGAATAATAGGAATAACTGTCCAAAAAATTAACTGATAAGTCTCCCCCACCGTCTCCGTATTTTTCCTGCGTTCCCGCCCCATTTGCCGCTTCATAACCGGGCGATATAACAGATAAATCAGAAATAATATTATAAATGCTGCCAAGGCACCAACACAGGTTCCCATAGTCCCCCCTGCTGCGCCCCATGCAGATAGATTTTTTGATGCGCTGTGATCCATCATCAAATAATAAGCAGCTACAATACTAATTACCGCATTGACAATCTGCTCTAAAATCTGGGATACAGCAGTAGGCATCATCGTATTCCTTCCTTGGAATAATCCACGGAACACACCCATCACTGCCACAATGAATATGGTTGGTGCCAATACCCGCAACGGAATAGAAATACCCTGAAATTTGGAAAAGAAGGTACGTTCAATCCAACCTGCTCCAAAAAAGACAAAAATCGCCATGAGACCGCCGGACAGCAGCGAAAACAAAATGGAACAACGAAATACCTGAAAGGCTCCTTTGTACTGTTTCTGCGCACATTTAGCGGATACCATTTTAGATACCGCCATAGGCATGCCATAGGAAGAAATAATCAGCAAGATATTATATACTTCAAAAGCAGCAGAGTAAATACCATTGCCGTCGTCCCCGATGATATTTGCCATGGGAATCCGGTACACCATGCCGATAATTCGAACCAGAATAGATGCCATTGCCAGAATACTTCCCTGTTTCAAAAATTCATCTCCACTACTTTTCTTTGTTGTACCCATGTATTTTTCCTTCCTGTTATAAATTCCTCTTACTGACATTCGTTCATCCTGGATTGTTTATAAGAATCCAGACAACGGTATATTTTTCTGACAGCATTCACAAATCAGCTGTCTCCCTGGTAATCCCCAGACTTTGCAGAACCGCTTCCTGCTTGTCCTCCATTACCAGACGTTCTTCATCCTCCATATGATCATAGCCAAATAAATGTAACATACTGTGGGCAATTAGAAAGGAAATTTCCCGCTTCAAGGAATGTCCATATTCCTCTGCCTGCTCTCTGGCACGCTCCAAAGAAATCACAATATCGCCTAATAAAAGCTCCCCCGTCTCCGGGTTAAAATTCCCTGCCGTATCCATTTCCTTATCTAAGGCTGAAAAATCAGCTGGCACAGAGTATTCTATCATAGGAAAGGATAAGACATCCGTAGGCACATCCAACTCCCTGAACTCCCGGTTCATATTCCGTATCCCCTCATTATCTGTAAATGTCACATTCACTTCACATTCAAAGGGACAATGCTCCATCTGGATTGACTGACGGACCACATCTTCCACCACGGATTCATACGCAAAATCAATTTCCTCTTCCGTTTCCTTTTCCATCCATATTGTCATTCGCTTTTTTGTTCCTCCCTATTGCTTGCAAAAGCATGCTCCATATAAAATTCCTGCAACTGCCTGATCTGTTCCTCCGACAAACCAGACTCCTCCAAATTGCCACCGGTAATCCGGTGCTGAAAAACTACTTCTACCAAATGCTTGTCCGAAACGGCATTCCTTTTCCCTTTTTTCTCCAGGGCATTACTAGTGGAAATAATACAATCTGCCATCATGACAATGGCTGCTTCCATGGACTGAGGCTTTGGTAATCCGGTACTGTGCTGGCTGACCACCTCCAACAGCTCCTTCGGCATATCATATTCTTCCAATAACTCCACACCAGCCTGGAGATAATTCTTAGGATCGGTTATTTTGCCAATTTCATGATATAAACCGCCAGCCTGTGCCAGCAAGATATTCGCTCCCATATATTCCGCTGCCTGTGCTGCAATGGCACTGATTCTTCTGGAATGTCCCATCAGAGATCTGGAATGTTCCTGCAGCCGAACCAGTAAGGCATGATCCTCCTGCACTGCCGCTTCCAATCCCTCCTGGAATCGTCTCTGGCTGTCTCGCAATTCTTTCACCTTCTGATGTTTTCGGTAAAGCAGATAAATTCCCAAAAAGATCTCCAGACACACCACGCTGATCAACTCCACCACCACCTGCCGTTTATGGCTCTGCAATGCTGACATCTGGAACTGATACTGCAAAATCTGCAGCACTGCATCCACTGAAAGCAGGGAAACAAACAGATAGAACAATGTCTTTCCACGAAGTTCCTTTGACAGAACCCAAATTACAAACACGCCATATAAAAACAGCAGCAATAAATACCAGGAATTGAACTCTCCAGTATGCAGCATAATATTCTGAATCAACAATACAAAATACACTATCACACCATGTTCCATGCCGGTACCAACCGTGATCAGCGCAACTGGCAGCAGCCAGAGATATCCATACTCGTCCTCCGATCCCCATGCCATCATAAAGTTGACCAGAACAAAAAGTATCAAAAATGCTCCCGTATCCTGAACAAATCGATTATTCTTTGACTGACTATATTTCACATAGCGGATTAATACCGTGGCAAGAATCAGCGAAATCAAAACATTTGCTGTAATTCCATATAACGGTAATCCATATTTCATTCCATGATAAACACTTGCCCCAGACAGTGACAGATACACTATAACTGTCATAGGCATCCCATTCCGAACATTTTTTTCCTGCATGTATTTCCCCATCCTCTTATTTCTTATTATTCTTTTTCTGCTTTGCTTTTTCATAAAGATCATAAGCATTGACAATCTGCTGAACCAAAGGGTGTCGCACCACATCCTGGTTTGTCATATAGGAAAAACCAATGTCCTCAACCTTTTTTAAGACTTCCAAAGACTGTTCCAAGCCGGATTTCGTGCCATAAGGTAGATCCTTTTGGGTCAGATCCCCCGTTACGATTACTTTAGATCCAAAACCAATTCTGGTCAAAAACATCTTCATCTGAGCCGGAGTGGTATTTTGTGCCTCATCCAGTATGATAAATGAGTTGTCCAATGTCCGCCCTCTCATATAGGCAAGGGGCGCCACTTCAATTAAACCCTTTTCCACATTGCGCAGATAGCTTTCTGCCCCCATAATTTGATATAAAGCATCATATAATGGCCGCAGATAAGGATCCACCTTGCTCTGCAAATCTCCCGGCAAAAATCCCAGTTTCTCTCCAGCTTCAATCGCCGGTCTGGTAAGAATAATTTTGCTGACTTCATCCCGCTTAAAAGCCTCAATAGCCATTGCCATTGCCAGATAAGTCTTGCCGGTTCCCGCTGGTCCAATTCCAAATACAATCATCTTCTTACGGATCTGGTCAATATACTTCTTCTGCCCCGCTGTCTTTGGCTTAACCGGTTTTCCCTGTATCGTATGGCAGATAATATCGGAATCAAAAGAAACCAGGTCCGGATTGCGATGCTCCAGAACCATGCTTAATGCATAATTAACATTTTGCTCTGTGATCACATTACCCCGTTTGGACAATTCCAGCAATTGCATCAAAACACTGTCTGCCTGCTTCACATCCGCAGCCTCACCAATCAATTTCAAGGTTCCATCCCTTGCAACCATAGTTACATTTAAATTCTGCTCTATCTTTTTAATATATTCATCCAGCTTTCCAAATACATTTCCCTCATGTTCCGCTGGTATCTCAATCAAGGTCTCCATTATTGCCATCTTGTTCCCTCTTTTCCGCTGCCTGTATGGTTTTGTCTGATATCATCCTGCGTTTCTGCTGTTTTTTCCACCAGACGATCTGATCCTCACAGATATATCGGTCTCCCTGTCTGGTAATCACAGGATTGGACTGTTGCAACAGATTTCCCTGCTCCTGCTTCTGATGTAAATAAGTCTGTAAGCGTTTCTCCAGAATTTCCGTCGCCTCTGCCTCCGTATATTCCTGTTCCTGCATTTCAGTAAAGCGATAGGTCGTAACCCAGCTTTCCATAGGAACATACGCAGATATCAAACTACAAAACTGCCCACCTTCCCGAATTATATCATATTTTTGCCCTCTTTCCAAATGATTTAAAACATTATGCAAAAAAAACTGTTTTCCAGCAATATTCCACTGATAAATCTTCTTTTCTCTGCCAGTATATATCTTCCGCTTTTCTTTGATTTCCAATTCATCATGATACTTTTTTTTACTTTCAATCATAATATCTCCCTGGGCCTCTACAAATTGTTTCCCCAGCACGGTATCATTATCCCCAATAATCTTTACGGCTCCCGAAATCAAGACTTTCCCTTTTTTCACCTTGTCACCCTGATGTACTTTAGCGGTCCCCTGTCTGGTAACGATCTGCACCACTGTCCCTTTGCAGGATGCCACCAGATGGGAAGGCTTTTTTTCTGTCTCAGCCTCGATCAAACGCACTTCCTGTATTTGAAGATATAATTTACTGCCGGATTTTTTGGCAGACACCCAGCCAATATCCTCATACTGTTTCCGAAGCTGATCTTCAATCTGGCTGCAGAGCACCTGTTTTCCCGCCATTCCTGAATATACATTTTGTGTTTTCAGATAGCGCAGCAGACTTTCCTGGGTGTGATAGCTTTCCCCTGCCACTTCAATAGACCAAATCCGTGTAGAGAAAAAAAGAACTAGTCCTAAAAATAAGACAAGTCCGGCAAAAAAACTTTTCCGCTGCATGATACTGACCCAGACAAAGGGCGCACCATGACGTTCTGTCACTCTTGGCCATACCTTGGTTTTGCGTGCAATATTCCGGATCTGTTTATAATCTTTTAAGGAGATACAGGCATGCATTTCTTCTCCCTGAGAGTCTGGATAAATCTGCCACAAATTAATACCATGATGATGGCATAAATTGATAAAGCGTTCCATCCCTTCCCCCCGGAACCGAATACACAGATAGCCAAAGAACCAGCCTAATATTTTATGTACCAAAACAAAACGCCTCCCCATTTATTTTATCTGGATGACGCAGGGAATCTGGTAAACCATATCCTGTAGGGAATCGTTAATCTCATATTGTGCAATGCTATTACAAGAAATATGTACTATGTCAGTGATGATATTCAATGGCCGAGATATTTCCCATGATACACATACCATCGTCCCGAAAATAAGCAATTACCAGATGCTCTCCTTTGACATGGATCCGTCCCATTTTTGTCTGGATCCGTATCATGTCATCGTTATATTCTATAATATGACGATAATTCTCCAAACATAACCGATGTGGTCCATATCCCATCAACAGTGGCGCCGATGCCAATACATCCTCCGACAGCTGCAGCTTACGGGATATCGTCTCTGCGATCCTTGGTTCCTCTCCAGAGGGTTTCTTTGGAATTTTTCCCTGATGCGCATAATCGTATCGTTTTCGTCGATGCATCACATTGCTCCCCGTCGATTCTTATTTACACTGCATAATAATACTATATGCAATTTGGAAAAAATGTTGCACTTCATTTCTAAATCCGTTATACTTACTATGATGATTTGGGAGTAACCAGAAAGGATCTGACACTATGCACAAAAAGTACGACCGGAACATGATTGAATTAATTCGCCAGATGCAGGGCATTGATTATATCAGTCCGGAAGATATTCCTAACATTGATTTATATATGGATCAGGTAACCACTTTTATGGACGAGCATCTAAGTTCCTCCAAACGCTTTGAAGATGATAAGATCCTGACCAAAACCATGATTAATAATTATTCCAAAAACAATCTCCTGCCTCCTTCTAATAAAAAGAAATATTCCAAAGAGCACATGATATTATTGATCTTCATTTATTATTTTAAGAACTTCTTATCTATCAATGATATCCAGGGAATATTAGAACCCATTACCAAGAAGTTTTTCCAAAGCGAAGATGGACGGGATTTAACCGATGTTTATCAGGAAATTTTCCAGATCCAATTAGACAGCATTGATGAAGAAACCAGAGATATGATCCGTAAACTCCGAAAAGCCAACAAGGCATTTGCGGATATTGAGGATCCGGAGGAACGAAAGCTCCTATCCCACTTTGCGTACATCTGCTCCCTGAGTTTTGATATCTGGGTAAAGAAAACGATTATAGAAAGTATGTTAGATAAAAATATTCTGGATAATGAGAATTAAGTAAAGGAACTGCCGCACTGGAATTCATGGGCAGTTCCTTTTGATTTTACTATATAGGAAATTGCTCATGTATAATGGCTCGCCAACAAAAACGCTTTAGCGTTTTTGCAGAGCAACGTGACGTTGCTCTTGTTGATTTAGTATCACTTCACATGGTATTGTCATGTGCTAGTGATACGGTGGCTCTTTTCTATTTTTTGGCAGTCATAAACTCCATATATTGGTCAATGGAATAATTCACAATCAGCTCTCTTGGAAAGTCTACCGCTTCCAGTACCCTCTCTGCAAAATGGTATTCCGCAATATCTTCTTCCACATGGGCATCGCTGCCCAGAATAATCGGCTGCTGATATTTTTTACATGCCTGTAATATTTTCACATCGGTTTCCCAGGCATTCTGCCGAAAACTTTTGGGATTTAAGGAATTGTTATTCAACTCAATCAAAACATGTTTTTCCTTAGCTGCCTGCACCAGTGCCACCGCATCCACTGGAAAACGTCCATCATCCGGATGACCAATAATATTCACATGAGGTTCATCCATCACCTTAATATAGGCTTCCGTATTCGCTTCTCTGGATACACTTTCATAGCAGCCTGGATGCATGCTGGCAATTCCCACATCCAGTCCCGGCAAAGTCCACTCGGATAAGTCAATATTTCCCTCAGTATCCAGAATATTCAGTTCTGCACCAAACATCAAACGAACTCCATACTTTTCCCGGGGCAGTACCTTTAAATTCTGGAAATAAATCTCACTACAAGAGCCCACCATAGCAGGTGCATGTTCTGTGATCCCTAACAACTGTAAGCCTTTATCCGCTGCAGCCCGTGCCATCTCGTTAATGGTATTATAGGCATGACCGCTGGCAATGGTGTGTGTATGGGAATCCAATACATATTTTGTCCTTGACATAGTTTCTTCCCTCCTATCACGTTACATGCAAATTCACTATCAGTTATAAATGGGAAGAACGCCGCTTTTGCGTTCCTCCGAGAGTTAATTTAGTTTCACTTTACCTGGCGAAGCCAGGTATTAGTGAAACTTTAACTCTTATATTTCAATATCCAGCTCCAGCTGAATTTCTTCCTCCGCCTCTAATTTGAAGTCTTCGATCTTTTCTGGATTAATAACTGGAAGATCCTCCAAAGATTCAATTCCAAAGTTACGCAGAAAATCTTCCGTCGTGGCAAATAAAATCGGTTTACCCGGTGCATCCAGCCGTCCCACTTCACAGACCAGATTATATTCCACCAGCTTGTTTACTGCGTGATCTGATTTCACGCCTCGGATATGTTCAATTTCCACCTTGGTAATGGGCTGTTTGTAAGCAATAATGGACAAGGTTTCCAATAACACATCGGTCAGAACATGTTTCTTTGGTACATGGGCAATCCGTACGATAGACTCATACATTTCTGCCTTGGTACACATTTGAAAAGCACCATCTAATTCAATAATCTGGATCCCCCGGTCTTCTGCAGTATAATTATCCATCATACTGCGAAGAACCTTGCGACAGGTATCTTCGTCCTGATCGGTGGCGGCAGCCAGCCGTTCCAGTTCCACTGCCTCTCCCATGGTAAACAGGATCGCTTCCATCTTTGCTTCCAACTCTGATAATTTCATAACCTCTGCTCCATTCTATCTAATCCGTACCAGACAGTGTCCATTCATATTCTGCCAAAACATTTCATCGGCAATATTCCTAATTTATACTAGTCCGTGCTGGACGGTATCCACTCTCCCTGAAATTTTACGGTATTGTCGTATGTAATATAGATATCATCAAAAATATTTTCCTGCAGGATTTTTAGTTTCCCCACTTTCATCAGCTCTAAAATCCCTAGAAAGCTCACAATAACCATCATTTTAGAAGGCTGTTCCTCTAAAAGCTGCCGAAAGGAAAACTTCTGATGCAACATGGCATATTCTTCGATAAACAGCATACGGTCTTCCAAGGTAATGCTTTCCTTTTCAATTTTCCCGAACTTACTGCGGATGGGATCTACTTTATCAATCTGTTTTTTCATGACAGATTTGAATATGTCCTGTAATTTGGCAAGGGTAACATCCGATAATAGCTCGCCTACATCTACTTCATCCTTGATATCCGCGATTTCCTCTGGCACAGAAGCTTCCTTAAACAAAAGACGGGAAGCATCCATCTGCTTGTCCTTCAACTCATAGGAAGCATATTTATAGGTTTTATATTCCAATAGACGCTCTACCAGTTCTGCTCTCGGATCCTCCTCTTCGCCCTCTTCATTGACTTCTGCAGGCAAAAGCATTTTGGATTTGATCTTTAGGAGTGTGGCAGCCATAACCAAAAAGTCACTCATAATATCCATATCCTTCTCATCCATGGCAGAAATGATATCCATATATTGTTCTGTAATCTGAACAATGGGAATATCAAAAATATCTATTTTATTTTTTTCTATTAAATGCAGCAACAGATCCAATGGACCATCAAATGCATCTAATTTTACTGAAATGACACTGGAATCTACCTGTGCATCCATCTGTTGCTCCTCCTATCGAATACATCGAAAATTAATTTCTGGATCATTCCTAAGTGATTCTATTTATAATAGTCAAACTGCAGTTCATACATACGAACTGTATCGCCTTCTTCAATTCCCATTGCTTCTAATTCTTCTAATATGCCGCTGGTTTTCAAGAATTTCTGGAAGAAACGGAAGCCTTTTTCCGAATCCAGGTTCGTGTAACCCAGCATCCGTTCAATCCTTGGACCCTCTACTACATACATCTTTTCTTTCTCGTCATATTCCACCGTATAAGGCTCATCTGGGAAGTCTTCATTTTCCACAATGTATTCTGCTTCAAACACCGTTGGATCTGACGGAATTTCATTCAACAGCTTTTTCACATAATAGAGCAGCTCCCGAACACCCCTGCCGCTAACCGCTGAAATCGGAAAAACCTGAATTCCCTGGGGTTCAAATTCTTCCCGCAACAGAGTAATCACGGTCTCCTCCTCATTGCCATAAAAAACATCTGTCTTATTGGCAGCAATAACCTGTGGTCTCTTTGCCAGTTCTTCACTGTAACGTGCCAGTTCCTGATTGATTACCGTAATGTCGTTAATTGGATCCCGCCCTTCGGTGGAAGCCGCATCCACCATATGGATAAAGACTTTGGTACGCTCAATATGACGCAGGAACTCATGCCCCAGTCCCACACCATCTGCTGCACCCTCGATCAGTCCCGGAATATCTGCGATCACAAAGCCATCCGTTCCCTCCAGATCCACCACACCCAGCATCGGCTGCAAGGTAGTAAAATGATAGTTGGCAATCTTTGGCTTGGCATTGCTGACTCTGGATAAGAAGGTGGATTTTCCCACATTCGGAAATCCTACTAAGCCCACATCTGCAATGGTCTTCAACTCCAGGATCACTTCCAGTTCCCTGGCAGGTTTTCCAGGCTGGGCATATTTCGGTACCTGCATGGTAGGAGTGGCATAATGCATATTTCCTTTGCCACCTCGACCACCTTTTAAGACTACCTGCCGTTTGCAATCGTGAGACATATCCACAATAACCTTGCCGGACTGTGCCTCTCTGACCACAGTACCCTCTGGTACTTTCACAACCAGATCGGCTCCATCCGCACCGTGACATCTACGTTTACTGCCAGGTTTTCCGTCTTCTGCACTGTATTTCCGGTTATGCCTGAAATCATTTAATGTATTGAGACCGGAATCCACCTCAAAGATCAGATCTCCTCCTCTGCCACCGTCGCCACCGTCTGGTCCTCCGGCTGCCACATACAGTTCCCGTCGGAAACTGACATGTCCGTCCCCACCTTTACCGGAACGGATCCAGATCTTTGCACTGTCCGCAAACATATTGTCACCTTCTTTCTATCATAAATCAGCGCAACTATTTTATCATCTATTTGCACTTTCTATGATAGGAAAACCATTCTATTAGAATTACTTTCCTATCATAGAAAATAGGGGCTGTCATGCCACAGCCCCTGTATCGGTATCCGGGCTTTCCCCGGAGACAGACAATTCTAATTATTTTGCATCCACAGGATATACAGAAGCCTGCTTCTTGTCTCTACCTTTTCTCTCAAAACGAACAACGCCGTCTACCAAAGCAAACAAGGTATCATCTCCACCACGTCCTACGTTTACACCCGGATGGATCTTAGTACCACGCTGACGGTAAATAATATTACCTGCTAATACAAACTGTCCGTCTGCTCTCTTTGCTCCTAATCTCTTAGACTCGGAATCTCTACCGTTCTTGGTAGAACCCATTCCCTTTTTATGAGCAAATAACTGAAGGTTCATCTTTAACATGTCATTACACCTCCTCTGACTATCTTTTCCTGTTCTAAAGCATCCCATAATCTCATCATTCTACAACTGTAGCATTATCGATTGCGTTGCTTTTTTGTCTTAATTTCCAAATATTTTTTGCCGTATTCACTGCGGATCCCTTTCAGACCCAATACCAGTGAACGAAGTAATAGCTGCGCAGAATCGGAAACCGGTGTAGAAACAATCTCAAAACAAACCACGTCCTTTTCCTCATGGATGGCATGTTTAAATTGATCCTCCGTAAAGGCTTCTACCGCATTGATGGTGTTGATGACCAGCACCGATACCGCCGCACAGACAATATCCTGCCCATGCTCTGCATATCCAGCATGTCCCTCCATCCGAAATCCGGTATATTCATTCTGCTCATTCTGATAAATGATTATATGAATCATCCAATCACCTATTACGCATTGATCTTTTCAATCTTAACCTGTGTGTAAGACTGTCTGTGACCATTCTTCTTGTGATAACCTGTCTTTCTCTTATAACGGTAAACGATGACTTTCTTTGCCTTGCCTTCTTTTACTACAGAAGCAGTAACGGTAGCGTTTGCTACATCAGCACCAGCCTTCAAAGTACCATCACTTACAGCAACCACGTTATCAAATGTAACGGTTTCACCAGCTTCTACTGCCAGCTTCTCCACATTGATTACATCGCCTTCGGAAACCTTATACTGCTTTCCGCCAGTTGCAATAATAGCGTACATAGACCTTTCCTCCTTATTATTACTCGCTAACTGTGGTGTTCTCCAGATCATATCAATACTATCTAAAGAATCTTCATGGAACCTCGTTAAGCGGCACACTAGAGTAGTTTATCATTTGCGCAGGAAAATGTCAAACATTTTTTTGCAATTTCCCAGCGTACCCCCGTTGTATTTGTTAACACTCACAGTCGATTTTTTGACAGGATAATTTTCTGTTATCTGTCAATCATTTTGTTTCGTCCAGCTATTTCGCTCCAAAATGTATCGTTATGTCCGAATAGGCAGAATTGGTTGTAAATGATAACAATATCGTTTACAATTTGGCACGCCTCACTCTTTCATAGAACACAATACTCTCCAGTTCTTTCCACAGCGGATCCAGATTCTGTTCCGGTGTATCTTCAATTTTACGCTTTAATGCGGTAAGCTTCTTCATATCCTCCGCATATTCATGCAGCAGCCATTCAATACATGCCTGCTCTGCGAAATAATTTAGTGGGATATGGGTGGGATAATTGGAATGAACCGTTTCCGGCTTTGGATATTCTACCAAATCCCGTTTCTTCACATGCCACAGATATCGTTTGATCCTCTTAATAATCTGATAGGTATTGTAGATAACCGCTGCCACAATTCCTATGATCAATGCCATAACAAGGATATAATAAAATCCCTCTGCAAAAAGATATCCTGCATTCACTGTAATCTCATATCTGTTTACCGCAATACAAAATAAAATAAGAAAACAAAAAACTGCAAAGAAAAACTGAAAAATAAGATCATAGATTAATTGTTTCTTCCGTTTTTCCACATTCTCCAGTTTCTTCTGGTTATCCCCAAGCTCCCACTGGATTCTCTCATATTTTTGTTTCCAGGCAATCAGTAACCGTTCTTTCATTTTCTGTTTCCTCTAGTTAAAATACTTCAATAATAAATCCCAGCTTATCTTTTTTATAGACAAATCCACACCATTTGCATCGTCCCGTCTCATTGACCTAACGCTATCAATATACCTCTTTCTCATGTACAGTATGGAATCACTTACCATTAGTAATGATCCGTCGGAACCGGTCCACATACTGTTTATCAAAATCACAGGCCTCGTACCCTGTTTCATCGGATTCTTTATCCACACCAAGCTGCATCAGACGCTGATCGAATTCTTCCAGTTCCAGATAAGTATCCTCCTCATAACGGGCAATCTCTTCATTGACAGACGGCTGCATGAATACGATCCTTTTACCGCCTATGGTAACCGTATAGAAAAAAGTTCCTCGTCTCTGCTCCCGGTGAAGGGAAACCATCTTTTGTCCAAATCCTGCCTGCACTTTGCTGACATCCCTATAGCTATAGCTTTTTCCCTGGGGACAGAATGGGCTGTGTACGATAATCTGATCCTCTGTAACATAAGTAACACTGGTCAGACACAGATAAGCTGCCACAATCCAGATCAGCACAAAGAAACACCAGTATTTCCGAAAGGTTTCCCAACCTAGGACTTCTATTTCCTCTCTCTCACTTTTGTCTTCATGCTGTAAGTCTTCTTTACGGACATCACTGTTATCAGTATTGGACTCTTTACTCTTTGCTCCACTTACTGATTTTTTACCAAGTTTTTTGGGAAGCCAAACTAAAAAAACTGACGCAAAAAGCATTACCGGAATCATAACTAAAGCAATCAGTAAAGTTTCTGCCCATGGTTTCATCTGGGAAAACAACCATTCCTGTGGTGCGAAAATTTTGTCCAGCTGTACCATCAGAAAAACCACCAGAACAATGCCCAGAATACAGGAAATAATTGCAGCCGGCAGAAGATACCAGGTAGCGTAGTTGTTTTTTTTCACCCGTTTCGACTGATATCGTCTCTTTTGCAAATAATTTATCCATATTCCTGTAATACATGCTGTAGAGAGTACAGCAAGTAAAGCATTTAACATCAAACGTTGCCACATCTGGCTGTGAATATTGAGAAACAACCACAGAATCGGACCAGAAAAAATAGCCGTTTCTCCAATCACTTCTGTAATAGAAGGACAACGCAGATCCTTCAGACACTCTGCCAGGTCATCCTGCCATTCCTCTCCCAGTGCGTCAAACACCTCATTATATTCCTCTACCACAGCATCATTGCTAATTCCATCCTTGCTAAGTGTCCGGCATAGATTCCGCTTGATCTCCAGATCCTGGCTTTGATTTTCCAAGGACTCCGCTTTTTCCAGTAACACCTCTCCTATCTCCCCTGTATTCATCTGCTGGATCTCCCGAATCTGCTCAATGGAAAAATCCAGAAATCGCAGTAGGCGGATCTTTCTCAGCTCCTGCACATTTTCTTCCGTATAGGATCGGTAAGAATTCCCCTCATCCCGCTCCACCTGCAGTAACCCCTTGGATTCATAATGCCGGATGCTTTTAGCTGTAAGCCCCGTCAGTTTTTCCACATCTTTAATTTTCATAACCATCCCCCTAACTTGTTACGGCTTATAATCAATCCTCCAAAAAATTCATAGATTTGAAAACCAGCCAAACAGCTCTTTTAATGTCTAACAGCCCCAATTTACACCTTAACCTTGGGGAAAGGTCAAGAAAAAATAGAAAAAACGTCTATATTGTTTCTATATATCTGGACAATTCTAGCAGATCAGAAAACGCAAGGATCTCCGTTGCTCCCTCCACCGTTCCAAAACCATAACCGGCATAAACAAAATCCAAGCCTGCCTCAGCAGAAGCCTCCTGATCGCCTGCCGTATCTCCTACATATACCGTATTTTCCGCTGTAATTCCATTCCGTTCCATGAGAAGACGAATGTTTTCTCCCTTCCCTCTGCCGGTATTGCCATAGCACTCAGTATCTGTCACATACGCTTCCAAATGATTCTTTGCCAAAAATAGTTCAATATAACCACTCTGACAATTACTAACCACATAAAGCCGTTTTCCCTGCTCCTGTACCAGTTTCTCCATAGTATCAGCCACTCCTGGATACAAAAGATTTAATTTTGTTTCCTGCAAGGCTCTCTGCTCATACTGGCAGCAGTCCTCCAAAAGCTTTTCGCAGACTTCCTTGCTGACATCCGTAAATAAGGATTCTCCAATGACATTCATAGGCTTACCAAATAACTGCTGCAGCCTTTCTGCTGTTACATGTATCTGACTTCTGCCATCTGCCGTAATCGCCTCATTCCACGCATCCACAACTACATCTGTAGTATTCCACAGAGTTCCGTCCACATCCAGTATCAGATTATTAATTAATTTATTCATCAGCTGCATCTCCTTTTACTCCAAACATACCCGCATTTTCTATCTAATAATAAAGCTGAAAAACGCAACAACTTGCAGGTAGTTATACATGAGAATTTTACTATATAAGAAAAATAACTTGCAGGTTCTGGCTGCAAGTCATTTTGGGGTTGGGCTGTTAAAAACAGTCAACAGTCTGTAGGGGAATCGAACCCCTGTTTTCGCCGTGAGAGGGCGACGTCTT
>CAYPEW010000046.1:0-27532 GCA_964409845.1 uncultured Jutongia sp.
GTGCCGGCACAATCGACTGTACTGATACTGACACACAAGCTACATTTCATGATGTACAAGTACAATGAATATTACATTATTTCACGCAAACTCACTTAATATTCCTTGTACTAAGATTGTGTTAAAATTTTATTTTCTATAAAGGAAGTATCAAATTCACCCCGAATATATTCCGGATGATTTAATATTCTACCCTGAAACTCGATATTGGTATCGACTCCATTGATAATAAACTCATACAGTGCACGATTCATTTTTGCAATGGCTTCTTCCCTGCTGCCGCCATAGGTAATGACCTTGGCAATCATGGAATCATAAAACGGTGGAATCTCATAGCCTTCATATACCGCTGTATCCACCCGCAATCCCAGACCTCCTGCTGGCAGCATCAGATAATCAATCAGCCCCGGACAAGGTGCAAATCCACGATCCGGATTTTCCGCATTGATACGGCACTCAATTGCATGCCCCTGAATCTGAATATCCTTCTGCTCATAAGAGAGTTTCTGTCCATCCGCAATGCGGATCTGTTCCTTGACGATATCCACTCCAGTAATCATTTCCGAAATCGGATGTTCTACCTGCACTCTGGTATTCATTTCCATAAAGTAATAGTTTCCACTGGTATCATATAAAAACTCAATGGTTCCAGCATTTTCATATCCCGCCGCTTTCGCCGCCAGCACAGCTGATTCACACATCCTGGCACGAACATCATCGGACAAAACCGGAGACGGTGCCTCCTCTAATACTTTCTGATTTTTACGCTGCAGGGAACAATCCCGTTCTCCCAGATGAATGGCATTGCCAAATCGGTCTCCCAAAATCTGTACCTCAATATGGCGTGCCTGCTCAATAACCTTTTCCATATACATTTGGTCATCGCCAAAAGCTGCCTTGGTTTCGCTCTGTGCAGCTTCAAACGCCTGCTCCAGATCCTCCCGTTTCCGCACGATTCGGATTCCCTTGCCACCGCCACCAGCAGAGGCTTTAACCATGACCGGATATCCCAGGCGATCCGCAATCTCATATGCCTGATCCAGATTTTTCACAATACCATCACTGCCAGGAATTACTGGCACACCGGCACCAATCATCATCTCCCTGGCATTGGATTTATTTCCCAACGCATCAATGACAGAAGGCGATGGACCAATAAATTTGATATTACATTCCTCGCACATTGCAGCAAAGGTACTGTTCTCCGACAAAAAACCAAAACCCGGATGAATTGCCTGTGCTCCAGTCTGGACAGCAGCGGTAATTAAATTTGTCATATTCAGATAACTGTCTGCCACTCTGGCTGAACCGATACACACTGCCTCATCCGCCAGCTGGGTATGCAATGCCTCCCGATCCGGCTCCGAAAAAACAGCTACCGTGCGAATCCCCATCTCCCGACAGGCACGAATCACACGCACTGCAATCTCGCCACGGTTTGCAATCAATACCTTATCAAACATTGCCTTCCTCCTAACCAATCATAAAAATGATTTCCGCCTGTGCCGCTACCTTATCTCCTGCCCAAGCTGTTCCCACGCCAATTCCCGCATTTTTCTTTAATTTCTCAATCTTCACTTCCAGGCGAAGTACATCTCCCGGAACCACCTTTTTCTTAAATTTAGCATTTTTGATTCCACCGAAATAGGCTGTCTTGCCACGGAATTCGTCCATGGATAGAATAGCCACAGCACCTGCCTGTGCCATTGCCTCCACAATCAACACACCCGGCATAACCGGCTCTCCCGGAAAGTGCCCTGCAAAAAATGGCTCATTATAGGATACATTTTTAATCGCTGTTACAGACTCCCCTTCGACGATCTCCTCAACACGGTCAATCAACAAAAAAGGCTGACGATGTGGTATCACATCCATAATTTCCTTGATATCCATACTTTTTTTCTCTTCACTCATAATCTTTCCCTCTTTTTTAACATTAAGACATGCCACCATTGGCGGAACAAATTATTTATGAAAAATGCGACAGCATATATGCTGTTGGCATTCTTTCCAGAGTTGATATAGTTTTCCTTGTGCAGGATGTTTTTCTGCATTAGGAAAACGGTGGCTCTTATTTTACTCGGAATAATTCCTGACCAAATTCTACAAACTGTCCATCTTTTACCAGGATCTCCGTCACCGTACCACTAACCTCACTGGTTACCTCATTCATAAACTTCATGGCTTCAATAATACATACCACATCACCTGCAGCAATCGTATCCCCCACCTTAACATATGGTGGCTGATCCGGTGCAGAACTCTGATAAAAAGTACCAACAATCGGTGCCGTAACGGATTTTGTATTTTCTTCCGCTGCTGAAGGCTCCACTGTCTCCTGTTTGGTTTCTACCGTATTCCCCGCTGGGTTGGCAGGTGCCACAGAAGCCACTGTATTTTCTGCCGCTGTATTTTGTGGCATCATCGGCATCATTCCCGGGTATACCAAAGGCATCTGTGGCTGTGCCGGTCCCCGGTTCAAGCGGATTGCTGCATCCCCCAGATGTACCTCCATGTCATTCAGATCCGTTTTCTCAAATAATTCAATTAATTCTTTTACCTGTTCATATTGCATATGGATTACCATGCCTTTCCGATATCATCATTAATTACTCGCTCCATTTTTTGAAACACAGAACTCCGTTATGCCCGCCAAATCCCAGAGAATTAGACAAAGCATATTCTGCATCCGGCACTTCTCTGCCGGTATTTGGAATATAGTCCAGATCACATTCCTCATCTGGATTATGATAGTTAATCGTTGGAGGCAGGAATCCTTCCTCTAATGCTTTCACACACACAATTGCCTCCACAGCCCCGGCTGCCCCCAGCAGGTGACCAGTCATAGACTTAGTTGAACTAATTGGCACCGTTTTAGCTGCTTCTCCTAATGCAGTCTTGATCGCCAGCGTTTCACTGGAATCATTGGAATGGGTACTGGTCCCATGTGCATTAATATATGACACCTGCTCCGGTTGTATGCCTGCTTCTGCCATAGCAATCTCCATAGCTTTAGCACCGCCGCTTCCATCTGGTGCTGGTGCTGTCATATGATAAGCATCTCCTGTTGCACCGTAACCTACAATTTCTGCATAGATTTTTGCTCCTCTGGCTTTGGCATGCTCCAATTCTTCCAGAATCAAAATACCAGCTCCATCACCCATGACAAAGCCATCTCTTTCTTTATCAAATGGTCTGCATGCCTCTTTCGGATTTTCATTTTCAGATAAAGCAGTTAAATTCGTAAATCCTGCTAAGCCAATTTCACTGATGGAAGCCTCTGCTCCACCGGTAACACAGGCATCCAGATAACCATGCTTAATATTGTGAAAAGCTGCGCCGATACAATTAGTTCCAGAAGCACAAGCCGTCACAATGTTCTCACAGATCCCCTTGGCACCCAGGCGGATAGCAATATTACCTGCTGCCATATTGCTGATGGTCATAGGAATAAAGAGCGGGGAAACTCGGTTCGGTCCTCTGTCATGCATTTTGATAACCTGTTCCTGCATGGTAATCAGACCTCCGATTCCAGACCCCACAATGACTCCTATACGGTTTTCATCCTCCTGCTCCATATCCAAGCCACTGTTTTCAAATGCCTGCACCGCAGCAGCCACGCCATACACGGCAAAGGCATCGTTGCGCTTCACATCCTTCTTGGTCATATATAATTCCGGATCAAACCCCTTTACCTCTGCGCCAATCTTTACCTTGAAATCTGCCGTATCAAATTTCTGAATCAATTCAATTCCACATTTTCCGGTTTTGATGCCATTCCAGAAATCTTCCACAGTACTCCCTAATGGTGTTACCGCTCCCATTCCCGTTACCACTACTCTTCTTTCCATATCATACCTCGTTTCTTTCTACCCTTCCAACCATGCCACTCACAAATAGTTCAGCTCCCAAAACTTGACTTATTTTCACTCTGTATGATGATCTACTCATGCGTCAGTGAAACTTCAAATCTTACAGACTTACATGACCATACCGCCATCCACATTCAAAACCTGGCCGGTAATATAAGTATGATCTGCCAGAAATACTGCGGCACTGGCAATTTCCTCCGGTTTTGCTGCACGCTTTAACGGAATCACTTCTTTCATTTTCTCCTGCAAGTCTTCCGATAACACAGCTGTCATATCGGTTTCCACAAACCCTGGTGCAATGGCATTACAGGTAACTCCTCTGGCTGCCAGCTCCTTTGCCGTAGTCTTGGTCAGTCCGATTACCCCTGCCTTGGAAGCAGCATAGTTGGCCTGACCAGCGTTTCCTGTTACACCAACCACAGAAGACATATTGATAATAGAACCGCTTCGCTGCTTTAACATCACATTGCTGACATGGCGAATCATATTGAAAGTACCTTTCAGATTCGTATTAATTACCGCATCAAACTGCTCCTCCGACATCCTCATCAAAAGCATGTCACGGGTAATGCCTGCATTATTGACCAACACATCAATGGAACCAAATTCCTTTTTTACCTGCTTGACCAGAGAAGCAGCAAACTCAAAATCACTGACATCTCCCTGTACCGGCAGACATTTCACTCCACATGACTCAATCTCCTGTATGGTTTCATCCGAAACATTACTATGGTAGTTGAGAACAATATTGCAGCCTTCTTTTGCAAATGCCAACGCCACTGCTTTACCAATTCCTTTGGCAGCTCCCGTCACAATCACTGTTTTATCCTGTAACATAATCTTCCTCATTTCTGCATCAACATTCATGCTGTTGCATTTATGCTGATGGCTTTATGCATATATAGCAATGTTTGTGTCACAGCTCAGACACAAATTTGCCTAGTGAAAATTCTTCACTCTTTGCTCCTCTAACTCTTTTATACAGCATCATTTAATTTACTCATGGCTTTCTCTAAGGAAGAACTATCTTCCACATTTACATTAACCACTCCTTTAATGATTCTTTTCACAAAACCATTCAAGGTTTTACCCGGTCCCAATTCGATAAAGGTATCCGCTCCTGCCTCTGCCATATTGCGGACAATCGCCTCCCAACGAACCGGACAGCAGATCTGTTTGGTCAGAATCGGAATAATATCCTGTTCCGAAGCAACCACTTCTGCACTCACATTGGTATATACCGGAATTTTCATTGGTGAAATATGCATTTTCTGCAATTCTGGTCCCAGCTTATCCGCTGCCGGCTGCAAAAGCTCTGTGTGGAAAGGTCCACTAACCTTGAGCTTCACTGCCATCTTAGCGCCCTTTTCCTTCGCCAGTTCTGCTGCCCTTGCCGCTGCCTCTGCCTTACCGGCAATAACAATCTGTCCTGGTGCATTGTAATTAGCCGGAACCGCTAGACCACCGATTTCCGCCGTGGCCTCTGAACAAGCTTCCTCCACCAACTCTGTATCTAATCCTATAATGGCATACATCGCACCCTCCCCGGATGGCACGGCTTCTGCCATGAATTTTCCTCTCTTTTGTACCAGTGCCACTGCCTCTTCAAAATCCATGGCACCACTGGCTACATAAGCAGAATACTCTCCCAGGCTTAAACCTGCTGTCATATCTGCACGCACTCCCTGTTCCTCTAACACTTTCATTGCTGCGATACTCATCGTCAAAATCGCAGGCTGTGCAAACTCTGTCTCTCCTAATTTCGCTTCATCCTGAAAGCAGATATCCTTAATGGAATACCCTAATACGGCATCTGCCCGGTCAAAAATCTCCTTTGCCACCGGATAATGATCGTATAAATCTTTCCCCATGCCAGCATACTGCGCACCCTGGCCACTAAACATAAATACTGTTTTCATCTGTGTCCTCCATGTTTTCCTGATTGATCAATGGGAATCCAGATCGCATCTGTTTTCCCATTGATATGAACACGGTAATCCATACGGAACGATATTTCCGGTCCGGCAAACCGTTTTCCTTCTACTGATGACTTTCTACAAAATCAACTGCATCCTTTACAGTTACAATAGCTTCCGGATCCTCAATAGACACATCGAATTCATCCTCAATATCATTAATAATCTGGAATAAATCTAAAGAATCTGCATCAAGATCATCCTTTACGCTGGTCTCTAATGTAATCTCTTCTGGATCCTTGCCTGTCTGCTCTGCGATAATGTCTCTGATTTTTTCAAATACCATAGTTTTTTCCTCCTAAATGAAATAAATAAAATAATCTATATATAACCGCACTGCGGAAATATATCGTAACCTACCAGGTAATCAGCATGGTTCCCCATGTCATACCACCACCAAAACCAGTCAGGATAATCTTATCCCCCCGTTTAATCAAACCTTTCTCAGCCAACTCATGCAGCGCCAATGGCACACTGGCAGAAGACGTATTCCCATATCGATCCATATTCATATAGAATTTTTCCCGCGGAATACCGGACTTATGAGCAACCACATCAATAATTCTGGCATTTGCCTGATGCGGTACCACATAAGCAATGTCATCTGGTGCAATTCCCTCTTTTTGTAAAACATTTACCACGCTTTTTACCACCATCTTGGTTGCAAACTTAAAGACAGCACGTCCATCCATATGAACATAATAATCTTCATCACTCTCTTTGGAAATGTCATTGAAAGCATTTGCTGGAGCAGTATAACCTTCCGTCAGAATTTCCCACAGATCCCCACGGCTGCCCAACTCCTCCTGTCGGATACCACTATCCCCTTCGGAAGCTTCCACATAAGCTCCACCTGATCCGTCTCCAAACAACACACAAGTAGAACGGTCTTCCCAATTCACAATCTTTGACAAGGTCTCTGCACCGATTACAATGGCATTTCGGTACAAGCCTGTCTGTATATATTTATCTGCCACGCTCAGTCCAAAAAGAAATCCACTGCAGGCAGCTACCACATCAAATGCCACTGCATTCACTGCCTCCAGTTCCTTCTGTACCATGCACGCCAGTGATGGTGTTCCATAGTCCGGTGTAACGGATGCCACAATAATCAAATCCACCTCTTTTGGATCTACCTGCGCCCGCTCCAACACCATACGTGCTGTCCCAATTGCCAGAGAAGATGTATTATCACCACTGGAAATCCTTCTCTCCCGAATTCCGGTTCTTTGGACAATCCATTCATCACTGGTATCTACAATTTTTGCCAGATCATCATTTGTGATAACCTGTTCCGGAACACATGCTCCCGTTGATACGATCTTCGTTCTTTTCATGTTAATCTCCCATACTGCCTTTCACAGCCCCGATAACAGCACTAATATCTGTCTGCCAGGCCGATATCATTCTTTGTATTTCTCAATAAAAATCTGCAAATTCTTTAATGCCTGGGAAACAATAACCTGTTCCCCTTCTGCAAAACCATTCACTAACGCTTCTACCAGGTTCTCATGAAAAAGTTCATGCGCATCATAAACCTGTCTCCCCTCTTTTGTCAATCCTACCTTTACAATTCTACGATCCTCTTCACTTTTATATCGTTCTACAAATCCCTTTTTTACCAGATTATTTACCATGACAGTCAGGGTGCCCATCGTAACATGCAGCTGTCCTGCAAGCTCACTCATCATCAATGGACTGCTGACACCAATCGCTGCAATGGTATGGATCTCTTTCATTGAAATTGCCCGATCTAACTTTGTGGCAATATATATTTTCTCAATTTTTAAGATGTGTTCAAAAACTTCCACCATCTCCTGACCAATCACATACTTTACATTAGTCATCCGATTCCCCTTTACATACTTTGAATGTCAAAATAAAAACCAAAAACAGTATATGATAAAATCATGGCATTCGTCAAGTTTATCTTTCACACAAATATTCACACAGAAAAAACAGGGACCATGCCATGTATTCCCATACTGACAAGCCCCTGTACCCTTACTTTTGGATCAGTTCCAATGTGGCAAGTAATACATCATCTTCCCACGGTTTTGGAACCAGATATTTGAGACCAAGCTCCCTGATTTCTTCTAATGTCCCTCCATCACAGAGAGAACTAAGCATGATAATCTTTGCAGAAGGATCCTTTTTCAATATAATCTGTGCCGTTTCGATACCATCAATCCCAGGCATGATAATGTCCATAATTACAATATCCGGCTTAATTTCATCATATAATTCAATTCCTTCCTGACCATTTCTGGCGTAACCTGCGACCTCATATTCATTACCCTCTACAGTATCCTGAATCTGTTTTGAGGCGAATGGAGAATCATCAACCACCAATAATCTAACTTTACTCATGCAATATGCCCTCCTTTAATATTATGCTGAAAAACCAATCTTTACCTGCATTGCCCCAAAATCAGTTTCATAGAAAAAACGGATTTCCTGCTGCCGATCTTTTCGATACATTGGTGCTTCATCCCGATAATACGGAACCGACAGTCTGGACGGCGTTCCAATTTCGTTGTTTAATGCACTGACAGCCCTGCCACATACTATGTTCATGTATTCCTTGAGATAAAGGATACGTTCCTGTTCTACCGGCAAAGTACCGCCATGCATTGCCTTCACAATTGCCTGATACAATTCCGTTGCAAAGAAACATACAATTTCAGCATCTATATAGCCATTGATAAACAGTATCATCTGTTCTTTACAATCCTGGCTGGTATCATTGTTACTTCCTTTTAGTGGTATTTTTGTGAGTTTCATTGTAATTTCAGTAAAAGCATTCTGAAATATATCATACATCATTTCCCGATCCAAAAAGCCACCCCCCTTCCCATGGATGTCTTTTCCTAATCTAAAAATCTCATTTTAGCGGATGCATCTTTCCTCTTTGCCTTTTCTGCTGCCGGCTCTGCATACAGACCGCTAAATGAGTTGGCCATCTTAGATTTACATTCTTTACAGTATCTTCCTGTTAAAATTGGCCTTCCACAAGATTCGCAGTCCAGTTTGATACCGGAATTCTTTTCAAAAGTTAACCGCTCCTCCCTAACCCATTTCTTCAATTGCTGCATTGGCACTTCTGTCTCTTCGGATACCTGTGCAATAGATACATGAGGATTTTCACGAATATAATTCTTCACATCCGTAAACTTCTCCTCCATCTTTTTATTGCATGAAGGACATATTGAAGAACCATTGTAGTTAAATAATTTTGTGCAAATTTTACAATTTCTGACGTCCATTGTAATCCTCCCCTTCATGTTTGGCATTGCCATATGATATTGTACTGGTTTAATTCGTAGAAAACGTTTTCCATATTAGTGAACTGCATGTATCATACTCAACTGTCCTTGCCGATACAAAGGCAAAGAACATATACATGATCTATTCCCGCTTCCTGTAAGACACGGGAACACATTTCCACTGTGCTTCCGGTCGTGTAAATATCATCTATGAGTATAACACATTTTATATTTTCATACAAGTTTCTATGACGGATATTTACCCGAAAAGCATGTTGCAAATTCTGTTTCCTCTCTGATCCAGTCAAATCCTTCTGCGGTAAGGTATTTTTGACCCGCATCAAAAAATCATCTACCACTGGTATTCCCGCATGTACTGACAACTCCCTAGCCAGAATCTGCGCCTGATTATACCCCCTTTTTCGATATCTGCTGCGATGCAGCGGCACCGGCACCAACAGATCCGGAGAAATCCTCCGAATCCATTCCTCCTGCTGCTCCCACAACAATCTGCCAAAAAACCTGCCATACTCCTGTCTGCCTCCGTATTTAAAGCGTGCAATTGATTCCTGCATAGCACCATTATACAAAAGAGCAGCTCTCCCACTAAGATATGTATATGCCTGATTTCTGCAAGTTTCACAATATATTTCATGATCGTCAATGGGTTTACCACACTGGCAGCATAAATTCCCTTCCGGATAGCGAAAAGCCGCCCTGCATTCCGGACACACCGCTTCATTTTGCACTGGTAATACAGTGTCACAAACCGGACATCTTGCGGGATAAATAAATTGCAAAACCAAATCAACGATAGATTTCAGAATCTTCTTCCTCCATTTCTTTAATCCGCCTGCACAGACTGGAATACCGTTTCTGTTCATTTACATTGTGTATCATTCCTTGAATCGTCTGACTGCTGCCCACTGTTACAACACATTTCTTAGCTCTGGTAACAGCCGTATACAACAAATTCCGGTTCATTAGCATTCTGGGACCGCCTAAAAGCGGCAAGACTACGGCAGGATATTCACTTCCCTGGGACTTATGGATCGTAATGGCATATGCCAGTTCCATTTCATCCATCTGGTTAAAGTCATATTCCACCACTTTACCCTCGTCAAACTCCACCACCACAGTTTCCTCCACTGTTTGAATCTCTCTGATCACTCCGGTATCCCCATTAAACACACCAGTTCCCTCCTCAAACACATCTCCATAGCGGGTTTTCTTTGACCACGTAATCTGGTAATCATTGCGAATCTGCATAACCTTATCCTGTTCCCGAAACAGGATGCCATGAAATTCTCGCTCTATCTTTCCAGCTTCCGGTGGATTCATATATTGCTGTAACACCTGATTAAGGCGCTCCACTCCCAGCTCCCCCTTCCGCATAGGGGTCAACACCTGAATATCGTACACCGATGCATCCACGTGAGGCGGCAGCTTTTGCATAACCAACTGTATCACTACATTAATAACAGAAGCACTGTCCTGTCGTTCCAAATGCAAAAAGTCTGGTGTCTGGCTTCGCAAAGAAATTTCTTCTCCTGCATTGATTTTATGGGCATTAACGACAATCTGACTCTCAGCTGCCTGGCGAAAAATCCGGTTGAGACGGACAACCGGGCAGAAACCAGACCAGATCATGTCCTTAAGTACATTTCCGGGCCCCACGGAAGGAAGCTGATTGACATCCCCAACCATAATGAGCCTGGTGCCTGGAACAATGGCTCGCAGTAAGGCATTCATCAAATAAATATCCACCATAGAAAATTCGTCCACAATGATCACATCAGCCTCTAATGGTTGCTTTTCGTTGCGTTCAAAATGCATGGCATGTTTGCCTTCCCCATTCAGATCAACGCCGCCGTTAAGCTCCAATAAGCGGTGAATAGTCTGCGCCTCCCATCCCGAAGTCTCTGACATTCGTTTGGCAGCTCTGCCGGTAGGTGCTGCCAGAAGAATATCCAGACCTTCCAAATCCAGCACCTGCAGAATCGTATTAATGGTTGTGGTTTTACCAGTACCCGGTCCACCGGTAATGATAGTCACACCATTTCGCACCGCCTGATAAACTGCATCTCTTTGTAAATCATCCAATTCAATCTGCTCCTGCCGTTCAATCTGACATACCCTGCGCTCTAATGCTGCTTCGTCCAGTTCATAGGACAAATTCAAATCCAGCAACATTCTGGCACAATTCAACTCCATATAATACAAAGTGCTGCTGTATAGATACCGTTCTCCTGCGTTCTCCTGAATAACCACCTCTTTATTCAAAGTCATGCGTTCTAACTGTTCCAGAATCCGCTCTTCGTCCACTAATAATAGTTCTGCAGTCAACTGCACCAGTTCCCCCTCTGGCAGATAGCAATGCCCCTGGGAACCAGACTGTTGCAGGCAATATAAAATACCTGCCTGTATTCGATATTCCGAATCCTGCTGAAATCCTGCTTTTCTGGCAATACCGTCGGCAATCTTAAAGCCAATTCCCTGTACATCATCTGCCAATTTGTAGGGATTCTTCTGCAAGACTTCATACATTTCGTCTCCGTATATTTTATATATTTTCACTGCCATATTCATACTGATTCCATAATCCTGTAAAAACAGCATCGCCTGGCGCATCTGTCTTTTTTCACTAAACTGACTGGCAATCTTTATTGCCATTTTCATACTGATGCCTTTTACCTCAGCCAAACGCTCCGGTTCCCGCTCGATAATATCAAAGCTATTCTCTCCAAACCGTTTCACAATGCGGGCTGCCAATGCGGATCCCACTCCCTTGATAGCACCAGAGCCCAGATAGCGTTCAATGGCAATGCTATCTGTTGGCTGCTTCTCTTCATACCGATCCACTTGAATCTGTGCTCCATAATTGGGATGAATTACTTCCCTGCCAGAAATATACAGATAACTCCCTTCGGATACATAAGAAAAATTTCCAACACAGCACACCTCATCACCACTCTCAGAATCCGCCAAAAAAAGTACCGTATAGCCGTTCTCCTCATTCCGAAACGTAATGCGTTCCACATATCCTTCCCATTCCACAATATCGTTCACTTCTGCCTCTCTTTCAACGTTGCAACACAACAATTACAGACAAAAAGCCACTGTAATCTACAGTGGCCCCATTTTCCATATGTATTATAAACTACGATTGTTCGTCAACGACTATTAAATTATGGAAATAATCAGACAAGTCATACTGCCAATTACTTAATAGTTGTTGCGCTAGTTCCCTTCATAGACTCATACAGTTGCTGCGCCAGTCCCACTCCGCCACCGTCAACGATAGCTTCCGCATAAGACTGATTCAATGTATCGCCAAAATACTTCATGTACTCGCCATCTTCCTCTTCGCCAGCAACAGACTTTCTCGCCTGCTCAATAATTTTTTGTACAAAATATTCCTCGAATTCCTTACAGGCATTCAATAATTCCTCGTCTGTAGAATCATCTCCCAAGGTATTCAATTGACTATTAATCTTGGAAGCAGAAGCGTTGTTCAGATTCCGGGAATAACTGTCATAAATAGAAGATGCATCATAAATAGAAGTGCTCATACTAATCCCCCTATCTCATCAATTCAAATCCTTATGAACGCAGATTGTTTGCCTGCTGTAACATTTCATCGGAGGCGATAATCGCCTTGGAATTCATTTCATAGGCACGCTGTGTCACGATCATGTCAACCATCTCATCAACTGCCTGAACACTGGATGCCTCCAGGTATTTGTTCTTAATGATACTGATAGTCAACGCATCATCCTGTCCCTCTAAACGTGGATCGCCTGATGCCGCAGTCACTTCAAAATAGCTGTCACCGATCTTGTTCAATCCTGCCGGATTATTAAACTGTGCAGCACCAATCTGGACACCGGTATAATAACCATTTCCATCGGCACCACGGTACATAATTCTTCCATAATTATCAAAAGATATCTTCTGCACATCAGTCTCTGCCGTAAAGGTAATCGGCTGTCCATTACGATCTAACACCGCATAACCTTCCGCAGTAGACAACTGATAAGCTCCATTTGTCTGCATTGCCATAATAAAATGACCATTACGGGTATATGCCTGATTGCCATTCGGCATCTGAATCATAAAGAATCCATCGCCTTGAATACCAAAATCAAAATCTCCATCACTGGCTTTCAACTCACCCTGCTCAAATTCTGTGGTAATCGCAGCCACCTTGACACCTAAGCCAACCTGGGCGCTGATCGGTTTTGGATTTCCCTCGAAATCAGTGGTTCTCTGCTGAATCGTCTGATACAGAAGAGACTGAAATTCCAGACGGTTCTTCTTATAACCAGTAGTATTTACATTTGCCAGATTGTTGGACAGATTATCCATACTGGTCTGCTGCGCTTTCATACCGGATGCAGCCGTCCATAATGATCTCATCATAATTGCTACTCCAATCCGCCGTCCTCTATTCGACAGCCATTATCAAATCTTACCAACCTCGCTTACTGCACGGCTCAACAAAGAATCTTCTGTCTGGATTACTTTCTGTCCCGCCTCATATGCACGGGTAATGGTAATCATAGATACCATCTCAGACACCACATTGACATTAGACTGTTCTGTATATCCTTGCTCCAGCTGTGCATTTGCATCTTTCTCTATTGCTCCGTCTACTGCACGGAACATATTCTCTCCATATAAATCCAGATAGTTGTAATCTTCAAAGTCTGCTAAGATAATCGTATCTACAATAACTCCATCCGCAAAAATCGTACCATCTTCCTTGATTGCCACTTCTGTAGCATCCTCAGGAATCTGAATATCGCCACTGGAACCTTGCAAATGATTCCCATCCGCATCAACGATATATCCGTCCTTGGTACGCTTAAAGGTACCACAACGAGTGTACATAATGGAACTATCTCCGTTTCGATTCGTCACACGAAGCTTGAAAAAACCATCTCCTTCAATAGCGATATCATAGGGATTGCCAGTCTCTCGAAGAGATCCCTGCCCCCAGTCCATATAGGTCTCACCAATCTTAACTCCCAGATTCATCGTACCAATAGGCTCATCCACATATGCATTGGAACCATCACGAATCTTGGTGGCAAGCATATCTTTAAAAGCCTGATTCGTTACATTTTCCTCCTTGTAACCAATCGTAGCAGAATTCGCCAGGTTATTAGAAATAATATCCAGACGTCGCTGCTCATTACGCATACCAGTATATGCTGTGTATAGTCCTCTGACCATTGATTCTACCTCCTGATAGGAATACCGGATTATCGGTTGTAACCAAGTCGGCATACTAATCCAACAAATATATCGGCTCTTTCTGTAAAAAACTTAATCATCATCTCGTTTGCCTGCTAAAAATTCTACAAACTTGCCAGTCCCCACAGCCACTGCTGTCATTGGATCTTCGGCTGTCATAGTATTAATTCCAGTTTTTTCCGCAATTAATTCTTCCAGTCCATATAACAAGCTGCCACCACCAGTCAGTACAATTCCCCGATCTGCCACATCTGCTGCCAGCTCCGGCGGCGTTTTCTCCAATACGGTGTGCACAGCCTCCACAATTTGGGATGTAATCTCCCGCAACGCCTCTAAGGTCTCGTCAGAAGATACGGTAATGGTCTTTGGCAGACCGGTAACCAGATTACGGCCACGGACATCCATCGCCACCAGCTCTGGTCTCTGGTATGCAGAACCAATCTTTACCTTGATTTCTTCTGCAGTACGCTCACCAATCAACAGATTATGTGTTTTGCGCATATAACGGACAATAGCATCATCGAAATCATCTCCTGCTACTTTGATGGATGTACTGACAACAGTACCTCCCAGTGAAATCACTGCGATATCAGAAGTTCCACCACCAATATCCACAATCATATTACCGCATGGACGGGCAATATCAATACCTGCACCGATAGCAGCAGCAATCGGCTCCTCTATAATCACTACCTCACGGGCGCCTGCCTCCAGAGTAGCATCCTCCACGGCTCTCTTCTCCACCTCTGTTACACCACTTGGAACGCACACACTGATGCGTGGTTTCCGAAAACGGGATTTTCCACAAGATTTTTGTATGAAGTACCGTAACATCTTTTCTGTCACGGTATAATCAGAAATAACACCCTGACGAAGCGGACGCACAGCAACAATATTCCCAGGAGTACGCCCTAACATGAGGCGGGCATCCTCACCAATCGCCTTGATCTTATTGGTATCTCTGTCAAACGCCACGACTGATGGCTCTCGTAACACAACACCCTTCCCCTTTATATAAACAAGTACATTCGCCGTACCCAGATCGATACCGATATCACTTCCAACCATCTTGTCGTTCTCCTTTCACTTCTGTTATTTTATTATATTTTTTCCATTGTTCCAACAATTAAACAAACATATACCAATTTATTATATAACACTTTCCCAAATTTTGGAAGTCCTTTTTTTGAGGGATTTCCACTTATTTCGCTATATTTCTACATTATTTCAGAATACATTTCATTTTTCCAGAGACAATTTGACCAAACAGGAATTCATACACTATAATAATTCCAATATATTTTCAGGAGGCGCCACTATGGATAACTTGACAAAGCAGACAAAACAAGAAATTCGCACACTTTCCCGCTTCATGGGAAACAGATATGCAAAATGGGTTACCTGCATATTATTGCTTCCTGTACTTTTTTCTCTGGCCCCCTCCTCTGAATACTTTTTCTTATTAACAATCCTATTGCCCTTAATCACACAAGCTATTTTTAAGGTAACCAGCACCGAAACAAACTCCAAATCTATTCTGACACTAACCAGGCAAAAATATCATTTTTCTGATGCAAAATACCATGCCGAAAAAAGAGCGAATTCGCTGCTGCTTCTCTTTTTATGCCTCTGGCAATATACTCTCACATCGGCTGATCTCCCTTCTGTTTTACGCATATATCCAGGCATATTGATTATCGCCAATATTATCAGCCGTCTGGCAGGAACCTGGCTATTCCGCCTGTACCTGCATCTTCAGTTTACCTCGCTAAACACATTAGATGATATATGAAACAGCAGTTTGGCATCATGAATATTCGTTGTAAGTCTGGGCGTATTTTCAGAGACTACAGTACAAGATTTCACGGAGTTAAGAAGGGACTGGATACAGGCATTTACTGACAGAATTCAGGAAATCCGAGCTCTATTAGAAACTGCCACTCTGGAACAACTAGCACAAAAATACGCCATCGGAATCTTTGAACTGACCGGGAAAGAATGGGAAAAATTACTGGATCTACTGGAAAAACGACTGTCATACATCACATTTCCAGAAACAGAAGAAGAATCCACAAGCCAGGATCTGGAAGCAGATCCAATTACGGAAGAAAACAAAAATAAGATTCTTTCCTAATGATTTCTGAAAGGCAAAATAAGCTGCAAACATTGTGCAGATTATGTCCGCACAATTTCTGAGCAAGCAAGAATGCTTTAATTCACTGTGATTGAAAACAAGCGCAACGTCAGCACGTTGCGCTGCAAAAACGCAAAAGCGTTTTTGTTGGCGAGACATTATACACGAGCTTTTTCCTATCAATTAGGAAACAGAAAAGCGAGCCGGCATCCAAACACCAGCTCGCTTTTCTACTATAATAGAAATTTGCTCATAACATTTCTGTTTCACTCATCACGGAATCAATCATCTCGTCTGTCTCTGCCTCAAAGCCGTCAAAATCAAATTCTGTAGCCTCTACAGCTCCACTGGCTACATTTGACTGCCTGCTTTCTGATGCCGATGTCTGCTCAGCAGTACCTGTCAAAGCAGATAAGAGATTCGATGCCCTGCCCGATGACTGCTCTTGAAAATACTGATAAATCTCTTGTAAAGTCTGATAAGAACGTGTTTCTGTCTCTGGGGTATCTGCCACCTCATCCATGACTTCCTCAATCTTCTCTGTCATCTCTGCCACATTCTGCTGCTCTGCGTTCATATAAGTCTGCAACACGCTGGAAAAACTGCTTACAGAACCAATCCCACCATATGCATTATTTCCTAATCCCAAAAGGGTAGCCACGTCGGATATACTGCCTGTCCCCAGTGCATTCATCCCCTGCAGCCCACCTAGCGCTGACAGCAGAGAACTACTGTTATCCGTTGTGTTGTTTCCAGAAATCGCATTTAACATGGTACTGGTGGAATTATTATTAATCATATATTGATAAAACAATGTTTCATCTAAGGATACATTTGACATAAGAACCTCCCCATCATAACGATTCTTAAAAAATTAGCACATTCCAAATTTAAGTATAACACATTATGACATTTTATGGAATACCAATTTTTCCTTTTCTTCTGACGAAAAATCAATCTGTACATGATCCCCAGCTGCCAATTCCCCTGACAACAAACGGTCTGCCAACTCATCCTCGATTTGTGTCTGGATCGCCCTGCGCACCGGACGGGCACCATAGGTCTTATCAAAACCGCTTTTTGCCAGATGCGCCACTGCCTCATCCGTAACAGTAATCTCCATACTCATCTGTGCCTGAATTCTTTTTTGCAAAATAGCCAGCAGAATTCGAACAATCTCCTGAATGTTCTGCTCCGTCAGTGTATGGAATACCAATAACTCATCAATACGGTTAATAAACTCTGGCTTGAAGATGCGTTTCACTTCCTCCATAACACTATCTTTCATTTTCTGGTAATCCGCTTCCTCGTCACTTCCAGATCCAAATCCCAGATGTTTTGGTGCAATAATCTGCTGTGCACCTGCATTGGAGGTCATAATAATAATAGTATTTTTGAAACTGACTTTCCGCCCCTGGGCATCGGTCACATGACCATCCTCCAAAATCTGAAGCAGTATATTAAAAACATCACTGTGTGCCTTTTCAATCTCGTCAAACAATACGACAGAATACGGGTGTCTGCGAATTTTTTCACTGAGCTGCCCACCATCCTCATATCCTACATATCCAGGCGGTGAACCAATCATCTTGGACACACTGTGTTTCTCCATATATTCGGACATATCTACCCGGATTATTTCATTATCCTTGCCAAACACTGCTTCTGCCAACGCCTTGGATAATTCTGTCTTACCCACTCCGGTTGGTCCCAGAAACAGAAAGGAACCAATAGGGCGGTTAGGATCTTTTAATCCGACACGTCCCCGGCGAACCGCTTTGGAAACTGCCTCTACAGCCTCATTCTGCCCCACCACACGCTTATGCAGAATTTCCTCTAGATGTTTTAAGCGTTCCGTCTCTGCTTCCTGCAGTTTTTGCACTGGAATCTTGGTCCAGTCAGCAATTACCTTTGCCACATCATTTTCCGTCACACAGAGTTTCTTCTTTTCCCTCTCTTCACGGGCCTTATTCTGTATTTCTTCGATCTTCTCACCTAACGCCTGCTGTTTCCGCTTCAATTGACCAGCTAAGGTATAGTCTTCTGCCTGGATGGCATCTTCCTTTTTCTGCTCCAGCTCTTTTCTTTCCTGCTCCATTTTCCGCAGCTCTGCAGAAGGCAGATAGATATTCAGAGAAGCCCTGGCTGCCGCTTCATCAATAACGTCAATTGCCTTGTCCGGCAGAAAACGGTCATTGACATAACGCTCTGACATTTTAACTGCTGCTACCAAAGCGGCATCTGTAATCTCTACCTGATGGTGATCTTCGTAACGTTCCCGCAAGCCTTTCAGTATCTCAATACTGCCGGCTTCATCTGGTTCATTGACATCAATCGGTTGAAACCGTCGCTCTAAAGCAGCATCCTTTTCAATATATTTCCGGTATTCTTCTCTGGTAGTTGCGCCGATCAACTGAATCTCTCCCCTTGCCAGAGACGGCTTCAAAATATTGGCAGCATCAATGGCCCCCTCTGCACCACCGGCACCGATAATCGTATGAATCTCATCAATAAACAACAGGATATTGGCAGACTGCATGACTTCTTTCAGGGCACGCTTAATCCGCTCCTCAAATTCTCCACGGTATTTCGAACCAGCTACCATACCAGACAGATCTAAGGTCAACACCCTTTTATTCTGTACCGTCTCCGGAATATCTCCCAGAATAATTTTCTGTGCTAAGCCTTCTACCACTGCTGTTTTACCAACTCCCGGCTCCCCCACCAGACAAGGATTATTTTTGGTACGTCTGCTGAGGATCTGCACCACCCGGTCAATCTCTGTGTCTCTGCCAATAACTGGATCCAGCTTTCCATCCTTGGCATAAGCCGTCAAATCCCTGCTGTACTGATCCAGAATCGGAGTAGCTGATTTGCTCTTGCGATTCTTCTGCATCATATATTCATTCTTTGCACTGGTCATATCCTGCCCGGATGCCGTCAGTACATCAATATATAATTTCTGCACATTAATCCCTTTAGTATTTAATAAACGGACAGCGATACAATCGGTTTCTTTGAGTAAGGCAATGAGGATATGTTCCGTTCCAGCCTGTTCCGCCCCTAAACGATCCGCCTCCGATAAACTGTTATCCAATATTTTCCTGGCACGGGGCGTAAACTCTCCCCTCCCTTTGGTTAAAACAGAAGGTTCAGACACCATCAGTTCTTCCATCAGTTTCTCCAGCTTTTCTGCAGAAACTCCATTTGCCTTTAATACCTCGTATGCCACTCCTTTGGTTTTCGCCAGTGCTAATAGCAAATGCTCTGTTCCAATATCATTATGTCCTTTACCAAGTGCTTCCTTTCCTGCATTTTCCAACACTTTCTCCGCACTTTTGGTATAACGTTTCCGCATAATTATGCCTCCTCATTATCTTCTATTTCAGAATTCATTCCTATCTCTAGGTCGTCTGGATCTAATCCTCGGTATTTCATATAAATGGAAATTACCGCCAACAGCATCAGTCCGCTAAATGCCAATAAGATTCCCACCACATACTGCAAACGCTTTGCCTTTAATTCTGCCTGGGATACCTTTTCTGACACAATTCCATCCATGTTACTGCGATACCAGGCACGCACCTGATCATAGGGCATCAAAACATTTTGTTCCTTGTCATATAAATAAAACTGCTCCTGATCACCAGCTTTTCCATACAGAAGCACATAAGTATGCTCCGTATTGCTTTCCAGGGCATATGCTGTGACCGTCTGGCCATCTAAATCCAATTCTGTCTTGCCAAAGCCCTGGGGAATCTGATCCGCTTCCGGCTCCATAATTTGAATAGAAGAAGTTCCCGATACAATCACTTTGTCCTTAGACAGAATCGCCCGCACCCCATCCTGGGATACGTCTTGGTTCTTTTCCGCTACTACCGGTGTTTCCTCTGGTACTGCAGTTGCCTTTGCTTTCTTCTTTTTCTTCTTTTTTTTGGCAGGAGTTGGTGAAGGCGACGGCTGGGCAGACGGTGATACTACCGGCTGTCCTTCCTGGGTTCCCTGTGGAGCAGGCGCCGGAGTAGCAGTATCTGAGCTGTCCTTTTTCTTGACCACAATGGTTAAAGCATTATAGGATACCGACAACTTTTCTGATGTACTTTCTCCAAAAACATTATAGGGTTTTTGAAGGGTAATGGTGGTACTGCCCTCACGCCTTGCCTGAAATTTGATGGAATATTTGATTTGCTTTACGGTACTGTCTCGTTCCACATCTTCAATCCGAAATTCATTATCATTACCATATACCACGCTTCCACCGGTCTGAAATTGCAACACCCTGTTATCATAGGGAAAATGCCCCTCAAAACCCGATAGCCCCTGAGAAGATTTGACGGTAATCAACACATAAACAGTATCCCCTTCGGTTACTGTAGTATTCCTGGTCTGGATTGAGACAGCAGCACCGTCAGCCGATGCCCGTGTTCCATTTGTCATAAAGCCTATGGTCAAAATAACTGCCATCTCCAATACGATTCCCAGCATTCTCCGGCTCATTTCCCGAACTGCACTGCTATGCTCTAATCCCATATTTATCCTCATTTCTGCTGCCTGACTACACCTGCAGGATTTTATTCATCTTCTGTTGAATCAACAGATGGTTCCTCGCTCGGCATTGACACAGGTGCAGCCGATGCCTGCTGTGGTTCCGGTGAAGAAGTAACTGCTGCTGGTGCTTTTGAGGCTGTACTTTCACTTTTTTCTGTCTCTTGCTTCTTTTCATCCTTATTAGACGAAACAGGCTTTGCTGCTTTTTTCTTGCCAGTTCCAGCACCACGTGTCACAACAATCTGATAATTTCTGGTACTTCCATTAGCAGCCTTGACCGTAACAGTAATGGTATTCTGACCGGAAGACAGGTTATAACCACCTGCTCCTGATACAGTAGCAGAAGACGATACTGGAGACGCATTGACCTGAATGTTTGATACAGAAGCAGATACGGAAAGCGTATAGGTTTTAGACCCATCATCTCCCAACACAAACGGCTGATCCAGTGTATAACCTGCCACATTTAAAGATTGCAGGTAGTTATTTGGATTAGCGCCACCAGAAGGCATCGGACAGCTGGATGCAGGCATATTGTTATATACCGGTATGGAGAATACAATCGGTGTATCTGATATAGTATTCCCATAAGCCGATAAGGTCTTGCTTGACTCGCTATTTGGTGCTTCCACGTTAGCCATATACTGGTGATCGTATCTGGAAGTTCCTGTCACATTAAATTTCTGTAAATATAATGTATTCTGTCCTGCATTAATATACTGTTTTCCAATATATTGTCCACCACCTACAATGGACTTATACGGATCAGTCCATGGTCTCTGATAGTCCGTTCCGGAACTTGCCCAGCTCAATCCCTTGGCAACTGCACCGCCGCCGGCACTGTTATTAGCTCCAATATTATAGAAATTGTAAATTCCAGGATATCCTGCCACATTACCGGAAACCGAACTGCTCATCATCACAGGACTGATAACCACCTCCTGTTTCACCCGGGATGCCAGATGATATGGGCTGACTTTAGAAGATTCCGCTGCTTTGATAAATGCCTTGGAATACTTCATGGTACCGGTTTTTCCATCGGATTTGATATAACTAAATTTTGTATTATACATCGGTGTATTTTTCAAAATATTTTCCACACCGTCCTGGGTTTGAACATCACTCTGGTATTCCAGTAATTCAAACTGGAAGATTCCCTGGCTATCCAGGAAATTACGAGGATCCATATAATATTCTACTGCTTTTCTGGATGCTGTTACCCAAGTTGTTCCATCATATACGGTATAGGCATCCTTCGTCCAATCATATGCCCCTGCTGCTGTTGACTTCCAATCCGGAGATTTATTATTGCTAAGCAGGTTCAATCCCACCTTGCTCTCTGCATTTACAGCGTCACTCCAATTAATACCCGTCTTGTATGGTATAAAATCCCAGCTTGGGTATGTCTTATGCAGCTTAACCAATGCAGTAACATAATCTGCCGGGAAACCAGCTTTTTTCATCTTGCTCTTAAACTGTGCCTCCGTTAACGCTGCATTTCCAGTCTTCTTAGTCGTTTTCTTTTTGGTCGTCTTTTTGGTCTGAGTATCCTTGGTAGTCTGAGAGGAAGATGTCTGATACTTCGGCGGAATTACCCCGGTCTCCTCCCGTTCTACAATCTGGAACTTAACAGCATATTCCGGCAAAAAGCCTTTGACAACCTTTTTTCTTACCCGCACGGATACTTTATAATACTTTAATCCTCCTGCCTTTTTCTCGCTTAATACCGTAACTTGATTATTATTCAAGCTGACATCCTTGCCTGATATCTTTACCGCACTCTTGCCACCTGCTTTTTTCAACAGGGTCTGGGCAGAATTTTCTGTATATACCTTACCTGGCATACCCTTTTTATAAGATACTTTCACATACTTTGCCTGAATGTATCCCTTTACCTTCCTGGAGCCATTCTGTGTAGAAATACGATACCATTTCTGGTTATCAACAATCTTTTCTGCAAGGATTTTGACATTTGCTTTCTTCGCCAATTTCATAGTAACACCATTTAATTTGACAACGGTGCTTCCCGCATCCGCTTCTTTATACAGAGAAACTGAAGCCTTGGATATCTTTGCCGGAATATAGGTTCTGACACTTCCCGTCAATACATTCACATAGGCAGAATGAAGATAGCCAATCAGAGATTTTCCAGCCAATTTAAATCTCACATGGTACCATTTTCCATTTTTCGCCAATATAGTTACCTGTTTTCCATCCTGCAAAGTCACATTACTGCCACCTGCCTTGAGATACTTATACTTCATGCCAGGACCTTTTCTAACATTCAAATATCCGCTGGTAATCTGTACTTCACCCACTGCAGTGGCACTGGAAACCTCTCCCTGAACCATCATCGCAGCAAAAAGAATGGACAAGAGAAAAGTCCCTGCCATACAAGCGATACATTTCTTTTTATGTTGAAAGATCCAGCGAGCCAGACGCAGACCAACTCGGATCATAACAGGTTGAACCCGGACTTCTTTCTGCTGCTCACTATGTAATTGCTGTTCTGTTGTCTTCGGCATATACAACACCCTTTCTCTATCATATCTATTGTAATAATTGTACTAAATCTTCTGTATCGAATCGATAATGAGAACCACAAAACTGGCAGTTTACTTCAATCGGCTCCCTATCTGCAACCATTTCCTCGATATCCTTACGCCCAATACTGGCAATTGCCTTAAACACTCGCTCTTTAGAACAATTGCAATAATACTGTGCTGTATCAAGCCGATCAGTAACCTCCAGATCCAGACTCCCCAGCAAATGCTGTAACACATCTTCTGGCAGCATGCCCTTTTCCATTAAATCAGTAATGGAATCCGTCTGCTGCAGAGAGGCTTCTAACTGGTCAATCACGGTCTCCTCCGCAAACGGCATCACCTGAATAATGAAGCCGCCTGCCTGTCTGACCTGTGCCTCCCGGTCTATCAGGACACCCAAGCCCACCGAAGAAGGTATCTGCTCTGATGTAGCATAATAATATGTCAAATCTTCTGCAATTTCTCCTGACACCAGATGTGTCTGTCCATTATAGGGTTCTCTCATTCCAATATCCCGGATCACATTCAGAAAACCTGGTCCCAGGGCACCAGATACATCCAGTTTCCCCTTTGGATTCAAGGGAAGATCCACCTGTGGTTCCCTGACATATCCTTTGACCCGCCCCTGATGATCCGCCGTCACGGTCAATCCACCAATAGGACCACCGCACTGAATCTGCAAGGTCAGGATATCCTGTTCCCCCTTCATCATACACCCCATCATACTGCCTGCCAGCAACAATCTGCCCAATGCTGCTGTTGCTACCGGGCTAGTCTGATGGATCTGTCTGGCACGCTCCACCAGGTGTTTTCCAGTTATGGCAAAGACACGCAACTGCTGATCTGCCGCCATGCCTCTGACGATATAATCTTCACTCATGATAAGCCCCCATATTAACTCTATTTCCAATATCTTCTTACACTTCCAACGTTGTCAAACTACATTTACATACTGACTAAAACAGTTAGGAGCGTTGACTTAGTTTCGCTATATAATAGACTCGCTCACTCTCAACCCCAGGTACATTCCTGGTAAAAGCATCATATACTGCCTCAAGCTGCAAACCTTCCTCCTGCAATGCCACCTGTACCTGCTGGGTGGAATAAGCACGTTGTCTGTGATACTCCTCGATCCGTTCAAACAAATCCCGCTTCCGATCTGCTAACTGGTAAATCGTTACCAGATATTCATTAATGGCAGATTCCTCGTGATATTCATTTTCCCAGATCAGCGTCATATCTTCCCGGTGATCGGTAATCGTCCGGCTTCCCAAGAGATTCTGATAAAAATAGGCCGTCTTCATATCAAAGACAAAGATTCCCCCAGGATCCAAAAACAGGGATATCTGATGAAATACCTGCCGCAGATCTGCTTCGGAAAGTAAATAATTCATGCCATCACAGACACAGACAAAAGCAGACGCAGAACCATACAAATCCAGCTCTCTCATATCCTGCTGTAATAATAACACACTTTCCGGACATTTCTCTCTGGCAATATCTAGCATCTCACAGGACTGGTCAATGCCAATCATATCATAGCCATCTGCCGCCAGCCGATACGTCATGCTTCCGGTACCGCATGCCAGATCCACAAGGATTCCATCTGTCACACCATAGTCCTGTAACAAACTGTAAAGATAAGTATGCCATTCGTCATAAGGAATGTTATCCATGAACAAATCATAACTTTCTGCAAATCCACCGTAAATCTCTGTGTCTTCGTCCATGTTCGTCCCCATACTGCAAGCCTCCTGTGCGAGCAGCTAATGTACCAATGTATGTGCTGCTCGCTGCACATACAATCTAACACTGGCTATATACTGTATTTTGCACCTGATTACCTCATTGCATAGATCCAGCAGGGCATAATTAGTCATTCTTTCTTATCATAGCACAACTGCGGGATATCCGCAAGAGCAGGGATTTATTTAGAGAATAATCTTTTTTGTATCCAAATTTTGTTATATTTTGTCACATTTTCATTTCCCGGCTGGTTATATATAATGTAATCACAATGCGTACGGTTGTGAGAATCAATACGGAACGAGAGGAGGGGACTGCATGCATCAGAAAAAAGCATCATTAAAGTTCATTGAAGCCTGCTATCATTTATATGAGCAAAAGATGTATCAAATTGCATATGGCATCTTACGGGATCCACAGCTGGCAGAAGATGCTGTACAGGATGCGTTTCTGAAACTAATGAGACATAACATTTATTTTGAGAATGCCAAATCCGATGATTCCAAGCGATATATGATTACCGTGATCAAACACTCTGCTATTGATATCTATCACAAGAAACAAAGAGAACAGGAAATAATGTATCTGTCAGATAAAACAGTAGAGCCAAAGAACAGAAACGAAACGGATCATCCCATAAATGACACTGAACTAAATGAATTTATTGCCCATTTGCCGCCCAGGTATCAGACTGTTGTCCAGTGTCTGATCGTTAAAAATTTATCGGTAAGAGAAACTGCACAGAAACTGGACATTACCGAGGCAAATGTGAGAAAACGATTTGAACGGGCCAAAAAAATGCTAAAAACACTGGTGAAAGGAAGTGATTTGTATGAAACAGGAAGTTAACAATACAGATGACAAAATGCTTGATATTTCCATTGAAGAATTTGATGCACTGGATGGAAAGCATAGATTTTCCAAGGAATATCAGAGACAAAAACGAAGAATGTGGAGGGAATATCGAAAGACAGTCTATGGAAACAGAAGAAACTATGCGAAAATTGCAATAGCTGCCTCTCTGTTGATCATAACAGTACCTGTGGCAGTAAATGCTGATAACGACGGCGACTTTTTCAACCGGATCTGGGGTAATGCCGGAAAGAAAAATATAGAAGCTCATGACATTTATTTTGAAGAGGAGGGGGAATCCGTTGCATACAACTATTCCAAAACAGAATATGTAGATATTAGTCCCGACAAAGCAAAAGAACTGATCGGAAAAAATATATCCAAAAAAAGAATAGAAGAACAACTGGGAGACACCAAATTAACAATTCTGTCTACCGTGTCTGACGGTCAGTCTGCAGTAGTAGAATTTACATTAGAGAGAGAAGGTGGCGTTAATGCCCTGGAATACAACCAGGAGACAAACTTAGATAAAGGTGCTGCTTTTACTGATGACTCAACATTTTATTTTACTTTTACTGATTTTAGCGATAGTATCTATGTTGATCTGGAACGTTCTACGGATGACAAGCTTTATTGCTATGATTATATGACATACACTCCATTTAGCAGCAATACCCCTCCAAAAGAACTGGAATTAGATCTGATCAAATATCCTTGTACCCGAAAAGAATTATATGAAGAATATGGAAATGATGCTCTGAAAGTTACCAAAGAAAAAACGGTATCCATTCCTCTAAAAAAACAAGTAGAAACGACAGATTTTGTCAACGCTGGCGGCGGTATTGTCAGTATATCCCCATTATCAATCAAAATTGATACGGTCACCGGACTGGGATTGTCATTAAAAGAATCCTATCTGGATCTAGATAATTTAGATCCAGACGAACTATATGATGCATCCCAAGACCCGGGCAGTATCTATTATGTAGCCATAACAGATACCAAAGGGAAACAGTATATTGTAGTAGATAGAGAAACAGAGAAGCATGCCTGTGATGTACCGATTGACAATACCACCTGTAGCTGTAGTGATGAATCCTGTCATCTTACCTATACCTTTAACCGACTGGTGGATACTGGTGAAATTGCATCCATTACGGTAAATAACACAGAATATACCCGCAAATAATATCATTCATTTTGTTCTTTTATTTACAGGCTAATGTAATGATACAACTACTTGCTAAAAAACGGCAACCGGAAATTATTCGGTTGCCGCAGAGTGTAGACAAAGCCCGAGGCGAACCGCCTCGGGCTTTCGTGTCAAAAAAAC
>CAYPEW010000047.1:0-27063 GCA_964409845.1 uncultured Jutongia sp.
AAAAGAAACATACAAACGTAGCATGCGAGAAGTCAGCGTGAGAGCACGCCAATCAACAATACGGCACGCAAGGCAGATGGTTTCTCCGAAAGCCGTAAACTTGCTAGGCAGGGCAAATTTTGTCTATTCGGACATAACGATACATTTTCCTACGAAACAGCAGAACGAAACGAATAGCCAACGGATAACAGAAAATTATCCATGACAAAATTGACCGTGAATAGTAACCAGGGGTAGCTTTTATGTAATGTATTATATGTTGCGCATTGATTTTCCATCAAGTATAATGAAAACTAGTAATGAGACAGGGAAATATTGTTTATATTTTGTGGCAGATAGAAAGGGAGGAAGGTATGTTACAATTACCGGCTATTTTTAGCGATGATATGGTGTTGCAACGAGGGAAGAATATAGCAATCTGGGGGAAGACGGATCGGGCGTCGGTGTCATTGTCTTTTGCAGGGCAGACCGTAGATGCCATAGTGGAGAACGGGACTTTTCAGGCATTTCTGGCACCAATGGATGCAGGAGGACCCTATGAACTGCAGATCCGGGCATGTGATGACAGAACAGACGGGGCGGCATGTGATGAGATCATTTATCGGAATATTATGCTGGGAGAGGTTTGGCTGGCAGGCGGTCAGTCTAATATGGAGCTGGAACTGCAGAATAGTAAAGATGGGGCAGAGGTAGTCAAAAATATCCATAATGACAGACTGCGGTATTATTATACGCCGAAGGTTCCTTGGGTAGGAGATCCCCTTTATGAAGCAGAGGCAGAGAGCCACTGGGAACTGTGTTCTCCAGAGACAGCAGGCAGATGGTCTGCGGTGGCATATTATTTTGCGGAGAAACTGGCAGCAGAACTGGATGTGACAGTGGGCATTATTGGCTGTAATTGGGGCGGTACTTCCGCATCCTGCTGGGTTGGCAGGGAGACTCTGGAAAATGATAAGGCGATTTCCAAATACATCGAAGACTATGACCAGATTGTAGCAGAACAGGATCCAGAGGAACATATCAGAGAAAGGGAAGCCTATTTGGTTTACCATGCAGAGTTTGAAAAAAATGTGAGTCATTATTATGAAACAGCGGAAAATCCTACTTGGGATGAGGCACTGGAACTGTTTGGAGAATGCCAGTATCCGGGACCAATGGGACCACGTTCAGAATTTCGTCCGTGTGGACTGTATGAAACCATGATAGAGCGGATTTTACCTTATACCTTGGCAGGATTTTTGTACTATCAGGGGGAGGAGGACGATCATCGCCCTTATACCTATTATGAATTGTTGTCTGGGCTGATCCGTCAGTGGAGACGGGACTGGCAGGATGACACCTTGCCATTTTTGCTGGTACAGCTTCCAATGTTTCAGAATGGGGGAGAGCCGGATTATCAGAATTGGCCATTTGTCAGGGAAGCACAGATGCGGGTGTTCCAGACCATCAAAAATACTGGAATTGCAGTGGCATTAGATCAAGGGGAGTATGCCAATATTCATCCGGTTAAAAAGGACATTGTCGGGACGAGGTTGGCGGATCAGGCGTTGTGCCAGGTATATGGACGAAAGCAGGATACAGAGGTTTATGGACCGATTTATCGCAGCTACCGGATCATTGGAGAGAAGATGGTTTTGAGCTTTGACTATGCCGAGCAGGGAATTCAGTGTACGGCAGATCAGATTACTGGATTTGAAATAGCAGGAGCGGATCGGCAGTATTATCCGGCAGAGGCATCCATTCAGGGAAATGAAATTACGATATTTTCCCAGAAGGTTGTCAGACCGGTATATGCCAGATATTGTTGGACGAATTACAGGGAGGTAACTCTCTTTGGCGCAAATCAGATGCCAGTGGCGCCATTTAGGACTTCCCGAAGGGATGGTGCGATTGCAACAGGCAGCAGAAATGGCTGGGAGTTTGCAGAGACAGAGAAGAAATAAGGTCATAAGTCAAGAGTTAGCGGATGGAAAGCAGTACTAGTATGCTAGCAGGTAAGCAGAAAACATATAATAGTTCATTTGCGTCCAAGCAGAAAAAGTTTAGAAATGGCAGGGGCAGTGAAAGGAGAAGGAATATGAAATATGGAGTTATTGTAGGAATCGTTGTAATTGTATTACTATTGGCGTTTGTAGTAGGTACCTATAACAAATTAGTGCGTGGCAAGATTTTGATAGATGAAGCTTTTGCCACTATGGATGTATATTTGAAAAAAAGATTTGATCTGATTCCCAATCTGGTGGAAACAGTTAAGGGATATGCGAAGCATGAGGAGGGTACCCTGGCGGAAATTGTGGGTTTACGTAGTCAGAATTATAGCAATATGTCGGATGAGGAAAAGATTCAGTCTGGTGTGGCAATGTCCCGGATGCTTCCGCAGATTATGGCACTGGCAGAGAGTTATCCAGAATTAAAGGCAAATCAGAATTTTTTGGATCTAAGCAAACAGTTGAGTCAGATTGAGGACGATATCTCCAGCTCCCGAAGATATTATAATGGAGCGGTGAAACAGTATAATTTTACAGTGCAGATGTTTCCTGGTAGCTTGATTGCAGGTTTATTTCACTTTGAGACAAAGCGGATGTTTGAGGTGGAGAGTGCTGCAGAGCGGCAGAATGTGCAGGTGAAATTTTAATGAAAAGAATACATTACAGATTATTATGGGGTGTTTTACTGTTACTGCTCTTGTTTGGGAATGCCAGACAGGCTGCAGCAGACGAGGCATTTTATATTACGAGTTATACAGTAACAGTACAGGTGTCCCAGGATAATGTTTACCATATTCAGGAAGATATTGGTGTTAATTTTACAGACTTTCGCCATGGAATTTACCGTGATATTCCGATATCTTATACGGTCAGCCGGGAGGATGGCAGTAGTAATAGGGTCCGTGCCAAGGTTAGCAATGTCTCCTGCAACGAACCCTATAAGACCAGCCGCTCTGGTGGAAATTACCGATTGCAGATTGGTAACGAAAATCAGACGCAGTTTGGTCCTAAGTCTTATTCGATTTCTTATGATTTATCCGTAGGGAAAGATCCACTAAAGGGTAAAGATGAGTTTTATTTAAATATAATTGGTACTGGATGGGATACCACCATATCGAACGTGACTTTTGCTGTGATTATGCCGACAAACATTGATCAGGAAAAATTTGGTCTGTCTTATGGATATCAGGGAGATACTTTGTATGATGGATTAAAATATCAGATCAATGATAATATGGTGGCGGGTAATCTGGATCCATCTATTGTTTTGCAGCCGGGACAGGGACTTACTGTGCGTATGGAGCTTCCGGATGGATATTTTACCTATCATCCGGAGTTTCCGCTGGGGGCGGTAACGTCCATTGTGATGGTAACGCTTGCTATGGTTCTGGCTTTTGTGTTGTGGCACTATTATGGTAAAGATGATCCTGTGGTGGAGACCATTGAATTCCATCCACCTGCTGCGTTGAACAGTCTGGAGACCGCATTGGCATATAAAGGTGAGGTTGATGGGGAAGATGTGGTATCTCTGATTGTTTATCTGGCAAATAAAGGGTATTTGAGCATTTCGGATTCTTCCAAGGGAGATTTTGTTTTGCAGAAAATAAAAGAGTATGATGGAAACAATAAGGTAGAACGGATTTTTTTCAATGATTTGTTTGCCAAAGGGGATTTTGTAACGAAATCTGATTTGAAAAATAAATTTTATAAAACAGTTAATAAAATTACTACTACCATGAATTCCAAGAAAAACAGCCATGTATTATTCTATGAGAATTCCACCAATAAGGATACAATATTGGTATTAATGGCGATTGCTGCTGTGATGATATCTCTGTATCAGCCGATTCTGGATATTAATGGAAGCGTGTATACTGCCCTGATGACTTCTGGAATCGTGGGATTTGTTTTGGTTGTACTCATGGAGGTATTGATGAAACCGGGGCAGATATTTCAGAAAGCATTTATTCTGCTTTGGTCTCTTGGATTTGTGGGAATATCGGGAACCATCGTTCTGGTTCAAGGACTAGTCTATGTAGATCCGATATATCGTTTCGCCTGTGTCTATGGTCTGGTGGGCTGTTTGGTTATCCTGTTTTTCCGGCATTATATGCCGAAGCGTACCGAGTATGGAACTCGGATTCTGGGCTATCTCCGGGGATTTCGGGAGTTTTTGCTGACTGCGGAAAAGGATCGATTGGAAGCACTGGTGGAGGAAGATCCACAATATTTTTATTCGATCTTGCCTTATACCTATGTACTGGGAGTATCGGATAAGTGGATGAAGAAGTTTGAATCCATTGCCATGGAACCACCGGAATGGTATCACAGCAGCCATCATTCCCACTTCCATATGGGTACTTTCCAGAAATCCATGAACCAGACGATGAAAGCTGCCAATACGGCAATGAACTCTTCTCCAGGCGGAGGTGGTCACGGCGGTGGCGGTCACAGTGGAGGCGGTCACGGCGGTGGAGGCGGTGGTTCTTGGTAAAAGGGAACGGTCTGTTGTCGTAGTGGGAAAGTGAACCAGGGGAGCACAGTGGTGGAGTCGATGGTTCTTGGTAAAAGGGAACTGTCTGTCGCCACCAGGGAAAGTCAAAAAAGAAAATGGGCAAAATCAAATTTTTGTTTGCATGTTGTGGGTTATATGCTATAATAAAGTGATTTCGTGGGTGCATTCACAGGTATCTACGATGCCATGACAGGCGGTTTCCTCGTATTCATGGATTGTTTGTGCAACAGTTAAGATTTGCTTCACTGTTGCCGCCGGCATGACTGGAAGTTTGGAAACGTTTTGGCAGGCAGCAGGGCAAGGAGTGCCCACTGGGTGATAGAAATAATGGAGGACAAACAAAATGGCAGAAAAGAAAAATATCTTGACCGAGGAAGGTTTGGCAAAGTTAGAGGATGAGTTACAGGATCTGAAGGTAGTGAAACGTAAGGAAGTGGCAGCGAAGATCAAGGAAGCCAGAGAACAGGGTGACTTATCCGAGAATGCAGAGTATGATGCAGCCAAGGATGAGCAGAGAGATATCGAGATCCGTATTGAGGAAATCGAAAAAATCCTTAAGAATGCAGAAATTGTTACGAATGAGGATGTGGATGCAAATGCAATTAATATTGGTTCTACCGTTCGTATTAAGGATCTGGAATTCGATGAGGAAATGGAATATAAAATTGTAGGTTCTACCGAGGCTGATGTTTTGGGAAATAAGATTTCCAATGAATCACCAGTGGGGATTGCCCTAATTGGATCCAAAGCAGGCGATACCATTGAGATTGAGACACCGAACGGAGAGATGGTTCAGTACAAAATTCTGGAGATCAAGTAGAAGGGAGACATTATCGTGGCAGAACAGCAGAAGAAGCAGCAGGCATCTCAGGATATCAATGCATTGCTGCAGGTCAGAAGAGATAAATTAAGCAATTTACAGGAAGAGGGCAAGGATCCCTTCGTGATTACAAAATATGATGTAACACATCATTCCCAGGAAATCAGAGATCAATATGACGACTTAGAGGGAACAGAGGTATCTGTAGCTGGACGTATGATGTTTAAGCGTGTAATGGGAAAGGCATCCTTTTGCAATGTGCAGGATCTGAAAGGAAAGATCCAGGCGTATGTTGCCAGAGACGATATTGGAGAAGATTCCTATAAGGATTTCAAGAAATATGATGTGGGTGATATTTTAGGTATCCGAGGGAAAGTTTTTACCACCAAAACAGGTGAGATCTCCATCCACGCAACAGAGGTTACTCTGCTGTCCAAGAGCTTGCAGATCTTGCCGGAAAAATATCATGGACTGACTGACACCGATACTCGTTATCGTCAGAGATATGTGGATCTGATTATGAATGAGGATGTCAAAGACACTTTCATCAAGAGATCCAAGGTATTAAGTAGTATTCGTCGTTATCTGGATGGACAGGGATTCATGGAAGTGGAGACTCCGATGCTGGTATCCAATGCAGGTGGTGCCGCTGCCAGACCTTTTGAGACGCATTTTAATGCCTTAAATGAAGACTTGAAATTGCGAATTTCCCTGGAGTTATACCTCAAACGACTGATCGTAGGAGGTATGGAGCGAGTATACGAGATCGGTCGTGTATTCCGTAACGAGGGACTGGATACCAGACACAATCCGGAATTCACTCTGATGGAGTTGTATCAGGCATACACTGACTATCATGGTATGATGGATCTGACCGAGAATTTATATCGCTATGTGGCAAAAGAAGTAACCGGCTCTGAGATTCTGACCTATGGTGAGCATGAGATGGATCTCTCCAAGCCATTTGAGCGCATTACCATGGTGGATGCCGTGAAGAAATATGCAAATGTGGATTTTAATGAAGTAGCAGATACCGAAGCAGCGAAGGCTTTGGCAAAGGAACATCATATTGAGTTTGAGGACAGACATACTAAGGGTGATATCTTGAATCTGTTCTTTGAGGAGTATGTGGAGGATCATTTGATCCAGCCGACTTTTGTCATGGATCATCCGCTGGAGATTTCACCACTTACCAAGAAAAAACCAGACAATCCAGATTATGTTGAGCGTTTTGAATTCTTCATGAACGGCTGGGAGATGGCAAATGCGTATTCTGAGTTAAATGATCCGATTGACCAAAGAGAGCGCTTTGAAGCCCAAGAAAAGGCTTTTGAAGCTGGCGATGATGAGGCAAATCATACCGATGAGGATTTCCTGAATGCACTGAGTATTGGTATGCCGCCGACTGGGGGAATTGGATTTGGAATTGACCGGATGGTGATGATGATGACGAATAGTCCGGCGATAAGGGATGTGTTGTTGTTCCCGACACTAAAGACTTTGAGTTGACAAACCCTTAAAAACAGGGCGTTTGTGAGGAGTTAGGCAATCAATTTACCACAAATTTACCACAAAATTCCATAGGAATGTGCCGGAATATTCTGTTCCGTGCATGAGGTAAAGAAATATTCAATTAAAAATTTTGCAAATTAAGGACACTTTCTAAGTGAAAACTAGAGAGTGTCCTTTTCTGTGTTATGGGAAATTTTTTGTAAGGGGGTGATGCCAGTGTTAAAAATCAGGTTGCAGGGAACGAAAAAAGATATTCGGTGGTTCCTGAAAGGTATGGAGAGGGATTCCAGATATGAGGTTGAGAATATTTCAACTTTCAAACCATGTGATGGAGATTCCAGATTTCGCAGGCTGTATGTCAATGTGAGACGCAGGGAAAAGAAAAAACAGAATGGGAAAGGAGTGGCAAGCGGTGTAAAAACATAGAAAGGCAGGTGATTCGGATGGTCAGATACTTGAAAAAGAGGAAGCTGTATGCAATAGCAAAATCATTGGTTAAAGAGGATCTTCCATTATGTAAGGATTGCAAATATACCTTTTATCGGGGGTCAGAGTGGCTAGTATGTGACAGTTACAAGGTATCATCATTAGCTTGTGGTGCATGGATACATATAAACCGATGCCGATTTGATGAAGAAACCGATGATTTTGTCTACGAAGAAGAGATATATTCCGATTTTTGGGATGGCAAATACCATTATCACAGTATTAACGGAAAGCTTGTGGAGATGTCTATTCCATAAAAAATAAAGAATACGGAGGTTCAGAATTATGAGCAAAGTGATAGCAATAGCAAACCAAAAAGGTGGTGTTTCCAAGACTACCACAACAGTAAATCTTGGAATTGGACTGGCAAGAAAGGGAAAAAAGGTTCTGGTTATTGATGCTGATCCGCAATCTTCCCTGACAGAAAGTCTCGGTTTTCATCAGACAGACCAATTGGAAGTGACTTTATCTTCCATAATGGAAAAGATTATGGAGGACAGGGAAGTGGGACAGACAGAGGGCATACTGCACCATGCAGAAGGGATTGATTTACTTCCCTGTAACATTGAGTTATCCGGCATGGAGATATCTATTATCAATGCTATGAGCCGGGAAACAATCATGAAACGGTATATAGACCAGATGCGGGAATATTACGATTACATTCTGATTGACTGTATGCCAAGTCTGGGGATGCTGACGATCAATGCCTTTGCAGCATCAGATAGTGTACTGATTCCGGTACAGGCTGCCTACCTTCCTGTAAGAGGACTGGAACAGTTGATTATGACAATCAGCAGGGTGCGAAAACATATCAATCCAAGTATTCGTTTTGAGGGGATATTGATTTCTATGGTGGATTCACGGACGGTCTATGCAAGAGAAATTACCCGCCTTATCAAAGAGAATTATGGAGAGTCACTGCGTATATTTGATACCATGATACCATTTTCTGTAAGAGCGGCGGAGACTTCTGCTGCGGGAGTGAGTATCTATAACCTTTATCCGGAACATAAGGTTACGCAGGCTTATGAGGATTTGACGGGAGAGGTCATGGCATCTGCCCACTGTGACAGCAAAGGGGGCGGTGGAAATGAGTAGAAAAGATGTTACGGGAAATATTAAGCTGAACAGGTTTGATGAATTATTTGGTGCAGCTACTACAGATACGATGCGTGAAGGGGATTCGGAAATCAAGGAGATTCCATTATCGGAACTGCATGAATTTAAGAACCACCCATTTAAGATTCGTCCGGATGAGGAACTATCAGAAATGATTGAAAGTGTCAGACAGCATGGTGTGTTGGTACCGGGAATTGCCAGAACCCGTCCGGAGGGTGGCTATGAAATTATTGCGGGACATACAAGACGGCATATCTGTGAGATTGTTGGTCTGAAATCCATGCCGATGTTTGTGCGGGAAATGAATGATGATGAGGCTTGTGTTATCATGGTTGATTCTAACATTCAGAGAGAAAATATTCTGCCCAGTGAAAAGGCAAAAGCTTATAAGATGAAGTATGAGGCGATGAAAAATCAGGGACTGCCGGGAAACAGTCTCAAAAGCATTGGAGAGGAAAACGGAGAGAATTACAAGGCGGTGCAGCGTTATATCTGGCTGGCAAGATTAAATTCTGAATTACTGCAGATGTTGGATAATAAGCAACTGGGGCTGGTGCAGGGAGTAAGCATTTCCGCATTGAATGAGGAAGATCAAGCAATCGTACACAAGGTTTTATTGAAATTGAAAGTCAAATTGTCTACGACACAGGCTGCTACGGTTAAGCAGCTTGGCATGGATGGTAAGCTGACGGAGGAAACATTGACACATTATCTGCAATCTGCCGGGAAGGGGAGTGGCTCAAAGAAACTGGCAATCAGCAGGGACAGACTGGAATCCTATTTTGCCCCGGAGTATTCCGAACAGGAAATGACGGAAGTAATATTCCAATTGTTGGAGGAATGGAAGAAGCGTGGATCAGGAATGAACAGCGAAGAAAGCAGGTGCAAGGATGAATAAAATTATATTACTTGGCAACATGACAAGAAACCCTAAAACGACAAGGAAAAGTAAAGAGGATGGTACAGAGATGGTTACCACAAAGTTTGATCTGGCGGTCAACCGCAAACAAAAAGGAGAGAATGATACAGATTTTTTCCATTGCACTTCCTTTGGCAGACAGGCAGAGTTTGTGGAACGGTATTTCCATCAGGGTTCCAGAGTGCTGGTGGTAGGCAGGGTGCAGAATAATAATTATACGAACAAGCGTGGAGAAAAGATTTACGGTTTCGATGTGATTACGGAAGATGTGGAATTTGGCGAAAAGAAAAAATCCGCAGACAAAGAGCAGGCAGAGGATGCGGGGGAGTTTTCCCCTGTGTCTGATGGAGAACAGTCAACCGGGGGCAGGTGAGATAATGGCAGAGGGTTTCTTCCGAAGTAAAAAAGGTTTTACCGTAGTTCAGAATGAGATAACCAGAGACAACACGATTTCCTTAAAGGCAAAAGGATTGTATTTAGTGATACAGGCTCATATCACGATGCCGGATAGGAAATGGACAAAGGATGACTTCATGAGACTGACAAGAGAGGGTAGAAAAGCTTTTGATAGTGCATGGCAGGAATTAAAAGATACTGGTTATCTGAAAGTACATATTATGGCGGATGGTGGGAGATGGCATACGGAGTATGAATTGCTGGATGAACCAGAACAGGGACCTCATACTTTATACCATAACAAAGATGGGGAAATTACCAGTGATAATATAAAGCGTGCTGAAAAGAAAAAGAAGAAAGCGGAGCAGGCAAAAAATAGCCATTACCCCCAAAATGGTAGTAATGGTACTGATAATTACCATTCCTCCCTTTTTGGTAGTAATGATAACGGTAGCAATGGTTTTGGTAGCAACGCAAATGGGGGTAACAATAATAAAACCTTACAGATAAATACTGAAGATAAATCCTGTCATTTAGATTCTAATCAAAATCCTTATCAGCAGGAAGTGGCGGAACAGTACCCGATGGAGTATTTGAAAGAATTATACCATGCGAATGATATGATATTGATGGGTGTATCAGATGCAGATGTGGAGATGGCAATGGATATTCTGTATGATGCTGTTAATACCACAAAAAAAACAATCCGGGTAAACAGGGAGGACAAGCCGTCAGAGGTTGTGCGTTCCCGTCTGCTGAAACTCCAGTGTATAGACATCATGTATGCCATAGAGCAGTACCACAAGCAGACAACAGAGATACGTTATCAGAAGGCTTATATGCTGAGTGTCCTATATGATGCAAGAGGACAGGGGCATTTGGATTATTCCAATCAGGTGCAGCATGATTTATACGGATATGGCAGGGGAGGTGGATAAAGTGAGTGATACGAAAAAAGTAATACGAATACCGTTTACCATTTACCGTGACAATCCGGAACATGAAAAGGTGTATTCTATTTTGGAGAAACAGAAAAACAGGAACGCTTTTATACGGTCAGCGATCCTTGCCTATTATGCACAGGGAGAAAGTGGCGGTCATTCCATATCCGCAGAGGATATTCGTCAGATTGTAAGGGAATCCAATGAGGAATTAGTGGAGACGTTGTTTCGGAAACTGGTAGAACAAAAACAGGAGGAGTGTAAATCGAAAGCGGATGTGCCGGATCAGTCTATGGAGCAATCTGGAGAGAGCAAAAAAGCAATTGATTTTGAGAGGTTGAAAAATCTCTTTTAGGTGTAGTAAAATGAAATGATGGAGACAGAAAACAAGCCTGTTAGGAAAGGTGTGATGAGTATGCAGAGGGTTGTAAAAAACATGGTTGGATTATTGGTTGCCGTTTTGGCGATGGGCATAGCAGTATCGGTTCCGGTTGCTGCACAGGCAAAGGCGGTTACAAAGCAGGTAACAATGGACTTGAATGGTAACAGGGTGCAGTATAGGCGTCCTTCCATACTGGATAAGGCAAAGAAAGTCATGGTAAAGAGCAGTAAAAAATCCGTGGTGTCTGTAAAATATAGAAAGAACCGGAAAGACAGGAGGATTGCCTTTACATTGAAGAAAAAGGGGAATGCCACGGTCACTGTAAGGTGTGTCCTGAAAAATGGACAGAAAAAGATAATCCGGTACAAAATAAAAGTAACGAAGAAACATATAATGACTGATTTGGAAAAGGGAAAGAAAGCCTTTGCCATTCAGAACAAGTACCGGAAAGAAAAGGGCGTTAAAGCATTGGAATGGTCAGATGAGATTTATGAATTTTGTCTGTACCGTATGAAGAACAGCGGACTGGATGGGCATGAAAATCTGGGAAGTGATATGACGGCATTTTTTGGAGACTATGCAAAGTACCGGAAACTGTTATTTGCGGAAAATCTGACGCATGGAGTAAGTGCTGCGGATGCGATGAAAATATGGAAGAAAAGTGCTGGACATTATGCCAATCTTACTGGTGCAAAGCATATATGTGGTGCGATTGCAGTCTATCGGGATTCGTGGTGTGCGTTGTTCCTTGATGTGGATAAGTCCGTTCTTGAAAACTGGAAAAGCTATAAAATCAAGGAAGTCCGGATAAAGCGTTATGACAGTTTGTCCGGCAGTTATCAGACTGGTAGCCGGATTGCATATTATGAACAGGATAATAAAGAAAATTCCCTGAAAAAAGTAGTTATTTCTGATCGTTCCGGTAAATCTGTCTACCTGGAAGTGGGAAAAACTTATGTGTTTTATGAACAGGTCAGACCGGACGGATGCAGTAAGGCAGAAAAAATGGTGGTTACGGTCACAGAGGACGGTGCAGGGGAAGTGACGTTATCCAGTTAAAAACTTTGAAGTATATGGACAAAAAATAAATAAATTTCAAAAAAGGTCTTTTGGTGTAAATACTAAAAGATCTTTTTTATGGAAAAATATTTCGTTTGGACATTATGTCCAGACAGAAATAACAGGTCAAGAAAGGATTGGGTGATGGTATGCGGGAACTCAGCAGAAGTCCGCCTGTGATAACAGGACTGGAATTGTGGAAAGGTTCATTAAAATAATTTATATGATAGAAAGGAAATCAAAATGGAGATTAAGAAGAAAATCAGAAGAAATTATAAGAGGGTAATGTCATATGTGCTTGCATTTTTAATGCTCCTCGGCTTGGTTCCATCGAATGTGATGGTGGCAAGTGCAGCGACAACGGCACAGGTTAGTTTGACATCGTTAGGCAGAAGGGGAACAGTATCTTTTGGGGATAAATCAAAATCCGGTACATGGTGGCAGATGCACTTGAATGGGAAAAGGGCATTTTGTATCAACCTTGGAAATACCTGCCATACCGGAAATACATACGCAGCGGAAGAAACACATAGTTGGGATCAGGATACCGGAGGAGAAAAGAACGGTTATTATGCTAAAATTATTCGCTGGTATGTGGTGGACAAAAAGCGTTCCAATAAGGCTTTTATTATGAGTCAGGCACTGATCTGGTCGATTGCGGAAGGGCGTAATTCGGAGACGCAATTGAAAGATGTAATCAAACAGGTAAAGGAGCATACGAATGTCAGTCCCCAAAAGACAGCGGCAGAATTATACAAGCAGATATTTGAGCCGGATGGAAACTGGACAGCAGATGCCACTATCTGGCAGAAAACAGGAAACAGTAAGAGTTACCAGAAACTTCTGACGGTGGATGCAGAGGAACTTCCCACTGACTATTATCCAGAATCTCTGAGTGAATATACCTATTACCGCCAGAGGATTACGGTGTTTAAAAAGGACGAAGATGGCAAGGAATTAGAAGGGATTCAGTTTACATTGGATGCGGATAATCTGGATGACCTGTATTCTTTTGCTATGGTTGACCGGGATGGAACGGAGGAAAATAATGCCGATGAGGACAACGATACGGCTTTCAGCATGACAGGCTTTACAAGGAGCACCGGAAAGATTGCTTTTCGCATGACCTATAAGCTGGAGACAATGGAATATTATTATTTCAAGGATTCGGATTTGAATGCCATGTCTGCCAATGAGAAAAAGAAAGCAAAAGCCTATCTGACCGATGAAATGGAATTGGATGAGGGTGTAGATTTTGCTTCTGATATGACCAAAGCTTCTGCACAGAAAATGATGAACCAGGAAATGAAAGAGCTGAAAAACGACATTTCCAACACTTATACGCTGACAGAGGACAGCACGGGAGATAACAAGCATATCGTTAAAGATCCGGAGTATGCTAACGGCAAGAAGATTACCTTGAAGAAAGAAAACAGTTGGGAAAAAACTTCTGACGGTTTGTGGCCGGATTTACAGGAAAAGGTTGCATCGGAATATTCCGGGGCATATTTTACAGGCGTGACAAACAAGTATAAGAAAGCAACCATCAATGTAGTTAAGATGGATAAGTACAGTTCTGATAAAAAGGCTCATGGCGATGCCAGTCTGGAGGGGGCAGAGTTTCAGCTATATGCGGATGTTTCGTGTAGTAATAAGGCAACGGTTTACAGTACAGACGGTGTAGCAAAGACAGCGGGTGTATATACCGTCAAAAACGGAAAGCTGGAAACAGACTATCTGCGGAGTGGCAGCACTTATTATCTGAAGGAGGTCAAGGCACCAACGGGGTATACACTTGCAAATGATGTCCTTCCCATCAGCGTGGATGCGTCCGGTGTGACGGCAGAGTATACAAAAAATCTGGCAAGTATGGAGTTTGGAAACCAGCCTATACTTGGCAAGGTCGCTATTCAAAAATATTATTCCGATGGAGAGACAGGGCAGCTGCATCCAGAGGCAAATACCACATTTCAGATCATGCTGAAAAATAAGGAATACGATGAATGCGACGATTATGAGAGGGATACCATCAAGACAGATGAGAATGGTTACGGTATCACAAAAGATTTATATTATGGAGAGTACAAGGTTCGTCAGATAGATTCCGGAGATGTGGATGCGGTCATGGTAAAAGAGTTTTATGTTACCATTGACGAAAATGGAAAAACATACACTTATGCCAGGAATAACAACCTGTTCAAGGCTTATCTGCGGATTCTTAAGAAAGACGGCAACACGGAAAAACAGGTCTTGAAACCGGGAACGGCTTATCAGATTTATAAGGTAACCGATGAGGGCGAGGAACTGGTAAAACAGTCTTACAGCAACGGAAATACAATGGAAACCGTGGATACCTTTGTCACAGATGCGACAGGGGAGATTATGACGGTCAAACCATTGAAGTCAGCTAAGTATCGTATCTATGAAACAGAGTCGGCAACAGGGCTGCATATCTCAGAGAAATTTATTGAGGTTACGATTAACAGCAAGGCAGACAATTATGAATCTTATGAGGATGAGGATGGAAATACGCATATGATTGTGACCATTACTTATACCAATGAGGAAACATATGGGAAACTGGTGGTTAAAAAGACAGGAGAGATGTTATCCGGCTGGGATGCGGAAAAACGTACTTTTCTTTATGAAGATCGGATTTTGAAAGGTGCAGAGTTTACAGTCTATGCCGACGGAGATGTTGTTACACAGGATAACCAGGGAGATACATGGTTCCATGACGGGGAGAAAGTGGCAACTATCACTACCGGACAAAAGGCAGAGTTTACTTCTGACTGTAATGGTATCTGCAACCAGTCTGTGGATGAAGATGGGACCGTGCATATCACGCTGCCACTTGGAAAGTACAAGGTAAAAGAGACAAACACTTTGTATGGCTATGTGTTCCCGGAAGATAATGAGTGGAATCTTGAATTTACATGGGAAAATGGTAAGGATGAATTTGTTATCAATTCCACGGAGGATACGGATAAAGACGGCACAATGAATATCAAGAATATGCTGGCAAAGCCTGTGATTGAGTTGCTGAAAGAGGATGCGGATTCAAAGGAAGGTATTGCAGGGGCAGTATTCGGTTTATATACGGCAAATGACATTTACAATGTGGATGGTGTGAAGATTGTAGATGCAGGAACGGAACTGACTACCCTCACTACAACGGAGGACGGAACAGCAAAATGTAATATGGCTCTCCCGCTGATGGATCAGTCGTATTCTGCAACCAATACTGCAGTAACGGCAACTTCTACTCCGGCAGCAACAAAAAATCCGGAAGTGAAAACAGATGGCGATGATGCCAGAAACGATGATTTAGAAGAAAGCGAAGAAGAATTAGAAGAAAGTGAAGATGATTCAGAAGATGATACGGAGGGAGAGAAAACGGACGCAGTCAGTAGTGCGATTGTAGCGGATCAGGTTCTCTCTGCACTTAACTCCGGCGATTATTATCTGAAAGAGATTTCCGTACCGGACAGTTATTATCTGGATGCAGAGCCGGTTCCGGTTCATTTGGAGTACAAAGATGCGGATACCAGAGAGATTTCTTTGCAGTATATTAAAGAGAACAAACAGACTACGAACGAAGTGGACAAGGTATCTGCTGCAGGTTCTGAAGAAATTGACGGATGTGAACTGGTTATTACCGATCCGGAGGGAAATGAGATTATCCGCTGGATTTCCGGGGACAAGGATTCTGTCAAGGTATCGGAGACGGCACAGGGATATGTTAATCTGAAAACTTCATTTGATGAGAATGGGAATCTCCATGTAGGCGGTCTGTTCCATGATATGGAGTATACGCTGACAGAGACACGACCAGCAGACGGTTATGTGACAGCGGATTCCATTGTTTATATGCTGAAACAGAGTGTGGCAGAGGATGGTACAGTACATTCTGTTGTATCGGTAAAACAGGAAGATGGTACATTTTCCGACAGGGAAGATGACAAAACAGTCATGGTTGATGAGCAGACAAAAATCCGTCTGATTAAGCTGGATGCAAAAACCGGGCAGGGATTATCCGGGGCAAAGTTCACAGTAACAGATGCAGACGGCAAAGAGGTAATGAAATTCGTATCAACGGAGGATGGGATGGATATTACCGGAAAACTCATTGTTGGACAGACTTATACTTTTACGGAAACATCTGCACCAAAGGGATATAAGACGGCAAAACCTGTTACTTATACGATTAAGGACACTGGAAAAGTCCAGAAAGTTTCTGTAACAGATGAGCGTATTCCGGAAAATAAACCGCCAGTACCACAGACAGGAGGAAAAATGCCTGTAATTCCTCTGGCAGTGGGATTTATCATGGCAGTAGCTGCTGCTGTGTGGACACTCCGTAAAAGAAAAGTGACAGGTAATTGATATATGGAACAATTAAACCGGAAAACGGACAAGGGAAGGACAGGAATTTCTGAGAAGCGGATACTGTTCTTCCTTTTTTTATTGCTTGTGGTTGTAGTTACGGGTATTCTGTGGTGTTGCTATACCACAAAAGACAGACAGGACAAGCAGCGTTATGAGAAATTGCAGGAAGAAAAAAGGAAAGAGGGTATCCCGAAACTTCGGAAACGGTATGAGGATATGGTGGGGTGGCTTGAAATTAAGAAAACAGATTTTTCCTATCCTGTCATGCAGACAAAGAATGATCCGGAGTATTATCTGCATCGGGATGAAAAGGGAGGCTATAGCTTTTATGGGACACCGTTTTTAGATTTCCGTTGCAGTCTGGAGAGCGATAATCTGATCATTTACGGTCACAACATCAATGGGAGACGTTTTTTCGGGTATCTGCAAAATTACAGAGACAGGGAATTTTATAAAAGCCATAAGAATATCTGCTTTACTAAGGTAGATGGCGTGGAAGAAACTTATCCCATCGTTTCTGTCATGAAAACGGATATTGATTCGGATTGTTACCGTTTTACGGATATTTATAATGACGAAGAATACCGGGATCTGGTAAAAGAGATTTTGAATAACAGTCTTTACCGATGTGAGGGAGCGGATGTTTTGGAAAAGGAGATGAATGAGGAAACCGTGGAGGCATTTTTCCATAAATACCAGTTTCTTACGCTTTCCACCTGTCGGACAGGGGAGGGAAGAAATGCAAGACTGTTAGTGATTGGATGTAAAAAAGTGTGAGAAGATGTTCTAAAATCGACAAAGCACTATGGGTGCTTTGCCGAAGAACATCTAAGTTTCACACTGGAAGAACGAAAAAAGCATCGTTCTTCCCATTGAGAACCGATTGGTTAGCGATGTATTTCATAAATTGTTTGTGTTAAAAGTAGCATAGAGATTGGAGGATAGCATGAAAAATGATTTGAAAATTCTTACTCCCGGAAGTTTAGGGATAAAGAGAAAACTGGCGGTATGTGCTGCCGGGATTTATTGCAGGGTTCTGACCTGTACTCCGATGGTGGCACTGGCAAAGGACAAGGGAACTACCACAGATACAGGTGTCAGTGATGTAACAAAGGGCATTGATGTTATCAAGGACTTGGTGCTTGGATGCGTTGGTGGTGTTGGTGTGATATTTCTTGCATGGGGACTATTGGATTTTGGAACAGCATATGCTGCCCATGAAACGACACAGCAGAGCCAGGCAATCAAAAAGGTAATTGGTGGATTGATTATGGTGGCAGTTCCGGCGATCTTGAAACTGTTGGGTATTTCTTAAACAGTATTGTCGGGTAAAAAGAAAGGCTGTTCCCGCAAAGGGGGTGATGAATTTGGGATTGTGGGATTCCGTGACAGGGTTCTTTTCTGATATTGGGGATTTTTTCAGTGGAAAGGATTTCTTTGAGGCTGCGGGGTATGCGTGGAATGACATGATGCAGCTTGCAAGTGATGTTCTGACGAAAAATCCGTCTGCCGGAACATACAAGGATACATGGGCGAACATATCGAATATATATACTACTTTGAATGTGGTTGCAGTATCGCTTTTATGTGTCTTTTTTCTTTATGGTTTCTGTCGGGACAGTTGTGATCTACACGCTGACCTAACATTTGACAGAACCATAAAAATGTTTATCCGGCTGATTATTACATCAAATGTGATGAGCCTTGCTTTAACATGGATGCCAAAGTTTATGACGTGGGGAAAGCAGTTGACACAGGTAATATTGGGAAAAAATGACCTGCATATGGTATATGACTTTGATGGAGTGAAGGTGTATGAGAACATATCAAGTGGGGATTTCGGGACAATGACGACGTTTCTGACTTCAATACTGTTTTTTGTATTTACCTGTGTCTGTGGCTTTATTGTGGTTCTTACGGTGCTGAACCGTATTCTGAAAATCTATATGATTGCTCCATTTGCCGGACTTGCTCTGTCCACGCTGGCTGCGGGAGGGCAGACGGCACAGGTGGGGTATTCCTACATTAAGACATTTTTCGGTTATGTCCTTACGGCACTTCTGATTGCTGTAGTTATTGTTATTAGCAATACGTTTATTGATACGGTGGCATTGGACACGGAAAATGCGGTAGTCAGATTATTGGAATATTGTCTGAAAATGGGTGCGATTGCGTCCAGTGTAAAAATGTCGGATGGTGTGATGCAGAAAGCATTTGGACTGTAGAAATCAGAAAGGAGGGCAGACCGGGACAGGGCGTGGGTTGGCTATGCCCTTATATTCCGGTCAGTGTTATGACAAAGACAATTAATCAGGATGTGTCGGCTTTTAAGGACGATTTTTTCAAGGGTTTGTCTCTTAGAGAGTGCTTATATGGAGGCGGTGCATTAGCGGTGGGAGCAGGCGGGATACTTCTGCTGCATTTCTATTTTGGTATAAATATCAATGCTGCCGTAACGCTTTGTATGCCTGTGATCGGCATAATCGGCTTATGTGGTTTTTACCAGAAAAACGGTATGACATTGATACAAATTATTCGGAATGTAGTACGTCTTGTGAGACAGAAACCATTCACTTATGAAACAAGAAATCTAATAAATGAAGAAACGGAGATTGATAATGATGCAGGAAACAAAAAAAGAAAAAAATAAAATATTAATGTATGAATGGGAAATGTATCGTTCTGGAATAAAACGGCTCATGGCATATGCTATGGCTGTTGATGCTATGAACGGGAAAGCAGGGAACGGGCGGAGCGTTTAGACATTTTGTTCAGACGTAATAGAAAAATGGAGGTAAATCATAATGAATTATGAAGAATTTAAGTCATATATCATAGAACATATCATAGAATGTTTGCCGGATGAATATCAAGATGCAGATTTTTTCTATAAAAAAATAATAAAAAACAATGATACGGTTCTGGAAGGGCTGCAGATTGCGAAAAAGGATGACAACATGATTCCTGTATTGTATATAAATGGTTTGTATAAAGAATATCAGGAGGGGAAAGAAATTGATGATGTGGTTTCTGAATTGGCGGACATTTATATGGAATCTTCTTTTATAGAGGAAGAATTTAGCCCGGATATGCCTTTTGAGGAAATAGGGGAATATGACAGGATTAAGGATAAGATCATCTGCCGTTTGGTAAACCGGGAGTCAAATAAAAAACTGTTACAAGATAAACCGTTTACTCCGGTAGAAGATCTGGCATTAACATATCATATACAGATAAAAGGCGATGAAAGTGGAATTGGAAGCATTGCCATAACAAATACGATGATGAACACATATGGAGTAGATGTTGCAGAATTGCATGAGCAGGCAATGGCAAATATGGAAAGACTCTCGCCACCTGTTATCAAACCGTTAAGAGAAATTTTAATGGATCTTATGCTGCCGGACTTTATGGAGGAGCATGCGATAGGTGAAGCAGAAGCAAGGAAGAATTTGGAAATGGTAATGCAAGGAAGTAATTCGGAAGGTACATCGGAAATAATCTGTGTAAGCAATGCCTGCGGAATCAATGGGGCTGCCTGTATCGTTTCTCCGGAAGTTCAGCAGAAAGTGGCGGAGAAGATAGGCGGTGATTATTATGCACTACCAGCGTCTGTTCATGAAATCCTTGCCATAGCGAAGACGGAGAATTTTAATTATGTAGCGCTGCAGGATATGGTGCAATGTACCAACAGGAGTAAAGTGTCAGAGGATGAGGTTTTGTCCGACAGTGTGTATGAGTATAATGCCAAAGAGCGTGTATTTCATATTGTTGACAGTGTGAAGCAGATAGATTTATCAGAGACGATACAGGAAAAAGAGATAAAAAAACATGGTGCGAAACTGCACTGAAAAACAGGAGGGCAGACTGCCAATGCAAACAAAATATCATGAAATATACAGTCTCGCAGGGGAAACCACAAAGAAAGTGACAACAAACAGTCAGGAGTGGATGAAATATCTGGCTACGGCAGCACGGATCTATAAATTTCCCTTTGAGGATCAGATACTTATTTATGCACAAAAGCCGGAGGCAACCGCCTGTGCTTCGATTAAGATATGGAATGAAAAAATGTTCTGCTGGGTAAACCGAGGAGCAAAGGGAATTGCATTGATTGATGCGGAGAGGGACTGGCCGGTGCTGCATTATGTATTTGATGTTTCCGATGTTCATCCGTCAAAGAGGATCGGTAAGAAACCATATCTTTGGAAGATGGAAACAGAGCATGAGGATGTGGTGCTGAAACAGTTGGAAAAAACTTACGGAGAGACAGGGGGCAGTCTGTCTTTTGAGGGCAGGATTATGGAACTTGCCATGAGGATTGCCGGAAATTACTGTGAGGACTTGATGCCGGAAATAGACGATGTTAAAGAGGGAAGTTTTTTAGAGGAACTGGATGAATTAAATGTAGAAATCCGTTTGCGTGACACACTTTCCTCCAGTATCGCCTATACCCTTTTGTCACGTTGCGGAGCAGACATGGAGACATGGGCAGAGGAACTGAATTTTGAGTATATCAGCGATTTCAGCACACCAAAAATCATATCGGTTCTTGGTTCAGCTACTTCAGAACTGTGCAGACCGATACTGGTGGATATAGGAAAGACGGTAACAGAGTATAACAAAAAGATTGCAAAAGAGCCGGAAAAGAGTATAAAAAATAATCCGGAAAAAGGACTTGAAAAAACGGAAGAGACGGGGTATAATTACAACCAAACAAATGTTCGTGACAATGTAAAGGAGGATGAGGCATATGAAACTGATATACGAGAAAACAGGGGATTATCTGGTTCCGAATCTGACGGTGGGAGAGCAGGTGAGACAGCCACTCACGAAATACGGCAGGATGCGGAAGAAATTCCTGAAAGAACACCGGAGGGGGATTTACAGCGGGATGGTTCTGACGGGAGAATTGCAGGCACATTGCCTGGAGATACAGGAACAGGCAGAACAGAGAATGGACTTTCTGACGGAACAGATGGCGAAGTCAGAGGGAGTGGACGAGAAGCTGAAAGCAGCCGATCCGATGCGGTGGGTAGCGAAAATGAACAACATCCGCCACGCAGCGGAGGAAAGCGTAACAAGGGAACTGATTTACGCATAAGTGAGGTAACAGAATCAAATAATGAAATGTCAGAGCCGGATAATGGAGAAAATACATTGTCCGGTTCTTTTTTAGATAATCTGCACTTTGCAGAGAAGGTGGCTGAAATTCAAAAAGGGGTTTTATGTTCCGATGCGTTCCTTATCCATAAAAGACCAGAGATAGCCGGATATTTCGCAATGGAACAGGACACAAAACTGCAAACGGAATATTTTAAGAACAGTTTCCGCATTGGCATGACTTATGTCCTGGGCGTGGGGGATTATACGGTTGAGTTTCATGCAGAAGAAAATGGAATTTATATGAAGGACAAAGCGGAAGAAATGTCTCCAGAGGAAATGCTTTTGTCATGGGAGGACGCCTGTTTCTTTGTCAATTCCTATATAGAGGACGGTGTGTATCTGTTGCCGGGAGAGGTGGCAGAGAAAATCGAAACAAAAGGAATGTACCATCAGCTTGATATTTTTTCCATGTTTTCGGAACAGGTTGGCACTATTGCGGTGGCACAGGCAGAACAGGGGGAAACGGTATCGGAAATACCAGACCAGCCGATTCCGGATGAATGGGTTGAAATTATTTTACGCAGTGGTGGTGGCAGGGAAAACAATAGAAAAAGAATATATGCAAAGTATCAGCAGGGGAAGAACGCAGCGGAAATGATTTCTTTTCTGAGAAAGGAATATGGAGAAACAGGGAAAGGTTTTGAATTTGACGGTACACAGGTATCGGCATGGTTTGATGAAAGTGGTATGACTGTTGGTCATGGTACTTCTGCGATTGAAAATCCAGAGTTAAAGATGGACTGGCGGGAGATAGAGGAAAAGATACGCTTACAGGTGGAAAATGGTACATACATGGATGCTGATGAAATTTATCTGATTGATGATGTAGAGCGAAACCGGATTGCTACATATACAGCGTATTTTTTTTATGATGGCATGGGGGAAATGCCGGAAGAAATATTTCAAAGAGTAGGAAACCGTTCGGATGCCCATGTGAAGATGGTGGAACTGTTGTCAGAGCCGGAGGGGATTCGCCTGGTTTCCCGCTGCATGGATGATGCCCTGCGGAAACTGGCAAGCGGGGAGAAAAAACTTCGTTTCCGTTCAGTTATGCCTAAAGAGGAGTTAAGGGCAGAACTGGACAACCTGTTACTGGAGAAATGCACTTTTCCGGCTGCTGAAAGTAACAGTGTTGATGTCAGATTGGAAGATTTTATTACAATGGATGAGATTGACCGTCGGCTAGGCAGGGGTAGCAGCTTTGAACACGGTGCATTTCGTATTTATGAATATTTCAGTGAGGGGCATGACACCAAAGAGACCGTTGCATTTCTGAAAAAGGAGTATGGGACAGGTGGACAGTCCCATGCCCTGCCGGGTGCGGACCATAGTTATGAGGATCACGATGCAAAAGGGATTCGTTTTCGGAAAGGCTGTATTATTGATCCATATATAGATGTGCTTTTGTCGTGGAAGGTAGTGGAGAAACGAATTCGCAAATTGATTACGCAGGATAGATATCTCTCACCGGAGGGAAAGGAGGAATATGTCCGCTATCAGGAAGAACAGGCACAGAAAAGATTGGAGGCGGAGAAGGAGAGGTTAGAGAATCAGACAAGGATTGCTTGCAAGGAGGCGGTTGAGAAAGCGATTGCGGATCATTTTGACGGCTATTATCTGGCAGACCATTCGGAGACAGATGTGATACAGGAGTTTGGTGCAGAGCGTGTCAGTTATGTACTTGCCTATACCGTTTCCTGCTTATCGAACGATGGAAGATTTTCAAAGGAAAATAAAGAGTGGGCGAAAGGGATTGAGCCAAACGGATATGGACACGCAGATCTTTTTATTTCTTCCCATCCGGCGGTGTTAGATGGATTTATCAGTAATGTTAGAAAATACATTGAAAGAGAAATAGAACAGACAAAGAAGCCGGGGCAGAATGATGTTTCTGAGGGTGGGTTAGACTGGCATATCATACATGAAGCAGATGATGATAACGGACAGCCAACACAATGGAGTGCAAAGCTGGCTAACGGGGAATTTCTTTGGATTGATAAAGAAACAGAGGGGTATGCCTTATATGATACACACAATACGGATGCAAGCCCGGTTTCTGTTTCGGAAACACTGGAGGGGGCAAAAGAAAGCGGGGAGGATTATGCTTTAGGGTTGTCTGGATTGGAAAAATCGCCAGAAACCACTTCCATCACAGAACAAGAAACCGAAATAACAGAGACTTCGGTAGAACCAATAGAACAAGAAACAGCGGAAGTTGCGGCAGAGCCAGTAGAACAGGAGACAACAGAGGTTACGGCAGATCCAGTAGAACAGGAAACAGCGGAAGTTGCGGCAGAGCCAGTAAAACAGGAGACAACGGAGGTTACGGCAGAGTCAGCAGAACAGGAGACAACGGAAATTGTTGCAGAGCCAGTAGGGAAAGAAAAGGAGCCAGCGTTACCTGTAAGTGCCGCTGTCAATTTCCGCATAACCGATGATACTCTTGGTGTGGGTAATGCCAAAGAAAAATTCCGTTGGAACATTGATGCAATCCGTACTTTGGAGAAGATTGAGGGAGAGAACCGCATTGCCACGCCGGAAGAACAGGAAATTTTATCGCAGTATGTCGGGTGGGGTGGTCTTGCGGATGTCTTTGATGAAAGAAAGGGAGAGTGGGCTACCGAATATCAGCAGTTAAAAGAACTGTTATCGCCGGAGGAATACCGTCTGGCAAGGGAAAGTACATTGAATGCCCATTATACCAGCCCCGTCATTATCCGCAGTATTTATGAGGTGCTTGACCACATGGGGTTCTCAAAGGGAAATATACTGGAACCGTCAATGGGCATTGGAAATTTCTTTGGTATGCTGCCGGAGACAATGTGTGAGAGCAGACTATATGGCGTTGAGTTGGATGACATTACGGGACGGATTGCAAAGCAGTTATATCCGAATGCCAATATCCAGATTTCTGGCTTTGAAAAGACTGATTTTCCGGACGATTTTTTTGACATTGTTATTGGCAATGTACCATTTGGAAATTATAAGGTGTCGGACAAACGATATGACAGACATAATCTTCTTGTGCATGATTATTTTTTTGCAAAGTCCATTGATAAAGTGCGTAAGGGTGGAGTTATCGCTATGATTACCTCGAATGGGATGAGTGGCGGTACTTTTGATAAACGTGATAGCAAGGCAAGAAGGTATATCGCAAGCCGATGTGATCTGCTTGGGGCTGTCCGGCTGCCAAGCAGTGCATTTGAAGATGCAGATCTGCCGACAGACATTTTGTTTTTCCAGAAAAGGGAGCAGCAGAGGGATTTAACCGTTGATATGCCAGATTGGGTACAGACTACTATTATACATGAGAGTGACCATGTAAAAGAAAATGGGGAAGTAAGGCATAACAGAGTTACGGAAAATAATTACTTCCTTGAACACCCGGAGATGGTATTGGGAAAACAGGAGGTAGTAAACGGACAGTTCGGACCGCAGTTGGTGTGTCTGCCAACAGAGGGAAGTCTGAAGGAAAAGTTAAAAAATGCAGTAAGCCATATTCAGGGAACGATAGAAAGTGCAGAGTTATACGAATTGGAGGAAGGCATTGGTGCAGCAGCTATTCCCGCAGATCCGGATGTGAAAAACTACAGCTACACCCTGGTTGATGACATGGTTTATTACCGGGAAAATTCCGTGATGCTGCCATCGGAATCGTCAAAGGGAGTGCAGGAACGGATACGGGGCTTGATAAAAATAAGGGACTGTACGCAGAAAATAATCAATCTGCAGTTAGAGGAATATCCGGATGATGTGATAAAGAAAGAACAGGCAGAACTAAACCGATTATATGATACATTCACGAAAAAACATGGTCTTATCAATTCACGGTCAAACAAAAGGGCGTTCAGTCAGGACAGCAGTTATTGCCTGTTGTGTTCTTTGGAGAAACTGGATGATGAGGGGAATTTTGTCGGTAAGGCAGATATGTTTACCAAGAGGACAATTAAAAAGGCAGAAGTGATTACAAACGTGGATACAGCAAGTGAGGCTCTGGCGGTTTCCATGTCGGAAAAAGCAAAGATTGATCTTGATTACATGGCAGAACTGACGGGAAAAGATGTGAAAGGGATTACTGAAGAATTGAAAGGGGTTATATTTCAGAATCCCGTAACGGACAGGTGGGAGACGGCGGATGAATACTTAAGCGGAAATGTCCGGGAAAAACTGGAGACCGCCCGTGTGTATGCAGAGAACCATCCGGAGTATGCGGTCAATGTTCATTCACTCACACAGGTGCAGCCAAAAGAACTGGATGCCAGTGAGATAGAGGTGCGTATTGGTGCAACATGGATTGAACCGCATTATATTGTGGATTATATGCGGGATACCTTTGAGACACCGCAGGATTTATTTGACAGGGATGTGATGGCGGTGCTGTTCTCGGATGTGACCGGGGAATGGCGTATCAAAGGCAAAAATGCCGATTATGGAAATTCCCTTGTCAGCACTACTTATGGTACGACCCGCAGAAATGCTTACCAGATACTGGAGGATTCCTTAAATCTCAAGGACAGCAGGGTATATGACACGATTGAGGAAGATGGAAAAGAAAAACGTGTCCTCAATAAAAAAGAGACGATGATAGCATCGCAGAAACAGGAGATGGTAAGGGAAGCATTTAAGGACTGGGTGTTCCGTGATCCGGAACGTAGAGAGGTGCTTGTTGCCAAATATAATAAAATATTTAATTCTACCAGACCACGGGAATATGACGGCTCACACCTAACCTTTCCCGGTATGACACCGGATATCGAATTAAAGCCGCATCAGAAAAATGCAGTGGCACATATTCTGTATGGAAACAATACGCTGCTTGCACACTGTGTAGGTGCGGGAAAGACATTTGAAATGACAGCGGCAGCGATGGAAAGCAAACGTCTCGGACTGTGCCAGAAAAGCCTGTTTGTTGTGCCAAATCATTTGACGGAACAATGGGCAAGTGATTTCTTACGGCTTTATCCCGGTGCAAATATTCTTGCTGCCACGAAAAAGGATTTTGAGCCGGCAAACCGCAAGAAATTCTGTTCCCGTATTGCTACAGGGGAATATGATGCCGTTATTATCGGGCATAGTCAGTTTGAAAAGGTGCCATTGTCATGGGAACGGCAGGTAGCTATTATCGAACGACAGATGGATGAGATTACTTTTGCCATTGAACAGGCAAAGGCAGACAATGGGGAACGCTATACCATCAAGCAGATGGAAAAGACAAGAAAATCATTACAGGTCAGGCTTGATAAACTGAATGATACTTCCAGAAAAGATGACGTGGTAACGTTTGAACAGTTGGGAGTGGACAGGCTCTTTGTGGATGATGGGCGTGATATAATAGGGACAAATCAGAGGAAACCTAGTAAAATCAAGG
>CAYPEW010000048.1:0-26152 GCA_964409845.1 uncultured Jutongia sp.
AGTCAGTTGTTCTCCTTTCAAGCCCCTATGATAACCACTGCCATCCAGCTTTTCATGGTGACGGATGGCAATTTCCAAAATTTCTTCGCCAACCACGCCCCGGAGAATCTCCTCTGTAACCTCCACATGTGTCCGCATGATTGCCATTTCTTCATCATTCAGTCTGCGGGGAGCCTCCAGTATCTCTAAAGGAATGGAAAGTTTTCCAACATCATGCAATAGAGCTCCATAATGCAGAATCTGCATATCATAGGCGCTCAAGCGCATCAAACGTCCTATTTCTGTAGCAAAACAAACCGTAGAAAGTGTATGTACTACCGTAACCTCACTTCGGAAATCAATCAAGTAAATCAACATTTCTAATAATTGGCGTTTATAAGTTTCGGAAAATAATTTTTTTGACAGTAGCGTATCTAATTCTTCCTGATAACTGCCATTAAGAATATTTGCTGTAATATTAAATTTTTTCTCTGCTTTCAGAAAAACTGTCTGGGCATTGGATGAAAAGGATCGGTCTCGATAATCCTGAAAATAAGTAGCACGAATCGGTGAATCCTTGTCAAAGAGAAAGGCATCCATCTTATCTGCGAAATTCAGATATTCAATCACAGTGCTGTTTTCGCTATTAATGTAACGAGATTTGTTATAATATAAGTGGTGATACAGTACGATGTCTGCATATTTGGAAAATGGAGACAAATCACGCATAAATAGATAGCCGTAAATGGAATGGCTCCAGGCATTCACCGGCTTAAAGGTCGCAATATCATCAAAATCCTGGATCTTGTAGATACCCAGGTCATGCAGAATTCCAACCATGGTATAATCCACTAAATCCTGCTTGTTGTACTGGTTATCCATCTGCAACATTTTATATAAAATATATCCACTAATTTCTCCGTGCCGAATCACTTCTTCATTCATCATCGAAAGTGTCTTTCGAACGATGTTATATAGTTCTTTACCATTTATGATCTCTGCCATCAGGTGTTCTCCCTTTTCGTAATTTCTTTTTCATACCTACGGACCTTCGCCCTATAATCACACAAACGGATCCATTTACCTGCAAGCAGGTAAGGAATCTACTCCTTATGCCTGCCGCAGTGCCAACCCAGCCATACCTCCGGCATGGCTGGGTCACGGGCGTTCGCCCTATAATCAAAGCACTAGATTCCTCTGTCTGCAAGCAGACAAGGAATCTACTCCTTTGATTGCACTGCTCATTGCTTTCGTGAACATTGTAACATAAAAAAGGAGGGGCTGACAACACTTATTGAATATGTATCAACTCCTCAAAAAAACTTTCCGTGACCAGTCATAGTGGATTATATCGTGAATACATTCCTATTATTCCTCAATCCTTCGTTTTGTTCTCCATCATTTTCCGGATATTCTTCCATGCCTCCAAATCGTCGAGATCCGCCGGTCCCCTATTAACCTTCCGGCTAATCTTAGCAGAATCTTTCAAACTTCCCTCCGCACCTAATGCTTCCAGTTTCTCTACCATTTTTTCAATGTACACATAATCTGAATTATAATCTGAATAATATTTTTCACTATAATTTGTATTGTTCCACATTACCTTTTTCACTGATCCGTCCTTCATGTGCAAACGCAGCTGAATAACTGCCCCAAAATCCGGACAATACACTTCGTAGGAAAGCACATCCTGCCACTCATAGTTTTTTGTCTGAATAAAATGTTTGCTTTCCATTCGATCTTCATAATAGGTTTCATAATAATATTGTGGCATCAAAAACACCAACAAACCTACACACAATAGAATGGCTATTTTTCTTCTCTGTCTGACCCTCTCCTGATACTGCAATGTTTCTTCTGGGTTACTCATCAGATACTGATACAATGTTCTGACAGACTCCATCAATATAATGATAGCAAAAATCCATAAATTCGGTGTATGAATAAATAGAATGCCGTCTCTTGAAACGGGGTGAATCATTTCCTCAATAAGCATTAAAACTACAGATAAAAAAATAATAAGAAAAATTTCCAGACAAATCAGTAACCATTTTTTCTCCTGCTGCATTTTCCGTGGATTTCCTCTGCCTATCTTACGGAGATATCTACCGTCATTCCTTTGATATCTCTGTATCACAGCCAGTTTTATCTGCAGGCTCCAGACTGGTAACATTGCCATCAAAAGGGAAACCAACAAAATTCCCATAGCCCGAAATAACAAAGCTTTCCCACTATCCTGCGTCTCCCACAAAAATACCGGAAAAAAATCGTGACGGATAAAAATCAGCATCCCCACAGCAGATATTGCCATAGTTCCACCAAAAATAATTCCCTGCCAGAAACGCAACTGTTTTTTGATATAAGCACTATAAGTGGTAAGCGAAAATGGAAACTGTCGGACTACTACCATAATATTCTGTCCCTGTTCTCCGTTTTTCCCCAGTAAGGTAAAATAGCATTTGAAATAATGTTCCGAAAATGAACTGATCAACAGAACCATACCGATTAACATGACAATACAGCCCATTCGGTCTCCCACATCCTGCAATTGATAATCCAAAAGTAGATTGATTGCCAAAATCCATAATAAATACACAAAGAAACAAATATGGTATTCTTGTTTCCAATTGTGATTTTTCTCCTGTAGCATCCCTGCAAAAATAACTTCTTTTGATTCTCTGCTCTCGATAACTTCCTGTTTGTTTTTCTGATCGCTCATACCCTCTCCTCCATTTTCCCACATTTGTTGACTTTTAATCCCTCTGTCCCCTTTTACGTAACTGACAAAAACAGATCTTCCAATCCCATTGATTCCTGCTGTTCCAAGACAGATTCCCGGTCACCAAACAATGCCAGTTCCCCCTTCTTTAAGATAGCAATATAATCTACTATTTCATGAATATCACTGAGTATATGGGTGGACAGAATCACGCTGGTCTTCTCCCTCGCCACCAGATCCTGCAGTATCTCCATCAATTCTGTACGGAACACCGGATCCAGATTTGCTGTTGGTTCATCCAAAATCAATAATTCCGGTTGATGTGCCATGGCAAATGCCAATTGAAATTTACGCTGTTCCCCTGTGGACAACATGCCATATAGGGAATCCATTTTTCCCTCTAAACCATACTGCTCCAAACACTGATTCAAATGTTTCCGATCAAATTGATCATATAAATGCCCCAACAATTCTACATTCTCCTCCAGGGAACGATAGTGAAAGAAACCTCTATCCGGAGCGATATAAGCCGCTTTTTGACGAAACGCTGACAGATCAGAAAAAATATTTTGTCCCTCCCAGGATACACTACCAGAATCCGGTCTCTCCATGCCATAAAGCTGTCGAAGCAAACTGCTTTTGCCAGAACCATTTCTCCCCAGCACTCCCATGATATAGCCCTTTTCCAGTGTAAAGCTGATATCTTTTAGTGCAAATCCTTCCTTCCCCCTACTATTTTTTACCACCTGATAACATAACTGATCTACTGTAACCACACTTCTTCCCCCTTCTTTTCTGTCAACAAGAGTTGCGAAAGTAACTCTTGTTGAAATAGTTTCCTTGCGCAGGATGCCTTCCCTGCATTAGGAAAACGGTGGCTCTTACACACTTTCTTCCCACAAAATATCAATCAATTCCTTAACATCCTGTCTGGAATATCCATCTTCCCTATATCGTCTCAAAATCTCTGCCAATTCTTCTTCCATCCCCTGTATCCGCTTCTCTGCCAAATAATCTACCGCAGGATTATCTACAAAAAAGCCCTTTCCTGGAACAGAGTAAATCATCCCCTCTTTTTCCAGCTCCTCATAGGCACGTTTGGTTGTGATCACACTAATCTTGAGATCTCTGGCAAGACTCCGTATGGATGGCAAAGGCTCCCCTTCCTTTAACCGACCCGTTATTATTTCTTCCTTCAACTGCTGCTCAATCTGCTCATATATGGCAACTCCGCTTTTTGTTTGAATGGTAATGTTCATAGTTCCCCCTCTTATCTTCTATAATCACCGATAACAAATCGTTTCGTATAACGCTTGATTTGTATGCACTGTATCATGAAAATCAATAAAATAACTGCCACACTCTCCAAGCACCAGAGAGGATTTTTCAAAAAAGCCATAGCAGCATAGCCCGTAAATTTATAGTAACAAAGCAACACCAGAATAATGCTTGCCAAACAACATTCCAACTTGACAGCTGCATAGCTGGGTTCCTTCTTTTGATAAATTGTAATCAGACGAAATAAATAATAGTGGTAAATCATAATCAGCTGATAGATAAAGAGAAGTAGCATTAAAAGCAACATTCCACCATCTAATGATAAATCCGCTGTGGTTCCTATGGTAATACCATATCCCAGGATCGTAATGCATGCATAAAACACTGCTCTTAACAAATTCTTTTGTAATTCATACTGCTTGATTTCAGAAATAGACCTTGGAACGATATAGGTCATTTCCGGCACTCCCCGGATCCCCTGCATTTCTTCTCTCAGTGCAGATTTGATACTACTTGGTGCAAACATAACGATCACAAAAGTAAATGGAAAATCAGAGATCAATACTCCAGCAAACAATGCCAGAAAAACACATAATAGTTTACCCGCAAAACGCCATGGATGACTTTTCTCTTCCATCCAAATATCCAGACAAATATTTTTCATAATCCCCTCATCCTTTCTCTAAAACTTCATAGTCACTATACTAGTACAACGAATATTAAATTGCTGATACATTCACGCAGGATAATTGTTTCAGATACCAGGAAGAAAATCGACGGTGTAGCGGTGGCTACAGCTCGATTTTCTGACGCAGTAACTGAAAAATTAGACAAGTGAAGGTATCAATTATTTAGTATTCGCTGTACTAGTGGCTCATATAGTATAAAATCTCCCGTAACGAGGCATAACGACTGACACCCTGCAATGCAGACGGCAATTCTTCCCGTCTTTTCCGCACCAGCATTTCCTGGTGATTTTCTCGAATTCTGCTGCCTACCAAAGCATCCTGTAACTGTTTCTGGTATTCCGGTGTTGCCTTTTCCACCAGTTGAAATTGTTCCCGAAACTCCTCTACACTACCAAAATACTTTTGTTTTCCCTCTCCGATCCACAACAGATAATCTGCAAACTGCTCCATCTCATCCACTAAATGGCTGACATAGATTACTCCTTTGCTATCATCCTCTACCAATTTTCGGATCTGTTCATAGAATTTTTTCCGAAATGCCATATCCAGATTGCCGGCAGGCTCATCAAACAGATAAAGTTTTGCATCGTAGGATAAAGCAAATGCCAACTGTTGTTTGATCTGCTCCCCTTTGGAAAGTCTGCATAATGGCACTTTCGCAGGGACATCCAGCTGGGATAGCCAATCCATATATACATCCCTGTGAAAAGTAGAATAATAACTGCCATACAGTTTCCCATTATCCACAGCCGACAAGCGCAAATCAAAAGGTGAGTCCTGCAAGACACAGGCAATCTTTTCCTTATATGCTTTCGGATCTGTATTGACAGATATCCCCTGCAATTTTACATCCCCACAATCCCCTCTCCCCTGTACACGTTCTGTCACATCGTCATATTGATCTGCATAAGGTCCTGTCAACAGATAACTCCCCCTCAATATCCGCATCAAGCTTGACTTCCCAGCACCGTTTTTTCCTATGACTCCCAGAATATATCCCGGCTCCAAATCGAACTGAATATTCAATAAGGAAAATGCTCCGGCATGCTTCCGGATACATCTGCATTCTAGTAAGACACTCATTGATACACCTCCTCTATGCATATACAGTATATACAGCTATATACAGTCTGTCAAGGAAAATTTTAAAGGATATTGATAGAACTAGGAATGTGGTTGTGGTATTATATTAGTGGTACAAGCCAGAATTTTAGTATTTGGAGGAATTTATGAAGACATTATATGTATCAGATTTGGATGGAACATTGTTACGAAGTAATGCAAAAACTTCCAAATATACAAATCAAGTAATTAACCAATTAACATCAAAGGGTGTCCTTTTTTCCTATGCCACAGCAAGGTCATACGTAACAGCAATAAAAGTGACAAAAGGATTAAATGCCCCAATACCTATTATTACATACAACGGTGCTGTCATTTTGCAAAATAACACTTACGAAATTATTTCCAAAATTGCGTTTTCCCAGGAAGAAAAAGAAGAAATTTTAAATGCGCTATTATGTCAGGGAGTTTATCCAATTGTTTATGCTTATATAGATGGAAAGGAAAAGTTCTCCTACCTCGTAAATAAGTGTAATCGTGCTACAACTGAATTTTTATTAACTCGTCAAGGGGATACTAGAGATAATCCTGTTGCAACTGATAAGGCGTTGGAATCCGGGGATGTGTTCTATTTCACTTGCATTGATAAATATGAAAATTTGGAACCATTATATATACACTTTAAAGAAAAGTATCACTGTATTTTTCAAAAAGACATTTATAGCGGAGAACAATGGTTAGAAATTATACCAAAAAATGTTTCAAAAGCAAATGCTATTTTACAATTAAAAGAGTGTTTGGGAATTGAGTATATTGTTGCATTTGGCGATGGGAAAAATGATATCGAAATGTTTGAAATAGCGGATGAATCATATGCCGTGGAAAATGCAGTAGACGAATTAAAAGCAATAGCTACTGGAATTATAGAAAACAACGATTCTGATGGCGTGGCAAAATGGTTACATAACAAGTTTTTCTAAGTCATCTATTCTAGCGATCTAACAGATGTCCATCCGACATCTTGTGCCTTTACTCTAATAATTTTTACAGCTTGTGAATTTTTTAGTGAAATGAAAAGGAGGGAGGAACATTATAACAAAAAAATATAAACTGATTGATAATTTAACGACCTTATTTATCTTTATAATGACCTTTATTGTTATATTTATTATTTTTGCAGCTCAAAGAGAGAATGTCAATTTATCAGATGAAAGTTTGAAACTATTTATCATTGGATTTTGTGGTAGTATACTATGCATTATCATTCGCTTCGCAATTTTATATTACAAAGCATTCCAACAAACAAATCTGCTAAAAAAAGTGGGAAGCATCCTATATTTCACGCTATGTTTTATACTAGCTGTGGTTATTTTAATACTAGTTTTACAAGATAGCCACTTTTCTTTGAAACACTCTGCCTTGTCTGGCTATAATGACTATCAGATTTTTATGCTAGTCCTATCAATGGCACAATGGTCGGGCGAAAAGATATTTGGTCTTTAAACATAACAACGGACAGAAACATCATTCGTTTCTGCCCATTAATAACCAATATTACACAATTATAAACGTTTCATCAACTCAGCACGTTTTTCCTCATATCCCGGTTTGCCTAACAGGGCAAACATATTCTTCTTGTAATCCTCCACGCCTGGCTGGTTAAATGGATTCACTCCTGAAATATAACCGCTGACACCGCAGGCGAATTCAAAGAAATAGAATAACTGTCCCAGATAATATTCATTCTGTGCCGGCAATTTAACCAGCAGATTTGGTACATTACCATCCACATGTGCCAACTGGGTACCCTTCATCGCATTCTTATTAATGAAGTCCAGAGTCTTGCCAGAAAGATAATTCAGACCATCCAGATCCACTGGCTCCTCTTCCATCGTAATATCTGCACTGACATCTTCTAATTCAATCACCGTCTCAAACATGATACGGCTACCATCCTGAATAAACTGTCCCATGGAATGCAAATCTGTAGTCAAATCCACAGAAGCCGGGAAGATACCCTTCTGATCTTTTCCCTCACTCTCACCGTACAGCTGCTTCCACCACTCTGATACATAGTGCAGAGATGGCTCATAATTACACAGAATCTCCACAGCCTTGCCTTTACGATGAAGAATATTGCGGACTGCGGCATATTTCATCGCATCATTATCGGCAAAATCCTTATCCAGACAAATCTCACGCATGGATGCTGCACCTTCCATCAGCTTGGTAATATCAGCACCACTAACAGCAATTGGCAGCAAGCCAACTGCAGTTAAGACAGAAAAACGTCCTCCCACATCATCTGGTACCACAAAACTTTCGTATCCTTCTTCTGTCGCCAGGTTCTTTAATGCTCCTCTTTCCCGGTCCGTTGTAGCATAAATTCTCTCTGCTGCTGCCTCTTTTCCATACTTTTCTTCCAACATCTTCTTAAAAATACGGAATGCTACAGCAGGTTCTGTCGTTGTGCCTGATTTACTGATAATATTGACAGAAAAATCACGATCTCCAATGACTTCCTTTAACTGCGATAAATAGGTACCGCTCAGATTATTTCCACAGTAGTAAATCTCAGGTGTCTTACGGATTTCTTTGGAAACGCTATTGTAAAATCCATGTCTCAAGAACTCAATCGCAGCTCTGGCTCCCAGATATGAACCTCCAATACCGATGACTAACAGCACTTCAGAATCAGACTGAATCTTCTCTGCAGCTTTTTGGATCCGTGCAAATTCTTCCTTGTCATAATCAATCGGCAGATCAATCCATCCCAGAAAATCACTTCCAGCTCCTTCTTTACTCAATAATACCTCTCTGGCATCCCCGGCTATTTTCTCCATTGCCTTGATCTCGTCAGCAGAGATCACATCTTTTGTCAGGGCATAATCAAATGTCACTTTATTTGCCATGATATTCCTCCTATCTGTCCTCTTTCAACATGTTTCTTTGTAATAAGTAATATATTATGATACCAGTGGCAAAAAGGATTTTGCCTGGTAGCATCAACATAGGCTCAAAAAACCGTACTTTATCATTCTAATCAATTCTTAGTCGTAAATCAAGTACTAAGTCCATATTTTGAATTATATTGGATTACAGCAATATTTCCCCAAAAATATTTAACACAAAATTGGATGATCTACAGATCAAATAATTCATCAAATTTAGTCTTAATATTAGGAAACATAACAAGCTGTAACTCATCCTTATTTTCTTCCGTCACTGTTTTATATAAATAAAAATAAGTTGTCCCATCTTCTCTGCCATCATTCAAATAAATTTCAATGTGTTTTTTTCTCCAATCAACAATCCAATATTCCGATACACCAACTTTTCTGTAGATTTCCATTTTTTCTGTCCGGTCATACTGTTCCGTTGCATCAGATAAAACTTCCATAATCATTCTGGGAATACCTGTTAGTGAAACATTTTTCCTATCTCTCGTATTACAATTAATGGAGGCATCTGGTATCACAATTTTATTATCATTTTCGTACCATTGATACTGAACACCATCCCCAAGTACACGACATAAACCATCTTTTATTTGTTTCCCAACCATAACCACAAAATTATTGATAATAAATGAATGTTCTACAAATGTATTGCTCATATCTTCTATTGGCATAGGATTCATTATCATCCCTCCATTTCTTTCCATTTTACGACCCTGCTAACTTCACGCTCGATCCTGTTCCAGATTCCCAAACTTCGTGAACTGAGACAACCATGCCAATTTCACTGATCCGGTTGGGCCACTACGCTGCTTGGCAATAATCACCTCTGCCACGCCCTTTTCTTCGGTGTCTGGATTATAATACTCATCACGATACAGAAACATAACCATATCCGCATCCTGCTCAATGGCTCCTGATTCACGCAGATCCGATAACATCGGTTTTTTATCCGGTCTCTGCTCTACCGCACGAGACAACTGGGACAAAGCAATCACTGGCACATTCAACTCTCTTGCCATAACCTTAAGAGAACGGGAAATCTCCGAAATCTCCTGCTGTCGGTTTTCGTTCCTTCTTTTACTTCCACCAGACATCAGCTGTAAATAGTCAATGATAACCAGATCCAGTCCCTGCTCAATCTTGAGTTTTCGACACTTGGATCGAAGCTCTGACGCCGTAATGCCGGAAGTGTCATCAATGACCAAATGGGAGTTACCAATCCGACGCACACTACCTACCAGACGGTCCCAGTCTTCATCCTCCAGATTACCGGTACGGATTTTTTGGGAATCTACATGGGAGTTCATGGACAGCATACGCTTGACCAACTGCTCCTTACTCATTTCCAGGCTGAACATGGCAATGGTGCTTTCACTATGTAATGCAATGTATTCTGCCAGATTCAAAACAAATGCGGTCTTACCCATGGCTGGTCTGGCAGCAATCAGAATCAGATCTGACTTCTGCAAGCCGGCTGTCTTGTAATCCAGATCCCGAAAACCGGTCTCCAATCCGGTAATATGTCCCTTTTGCTTTGCTGCCATCTCAATGCTGTCAAGAGTGCGCAGAACCACATCACGAATCGGTTCAAACTCACTTCCGCCACGCTGCTGGATAACCTGAAAAATACTTTTCTCTGCATCCTCCAACACTTCCTCCAGAGACTGACGATCCATATAGCAATCTCCGGCAATCCGCTCTGTAGTTTGAATCAGGCGACGCAAAACCGCCTTTTCATGAACAATAGTTGCATAATGCTTGACATGGGTAGACGTCGGCACACTATTCAAAAGCCCGCCAATATATTCCACGCTGCTGAGCTCTGGCGGTACTTCCAACTCCCGCAGCTTATTTTGCAGTGTAATTAAGTCGGTTCCCACACCACTGCGGTACAAATCCACCAGGGCATCAAAAATCACACCATACTGCCCCTGGTAAAAATCCTCAGACGTAACGGTTTCCGATGCGGTCAGAATGGCATCCCGGTCCATAATCATGGAGCCGATTACGGCGCGCTCTGCCTCAATATTATGCGGTGGTATCCGCTTGATTGCTGCCTCTTCCATACTCATCCTCCATGCTGCCACAATAGCTGACCAACTGTTACCATATCACCAGTGTTTACTTTTACTATATAGGAATGTGCTTATTTACAACAAACATGTGATAACCCACCTATTCCATGTCCGCATTTTCGCCTTACGCTTCCTTTACCAATACCTGCAATTCCCCAGTTACCTTTGGATGCAACTTAATCTGCAACTTGTAGGTACCCGGGCTCTTAATCGGCACATCTAACACCATTTTCTTTTTATCTAACTCGTAACCCAGCTGCTCTTTGGCAGCGATAGCCAGTTCTTTGGTGGATACAGAACCAAAACTTCTACCGCCGGAACCAGTTTTGATAGCCACAGTAATGGACTTATCTTTCATTTCCTCTGCGAATGATTTGGCATCATCCAGCTTCTCCTGTGCCACTTTCTCCTGATGCTTCTTTTGCAATTTTAGTTCGTTAAGATTCTTCGCATTTGCTTCTACACCCAGATTTTTTTTAAGGATAAAATTTCTGGCATAACCTTCACTGACCTTGACAACCTCTCCCTTTTTACCCAGGGATTTCACATCTTCCAATAATATTACTTCCATCTTATACTCTCCTTCCGTATTTAATACTAAGAGAGCTAAATGCCAACGATTTTACTAAATTAAATTTCATTGATATTCAACTACCTTAGTAATACTAATGGGTTTCCTGTTTCTATTACGATATCAATTAGATCTCTCCTTCTTCAATCATCTGATCAATCTCTTGCTTCAAGCGTTCTATAGCAGCATCAATATCCACACCCTGTATCTGTGCGCCTGCCATATTAATATGACCACCGCCGCCCATTCTCTCCATCATAACCTGGACATTTACCTCGTCGATAGAACGGGCGCTAATGTAGATCTTTCCGTTATATTTCGTCAATACAAAGGACGCCTTAACCTTATCAATATCCAATAACGAATTAGCGATCTTCGCTCCTAACACTGTAGGAGAATCAATTCCCCTGGATGGACATTCCGCAATGGCAAATTGATCCAGATACAGTTCTGTATTCTGAATGGTCGCTGCCTTGATCTTGTATTCCTCCAGATTATCCCGAAACATTTTACGTATACGGACAGCATCCGCACCATTCCGGCGCAAATACGCCATTGCCTCAAAGGTACGCACACCACACTTATCGGTAAAGCCATTGGTATCAATCATAACACCTGCATACATGGCTTCCGCCTCTGGTGCACGCAGCTTCAATCCACCTCCAATATATTGGGAGATTTCTGCCACCATTTCGCTGGCAGAAGAAGCATATGGCTCAATATAAAATAACAGGGCATTGTCAATGGCATCCCCGGCCTGGCGGTGATGATCAATGACCACCACTGACTGCGCCATGGTAATCAGCTCTGGACACTCTGTGTGGTCTGCGATTCCTACATCCACAATTACCAATAAAGTACTGTCATCCATCAACTTCTGAGCTTCGTCACCATCGATTAACATATCATTGTCATATTCACTGGAATAAAATCGTTCCTTGATAGGGCGCACAGATGCATTGACTTCATCTACCACAATATGTGCTTTCCGATTCAGAGTCTTGGCAATACGGTATATTCCAACGGATGCTCCAAAGGAATCTGCATCTCCAATGGAATGTCCCATTACAATCACACGCTCTTTGCTCTCTATCAATTCCTTTAAGGCATGAGCTTTTACACGGGCTTTTACGCGGGTATTCCGCTCCAGCTGCACACGTTTACCTCCAAAAAACTGTTCCTGTTCACCACATTTAATAACAGCCTGATCGCCACCCCGACCTAATGCCAGGTCAATCGCTGCCCGTGCCCATTCATAACGCTCCAAAAAGGTACCATTACCCACACCGATCCCAATACTGATGGAAGCACTGCCCTGATCATTTCCAATATTTATATTCCGAATATCTTCCAATATTGTAAAGCGGTGATCAATGATCTCCTCTAGATAACTCTGCTTGAACACAAAGAGAAACTTATCCTTCTCCATCTTCTTGGAAATCGCATCAATCCCCTGCATATATTTATTGATTTTTCGGTCAATTAACGCTGTCATAAGGGACTGACGGACCTCATCAATATTATCTAGCATCTCATCATAGTTATCAATATACAGCAAACCCACAATCAGATTTTCTGCTTCCCGCTTTTCCTCTGCCTGGATAACCTCTGTCTCATCATAGAGAAACATAGTAATTAATTTTTTGGTATCCAGTATCATATCCATAGGCATCAGATGTTCTTCGGTTTCTCCGCTGTCATCCGTAACCACGCTCAAAATCGCACGGTAATACTGTTCTTCTGTCCGCACATGGATAACCGCATCCTGCCCCTGTTCTTTAGGCAGACGCTCCTCTGTAATCTCCGGAAAAATATTTGCAATATTTCTACGCGCCGCTTTTTTATTCACAGCTACCTGAATAAAGGCATCATTGCCCCACAATAGCTGTCCCTCCTCACTGAGAATCGCAAAAGGAACCGTCAGCTCCGTCATTACCTTCATCTGCATCTCACCATAGGTACTGGCAAAATGAATCAGATCCCGGCGCAGCTTGCGATGACCAGTAAAACGAAGGATCATGGCAATCAGAAAGAATGCCAAAAAATATCCACAACCAATCAATCCAGCTTTGCGGTCCTCTATAAAAAGCTGCACTACCATCAGGATCAAAAGCAGGCTCAATAGCAATGGCCAACTCAGATAGGTGCGCAGTCTTCCACGCAATTTAATGTCCTGTTTCATAACAATCTCCATTCTTGATGCCGCTTTCCCCAAGGAAAGACAGCGTGAAATGAATAGTCAGTTAACTGATTGATTATATCATTTTATGAGGATAGTGTCAAAATGGGAATCAAAGCCATAGCAATCACTACCATTTACAGTAAATTTTGCCGGGATAATTTCCTGTAAATGGCAGCAAGCAGAAAAATACGCAGACCAAAAGATCTGCGCACTTTTCTGTTATTTACATTTGCTTATTAAACTGGTCTACCGGCATCGGTTTGGCGTAATAATAACCCTGTGCCGTATCACAACCGCATTCACTGAGAAACAATGCCTGTTCATGGCTTTCCACACCTTCTGCCACCAGCTCCAGACCAATTTCCTGTGTCATACGGATCGTATGTTCCACTATCTTCTGCCCTCGCTTGGATTGCACAAAGTCCTGCAGAAATTCCCGGTCAATTTTTATAATATCAAACTGTGTATCCTTGAGTGTATTCAAAGAAGAATACCCAGATCCGAAATCATCCATCAGCAACAGATATCCGTGCTGTTTCAACAATTCTATCCCTGCATTGGTTTCCTCCTGGTCAACAGATTCTGTGATTTCAATTTCCAGATATTTATGGTCAATTTCATATTTTTTGATCAGATCATCCAAAACCTGTACAAAACGACCATCTTTCATATGCCTCCGCGAGACATTAACCGAGATCGGAATAGGCTGAATTCCCGCATCCATCCAGGCACGAACCGTTTTACACGCCTCCTCCCATATGTACTGATCCATCTTAATAATAAAACCGTTCTTTTCAAAGAGTGGTATAAAATCTCCAGGTGGTATCATACCTTTCTTTGGATGAATCCACCGAACCAGTGCTTCTGCACCCACAATGCAATTCTGGGAAATGCTGTATTTCGGCTGCAGAAACATAACAAATTCCCGGTTCTCCAGCGCCTTCTCCATCTCATCTTCTACCAGCTTCTGAATCTTTGCCTTCTCTTTCATATCATCTTGATAAAACATGACATGATTCAACGCATCCCCCTTGATACTCTGTCTGGCAAAGGCTGCGCCATCCCCATATTTACGCAGATTCTGTGTCCGATCCTTTACTTCACACACACCGAAATACAAGGTATAAGGAATCCCCTTGTATCCATGCAGATTGTTCCGGATCAGTTCTATCAGTTCATGAATCTCCTGTTCTTCTTCAAAAGCGGTCAGAATCATAAATACATCCGCCGTCAATCTGGTATAAAGCTGATCTTTCCCCAAAATTACTTTCAGCGTATGAACAAAGAAACGAAGAATTTCATCCCCGGTATCCTCTCCATATTGCTCATTAATAACTTTGAATTTTGCCACATCAAACTGCACTAAGGCAAAGCGTTTATCCAGATGTGTTTCCAAAATCTCCTTTGCACTATCCGTAAAAAAGGAAGGGTTTTTGTCATTTGTAATGGATTCTGCCAAACGAAGACGATAGATTTCCTCCTGGGACAAAGGCATAATCTCCACCCAGCCCCGATTCATGATACCAGTATTCTGTTCCTTTTGAATGTGGCATTCAATACGATAATACCGATAAGTACCATCTACCTCCCGAAGATGCAGATTGACTTCTTTACGCTTCCCCGAAAGCGGCTGAAATTCTTCAGCATCCCGACTGCCCTGCTGCATGATATTCAAAAAAAGGGAGCAAAGTTCTCTGTCACTATCTTTCACAATATCCAGCAACCCCAACATTCCCTTTTCCCTGATAGGTTCCCGACACAGTGATTCACAGCCTGCTTCGGAACAGCTCCAACCCTTTTTGTAATCCCAATACACAATGAATTCATCTGTATCGGCAATCAGGGCATCTGCTACTTTCTCATTGAATTCCATGTATCTACCTCCTATCCTTTGCATTCTCCCAACCAGACCCGCAGAGAATCCGTTAAATTTTCCATGTCCCGACGTCCTATATCATAGGTCTCCTGTATTTTCTCTGGATCATGGCACATACGGTCAATGGTCAACACTTCACTGGGACGAATCACAAAAACGCTTCCCTCCTGCTCCATCTTGTCCAGTTCCTCTCTGGTTTGGTTATATACCTCATGCCTATGCTTCAAAGCATTAATAAAAGCAGGATAATTATGGTATACAAATTTCGCCGGCAATACATTTTCCGGCTCTTTACGATAAGTTTCATCTCTGGTTAAAACAACCACCGTCCGGGTATATCCCATTTTTTGAAATGCCTGGAATGGTATACTATCCGTACAGCCACCATCCAACAACTTTTTCCCATCTACATCCACAATATGGGATACATAAGGTAAGGAAGCAGACGCCCGTATGATGTCAATCTGCCTACGCACATCCGTTACTTCCAGGTATTCTGCTCTGCCTGTTTCTAAATTGCTGCATGTTGCATAAAATCGGGTATCTGAATGTTTATATGCATCATAATCAAATGGATCCAGAACCTCCGGCAGCTCCCGGTAACAGAAATCCCTGCCAACAATCTCACCTGTTTTTACCCAGCTGCGGATACTCATAAAACGTTTATCCTTGCAATATTTCTTGTAATATCGAATGCTCCTGCCTCTCTGACCTGCCACCATAGTGCAACCGTGAATTGCCCCTGCCGAAACACCAATCACACCATCAAAGGTAAATCCCTGCTCCATCATGACATCTAACACGCCAGCTGCATAAATTCCACGCATGCCACCGCCCTCAACGACCAAACCCGACTTTTCCATCTGTCACCTCTATTATCATAATTCAAACTGGTCAACAATACTCTGTAACTGATCAATAGCTTCCCTGCAAGAATCAACCAGATTCATATTCTGCATAGTATCGGATACAATATTCGTTGTTTTCTCAGCAATTTCTCCTACACCTGTAGCAGACTGGCTTACCGTAGATGTGATACCCGCCAGAGCATCTGCAATATCATTAATAGTAGAGGATAAACGATGTACCGCTCCTTCAATGGTTTCCATACTACTGCTGACCGTATCCGCATCCTGATTATATTGTACCCCTACCGCCTCAAACTGCTCATAATCCTTGAGTACAACATTTTCCAGAAAATCTACGGTATTACTCAAATTATCTGTCATATTCTGCACTGCCTGACTGATTTCCGCCATGATCGCATTAATGCTAACCACTGTATCGGAAGATTCATTTGCCAATTTGCCAATTTCAGAAGCAACTACTGCAAATCCCTTGCCTGCCTCTCCGGCTCTTGCCGCTTCAATGCTGGCATTCAATGCTAACAGATTTGTCTGGGATGCAATCTCCATAATAGAATCTGTCAATGTATTAATTTTATCCACTGCCTGTGCCTGCTGCAGGGCTTCTTGTGTACTATCCTTCATACTCTGATAAATATTCAAAGTATGTTCCGCTGCCTGTTTGGTACGCTGTCTCATATCTTCTGCACGGGAGGTGATTTCCTGAGAAAGCTGATCTCCCTTTGCAGTTAGAACACAAATTTCTTCCACACCGCCTTTCATGTAATCAATATTCGTTGCAATATTCTGTGTAGATGCCGATGTCTCCTGCATTCCTGCTGCTAACTGTTCTGTGGTTGCTGAATTGTCTGTACAGTTGGTATTAATTGCCTGACTGATACTGGTTAATTCGCTTGCCTGTTGATTAATATTATCTGAAGTTTCTTCCATCCTTCTAACCATATCCCGCATGTTCTGACACATAAGTTGAATAGACTGTCCCATGACACCTGTCTCATCTTTGCGCTTTAACATCCTTGCCAATGATGCCGATTCAGCAAAATTAAAGTTAGCAATCCGTTCAATCATATTAGACATTCTCAAAATCGGTCTTGAAATATAAATTGCCACAATAAATGCAAAAATACACATACAGATAAACACCAGTATAGACCCAACTATAGCACGCTTTTGAATGGCATTCATTGATGCTAAAATTTCCGATTCATCTGCAGAAACTACCAGAATCGTATTATTTCTGAGGATATGATAACTGGCATATTTCATTTCTCCTTTAAACTCGTAGCTTACCGCTGCATCTTCCGGATGATTGCCCTGTTTAATTTCTTCTATCAGTCCCTTAACGACTGCATTCTCTACCGGCTGCCCCACCTTGTCCTCTGTAGGATGATACTGCATTGTTCCATCTCCTGAAACCATATAGACATAGGAACTCTCCACACCCTCTACTTTACAATTACCAACTAAACTTTTATATGTCTTATATAGATTGGTATTCGCAGTTTCTCCGTTATCAATTGCATTCTGCACAATTTTGCCATATGCCCCTGCCAGCCCCAGCATATTACTTTGAGCTGATTGTTTGAGCTGTTCCTTGGTAGCTGGAACAACGATCAATAAATCTAACACCGTTGTCAAACATACTGATATCATAACCAGCAATGTAATTGTAAATCGAATGGAATGGAAAAACCCAACCCCTCCTTGTTTTTTTTCTTTCTTTTTGTTCCTTTTGTCTGTACTCATGCTGCGGACCTCCTTTGCGAGCTGCCAATACACCAATGTTTGTGTTGCTCGTTGCACAAACCTGGCGAGTGAAAAACTTATTTTTCGCTCTTACCTTCCTATGTCTTTTTGTTGATAATATATTAATCATATTATCGTGGTAAACCTCTACCTCAAACTCTATACAATAGAATAACATGCCCACATAGGTACGGCAAGAATATTTTCAGAGAAAAAAACAGAAAATTCACTACATTCTCATAGTTGATATTCCCTATCCCAACCGCTATAATGTCTATAAATCGAACAAGTACATTGAAAAAGACAAATCACAAGGAGGAAACGCTATATGAAGACCATAAATTCTCTAAATACTATGCGCCGCCATTTCATCCTAAAAAGAATAGTGGCATGTATCATGATAGCCACTATTCTGGCTACCACAGCCCCTATTCCAGCTTCCTGTGCCAATGTGAAAGCTTCCACTTTCCACCCTAAAACAAAAGTCAAAAAACTGCGAAAAACAAAAGTAAACTCCCGCAGTGTCCGTTTAAAATGGCGCAAAACAAAAGGGGCGACCGGCTATCAAATCTATCGTGCCACTTCCCGAAAAGGTCACTTCCGCAAGATAGCCACCACCCGCAAAAACCGTTTGACAAACAAGAAATTAAAACCAGGCAAGACATATTTTTATAAGGTACGAGCATTCCGGTCTGTAAAAAAGAAAAAAATAGTCGGACGCTTTAGTACTGTTCTGAAAGTACGGACAAAGAAAATCCAGCAAAACACAACACCTAATGCAAGTGTACCTGATACGACCCCATTACCAACCGATGCACAGACTACTACAACACTGCCTACAACTACTGACAGTGCTGATCCTAATGCACCAGCTACAAGCAATACACCGACTGGCAGCACTAATCCTGACGCAACACCAGCTGCAAGCAATACACCAACTGGCAGCACTAATCCTGATACAACACCAGCTGCAAGCAATACACCGACTGGCAGTACTAATCCTGACGCAACACCAGCTGACCATCCAGCACCTACAGACATCCCTGAATCCCCAGCAACCAGCACCCCACCTGCAGCCACTCCTGACACAACACCTTCTGCCAGACCTACACCTGCCATCACGACCAAACAATATCCGCAGAATTTGAACTATCAGGAAAACACTGAGCGAATCAACAATCCTGACCAGGGCTTTTATCGCCCGATCTATGTCAGGGTAAAAGAAGACAGTGTCAGCTACAACAAAAATATTGTGACCGACACTACGCAACTCTACCATCTACGAATTGATATCAGTGCCTTCTCCCAGGCAAACAATGAAACCGCCGATAAAGCACTAACCGAAGCCGCCTTGTCTGGCGTTGACGAATTGTTATCCTACTTAAGAGAAAAAAATAAAAGTGCCATCGCAAGATTTGTGTATGATCCCGGATTAAGCGGTGCCAGCAACAAGGAACCTGCCCTGGATATGATCTTACAACATATCTCACAATTATCTACAATCCTGGATCAGTACCATGACACCCTTACAGCAATCGAGGTGGGACTGGTCGGCCCCTGGGGAGAAATGCACACCAGCACCATGGCTAACAAGGATATTATCAATGCCTTAATTGATGCTTACCTCAATAACACCACAGAAATTCCAATATTGGTTAGAACACCAAAAATGATATATAATTATTTAGGAATCACAATCGATGACATTGACACCTACCGGATCGAAAGTACAGCAAAGGCATATCGACTGGGGCTATTTAATGACGGCTATCTGGGAAGCTCTAATGACCTGGGCACCTATAGCAACCGGGAAAAAGAAGTCCCTTGGCTTGCCCTGCAAAACGGACATCTCCCATATGGCGGAGAGGTCGTAATGCCCGACAGCACCTGGCACAATATTGAAAACTGTCTGGATGAAATGTTCCAGCTCCACCTATCCTACCTGAATATCGAATGGAATTATAACGTCATTGATAAATGGAAAAACTCCACCTATACAGAAGCGGCCGGAACAGATTCCCTGTATTATGGCGAGACAGCTTTCCAATATATTGAAAACCATATGGGCTATCGTTTTGTACTGGAAAATTCGATCTTGGAATACGATACTGCGGTCTCACAATTTGGTATAGATTTATCTCTGAAAAACGTGGGATTCGGCAACTTGAACAGGCCGATGAATATGACATTGCTGCTGGAATCAGAAACAGGAGAGACCACCTCCATTGATGCAGGACAGTTTGATGGCGGAGAAAAAATCACTTTCCAGACAGACCTAAACCTTACAGAGGGAAATTATAACGTGTACCTAAAGTTGGACAAAGGAAATGATAAATACGCTCTGCGATTTGCCAATGACTTGTGGAATGAGGAATTGCAGGCAAACCGGATCGGAAGTTTCAGTAAGATAAATTCATAGTAACAAATCGGTAGTTGCAATATAGTAAATACGAAGATATAAATTTGTAGCTTTAACAAAGTAAAATCATGGCATTAAATTGGCGGGGCATTAAATTGCCCCGTCTTTGTTTTTCAAATATCCCATATCGTCAACTATCTCTCTTTCCATGATTTTACTTTTCTCTCTGTAACTATATCATCTTCTGTCACTCTGCCACATAACAGTGGAGAATAAATGTCGTATTGTTTATCGTTCTGTAAAACACTTTCCATACTATAATTGGCATAACAATATTGGCATCCAGTTCCTCTAATCTGGACAGCATCAGTTCTGGATTCTTTGTCCAAAAAACAATACAGTCCACAAGATCCGGAGATAGGTCAATCCTGCTAATCTGATGTGCATTCATGGGATTGCGGACATATAAATACCCTTCTCGAATTCGATTCATGAACCATTCCGAATAGTAATTTGGAATATCCGTCCTGCGGCTAACACTTAAAATCACGGTAACAATCCTTTCTTAAATCATTTGGTACAGTGGATATCGATGTTCTGATAATGTAAGCATTCAGGAATTTATTTTCCTTGCACCAACATACACCATATCATAATGGCTTGTTGAACCACTAACAAATTCTTCTTGAATGCATAGCCCACAAAATATTCCGACTCTATTACATCCTCTGACACCTCTTCCCCTCGATAAAAAGGTGGACAAGGATTTAATATTGCATTTTTGTTCGCCAGATTCATGACTTCCTTCGTCACCTGACAATCTTTAAAATCATTTAATTCCTCTGGCGAAAGAGAATCCGTACATATAATATCTTTGTCCTGTATTGCTGTTTTGATATCATGATATATCTTGACACCAGCCATCTCATAGCCGGAACCACAGCATTGTGACAAATCAAATCCCATTACTTGAGACGCTTCTTTCCAAGCCATTCCAATATTTCCGGATTTTCCACAAAACAAATATTTATCGTCAATAAAGTTGTCCCTAATCTTGGACAGTGAATACATATCAGCCAAAATCTCACAAGGGTGGTTACAATCCGTCATTGCATTAATAACTGGAACTTCTGAATACTGGGCAATTTTTTCCAGTAGGGAAATGTCTCTATGCCGTACAATCACCATGTCTGCCCAATTATTTAAATAACCACAGACATCTCTAATATCTTCCCTTTTGTCTAAAGCATCACTCGGAAATAATATCGGCTGACCGCCTAGCAGATAGATCCCCTTTTCAAAAGTGACCCGTGTCCGGATACTGGAAGCAGGAAAAAATAGAATCGCACTTTTTCCATTCAGGAAAGCTTGATATTTTCCTGCACTGATTTCATCTGCAATGTTAAATATTTCGTATACTTCACTTGCTTGCAAATCTGTTAATCGAATCAAATCTTTCATTAAACTTCTCCTTCGACAACTTCTTCCCGATCTTCTTGCTTCCATCCTCAAGCAGGCGGCAATCTTCTTTAGTTCTACGATATCATCCGCATCATTGCGCCCATCCCGCAACATACAGCTATGGTCATACGAAGCCTATGTTGAAATCACTCTGCATCTGCAAGAGAAAATTGTAACCCTAAGATCCAAAAAACCATAACAACTTAATCAAAACACACTAATTGTAATTCAGAATTTATCAAAGAACACTCTGTTCTATCCTCTTCAAACCTCTTTCTTAACCTATCCTCCTCTGGTTGATAGGAAAGTAAATCCATCGTATATAATACAAGTTCTTTTGCTATTTCATATTCGCCTAAATCAAATGCCCAAAATATCATTCCACTTCTTTCAGAAAGTACCAGCCGTCCGATTATTGTCTCCGAAATAATAGCATTATCTTGTAAATTATCATATTTAACAAAAGCAAGTGCTTCCTTTAAATCTAATAATCTATCTCTATTATATCTATATCTATGTCCATCTTCTGCAAGATCATATAGCCGATTAAACAAATCAACGGATCCCTTACTCTTTAACTGATCTTTTAAATGATCAAATAACTCTTGTAGCCATTTTTCTTCCATTTCTTCTGAGATATTTAACTTCCTATATTCTTCATAAAAAGGCTGATCCTCTCTTGCCATAGCAAACAGAGAACAATCATATTTCAAATACATTTCTTTCGCTTCCTCTAATGTTATCATATTAAAAAACCCTTTCTATAACGCATTTCACTATCAAAAAATATGCAGTATATCGTCATCATTCTACAAAGCTTCTGGTATAAACTTTTGCACATCTGGTAACCTGAGTCTTAAATATTCCAAATCATCGCCTTCCACATGATTTTCCACCTACTCTGTCTTCATCACAGATCATCTACAGGATACTACTTCCCAGTGTATTATAATTTTTAGTATCTTCAATCGCACGTAAAAATGCTTTCTGACTGATACCTACCATTAACCCCAATCACTATAACACAATTCTTCCAAACTCTTCAAACATTTGATACAGCTTTTTCTTCTCAGCCAAATTTTGAATCCACTGATTCGGTATAGTCTGAAATCCATAATAAATACCGGCTATTCCGCCTACAATTGCAGCAATTGTATCGGTATCGCCACCTAAGTTAATTGCCTGCAGTACTGCCTCCCTATAGTTGTTTGTTTGAAAAAAACACCAAATAACCGCTTCCAGCGTATCTACAACATATCCCGTTGAACGAATTACATTCTCCGGCAGACTGATAATTTCCCGATTCAAAATTCTTGCATAATTCCCCAGTTCATCAGAGTAATCCTTGCTGCATTTATTTTTCACAAAGTGAATCGTCCCATCTAATGCTTGTTCTTTATCTGCACCAGATAACAACTGCATTGCAAAGATCACATATATTATACATGCCAGCTTAGAACGTTTATGCCTGTGTGTTAGAGAAGAAATATCCTCTATCATCTTTAGCAATGAATCCTCCTCTATCCTTCGTCCATAAAACGCCAATGGCAGAATTCGCATCAATGATCCATTCCCATTGTCACTGTCACGAATTCCTCCACATTCAACCGGATTCACTCCACTGTTCATCTTTGCAATGGCAACAGACGTTGCGTTTCCGATATCAAATACCTCTCCATGAGGAGTAAACTGACCTTCCTCACAAAATGCTATAAAATTCTCTGCCGCCTTATCGATGAAATATCCCCGGTTTATGGCATCAATCAGGCACAGGGTAAGCGAGGTGTCGTCTGACCATGTCCCAAAATGCTGATGGTATGTCCCATATGCTCGCATTTCCTTTACCGGATCTTTTTTTCTTTCTGATCTGCTTGTGAACTCTAGCGGCACCCCTAACATATCGCCAACACAGAAACCAAACAATCCACCGTAAAACATGCTCTCCATACTGTCTGATACTATAACAGAAATCGGTTCCCTGTCCTCGTAACATAGGCATTCCTTAAGCTTCCATGCAACATCATGTGGTATCTTCTCATCACTATATTTTTTACAATGCCAAGCAACCCCTTTTTCTTCATAGATACATGACACACATTGTGGAGATGCTACTATAGCTTTTGCTCCTTTTTCAAATGCCTCAATATCCAACATCCATCTTTCCTGTAATGTCAATTGCCGTCCTTTTTCTCTCATATGCTAATCTCCCTTTTCCATCATTCAATTGTCACTGTAATATATAAAATCCCTCCCTCTTCTCTGGCTGCAGTGATTAGCAGCTTTTGCCCAAGATTAAACAAAATTTCCGACTCGTATTCATAATCGCTAATAGAAGCAATAGCTAAAGCCTTTGACCCTCTGGGAGCTTCAATTTTCATCATCAGATTTCCCTTAAAGTTTTTTCTGCAATGCTTTTTTTGTTGTAGTACTTAAAAATGCTGGTTCATCTATTTCCTTGAATATGAGATCTTCGGGGGATAAATTTTTCAGTATACCTAATTCCACCTTGTCAGTTCCCCTATATACTACCATATCCCTAGGTAATGATGCATTATCTAAAGCTGATTTCATTATGTTAATTGTTTCTTGGTTTTCAATCGTCGCTTCTTCCAACCCTCGCAAAGAATTATTAATATTTTCAAATACATCGCCCGAATACTTAGTAAATGCTTCCTTTTGCTCCAACGTTAAATCATTAACGCTTTCCAACAGTTTTCCCCACTTACTATACCGTTCGATTTCCTCCAAGGCACCTTCCACCCCGCCATCATTCCACAGGGCATCCAATCCTGCCTTCAGTTCCTCCTTCGACAACTTTTTACCGATCTTCTTGCTTCCATCTTCAACCAGCTGGGCAATCTTCTTTAACTGGGCGATATCATCCCCATCATTATTCAGCACTTCCTTCACATACTGCAGGGCATCATCATCCATGAATCCCTTTGTATAATCCAGGAGCTCATCCATGCCACTGATCATCTCGGCATTTTTGGAACTATTGACCACTTCTGACGGTGTAGGGCGGGTGGTTCTTCCCTCAAGATTCTGGGAGGCACTTTTAAATAATGCCAGGTTATTTTTAATCATGGTCACGGATCCCCAGATATTAAACATGGAGACCGCCAGCATGGTTGTATCATGAGCAAAATCTTCTGCTTTATCATATTTACTTCCCACACCCATGCCGGTATTGTAGATTCCTCCCACAGCAGCGACAGCAGTAAACGCACTGCTGACTGCGCCGATTATTCCCATAATCATGCCAATAACACTTACCACCATCTCCAGCATAATTACCGTTGACGCTGCCAGGCTGATACCAAGCGTTGCAATCAATGCAACTGCAGCATCACGCAGATCGAAGATAATAGATTTTTCAAGGAATTCAAAAGCTTGTTCACTTAAGACACCTCTAATTTAGCCTAATTAACTTCCCTATGTTTCCTACTTAGAATTAAAGCTCAATCAATTCTGAATCAAAATATCTTCTAGTCTTTTTTTTATTACCAGCTAATACATGGTAAAAATGCTCTTGTTTATTAAAATGCCACATAATATCTGTTATCTTGACTTCCTCATTAGAATATTTAATTCTTACCATTTGACCAAAATCAAACTTTGGTGTTGGTTTTGGACTAAACAACTTCTCCTTTACCCGATAATAATTATTATTATATTTTAATGTTATATACTCCCCTTCCTCAATACATAAAAAAATTTTACAAGTATTCACTTCCTTTCTAAAAGCTTCAATATCATCCGGATGTATTAATTCTACACCAAGTTCTTCAAACCATGGATAAATTCCCCATTTCATATATTTCCTCATTTCTGCGCTGTCCTTTGCACATAACGCAATGTTTGTATCGCAGCGCAGACACAAACTTGCCGAGTGAAAAATCTATTTTTCACCCATACTCTCCTATCTCCTTAATTTATAAATTCTAAATATCCTTGAAAATCTCTATGAAAAACGCCAGAAGGCAATTTTTCAAAAGCATATTGTACACTAGATAAGCTTATCTTATCTGGTTTGAAATGTCCACTTGCATTATCAATACTATATACTTCCCCACCTCTGATATTGATAATGCCAGCACCTTAAACCATAGGATCTCTTCCTCCTATCAATGTAAGATGCGGCATATGTAGACCAGATCTAGTGCCAATAATAATATTTCCATCAAGATCAACAACATACATGAATTTACCATTCATTTTTTTACTTCCTATATACCTTGAATCTGATTTTATCAAATCACAGATATTCTGAGCTGTTGGATTTTTAGAATATACGCCATCAATCAATACTTCATTTTCAATATCTTT
>CAYPEW010000049.1:0-25866 GCA_964409845.1 uncultured Jutongia sp.
GGTCTCAATAATGGCATTGCAATTATTCCGACTATCATATGTACTGTTTCCTTCGGCAACTGTGATGCTCGTCAGTCCACTACAACCCAAAAATGCATCATCTCCAATACTGGTCACGCTGTCTGGTATCGTGATGCTGGTCAGTACACTACAACCAGAAAATGCATAATCTCCTATGCCGGTCACACCCTCATCCACAATGACATGAACAGGTACATCCGAATCCCCCATTTGTCTCCTAACTTCCTCTGCATTCTCGTCATTATAGTGTAACTGCAACATCCCATCTACTATAGTTGGCGGTGTTACAGTTGGTGTCGGCGCTGTCGATGATATAGCGGTTGTTGTTGGTGCTTTGGTCGGCTGTGGTGTCGCCGTAGCTTTCGCCTTTGCCTTAACCGTAACGGTACAGCTATATTTCTTCTTTCCAACTTTCGCCTGTACCTTTGCTGTGCCTTTCTTCTTGCCTACCACGGTTACCTCTGTCTTTTTCTGGTTCTTGAGGCTAATGTTCTTCTTGCCGGAGGTAACCGTCCATTTCACTTTCTTTTTATTGTTTTTCAATTTCAGTTTCTTAGATTGCCCTGTCTGGATAGTCAGTTTCTTTGTGCTGAGTGCCACTTTCTTAGCCGCTGATACCTCGCTGGTTGGAACCATGCTCAGCAGCAAGGCAATAGACAAGCCACTTGCAATCAGTTTTTTCTTTGTTCTCATTTAAATTTCCTCCATTTAATATTTATCTGAATATCTACTTTTTACTATTTTTCAAAAGCTGTCCAAAAATCATATACGCTTGTATAGGTGTTGTCATTCCATATAATACTGGTCTGTTTACTGCAACCACTAAATGCATCTTCATCTATGCCGGCATTGTCAGGTATCGTGATGCTGGTCAGTTCACTGCAGCCACTAAATACTCTCGCTCCAATATGAGTCACGCTGTCGGGTATCGTGATGCTGGTCAGTACACTGCAGCCACCAAATGTCTCCTCTCTGATGCTGGTCACGCCGTCGGGTATCGTGATACTCGTCAGTCCACTGCAATTAGAAAATGCTCTTGCTCCGATGCTGGTCACGCCGTCGGGTATCGTGATGCTGGTCAGTCCACTGCAATATGCAAATGCACTATCTCCGATGCTGGTCACGCCGTCGGGTATCGTGATGCTGGTCAGTACACTGCAACCATTAAATGCCTCAGCCCCGATTCTGGTCACACCATTTCCTATCGTGACGCTGGTCAGTCCACTGCAACCACTAAATGCCCCATCGATGCAGGTCACGCTGTCGGGTATCGTAATGCTCGTCAATCCACTGCAATATGCAAATGCAGAGCCTCCGATGCTGGTCACACCGTCGGGTATCGTAATGCTCGTCAATCCACTGCAACCACTAAATGCACGATCTCCGATGCTAGTCACGCTGTCGGGTATCTTAATGCTGGTCAGTCCACTGCAACCACTAAATGCCTCATATCCGATGCTGGTCACACCGTCTGGTACCTTGATTGCTCCTGTATTCTTCGTTCCATAACTTATCAAATTTCCATTTATTATAATAAAATCCTTTTCTACTCTTTGCGATTTCAACCATGCAGTTCCACTGAATGCATCATCTCCGATGGTGGTCACGCTGTCAGGCATCGTGATGCTGGTCAGTCCACTGCAACCACTAAATGCACGATATCCGATGCTGGTCACGCCATCAGGTATCGTGACGCTGGTCAGTCCACTGCAATCATTAAATGCCTCAGCCCCGATTCTGGTCACACCGTCCGGTATCGTAATTTCTCCTGTATTCTTCGTTCCATAACTTATCAAGTTTCCATTTACTATAACAAAATCCTTTTCTACTCTTTGCGTTTTCAACCATGCAGTTTCGACGTGTGTTGCGCCGAATGCACGATCTCCAATACTGGTCACGCTGTCAGGTATCGTGATGCTGGTCAGACTACCGCAAGCAAGAAATGCAGAATTTCCGATGCTGGTCACACCGTCAGGTATCGTGATGCTGGTCAGTCCATAGCAATATGCAAATGCACTATCTCCTATGCTGGTCACACCATTTCCTATCGTGACGCTGGTCAGTCCACTGCAGAAAAAAAATGTACTATTTCCGATGCTAGTCACGCTGTCAGGTATCGTAATGCTGGTCAGTCCACTGCAATTAGATAATGCTCTATCTCCTATGCTGGTCACGCCATTTCCTATCGTGACGCTGGTCAAGTGGCAACGCTCAAATGCAGAATTTCCGATGGTGGTCACGCTGTCAGGTATCGTGATGCTAGTCAGTCCGCCGCAATCAGAAAATGCAGAATCTCCGATGGTGGTCACGCTGTCTGGTATCGTGATGCTGGTCAGTCCACTGCATATAGCAAATGCAGAATCTCCAATACTGGTCACGCTGTCTGGTATCGTGATGCTAGTCAGTCCATAGCAGTAGTAAAATGCACCATTTCCAATACTGGTCACGCTGTCTTCCACGATGACATGAACAGGAATCTCGGAAGCTTTTATTTGCTTTATAACCTGTTCTGCATTCTCGTCATTATAGTACAAAGTCAATACCTCGTCCTGTCCTGGTTTTTCTGTTGGTATCGGTGTTCCCGTCGGCTGTGCTGACGCTGTAGCCATTGGTGTTCCCGTCGGCCCTGCTGATACCGAAGAAGATTGTGTCTTGCTTGTCTGTATTGTTTCCTTTGCCTTAATGGTAACTTTACAGCTATACTTTTTCTTTCCGATTTTTGCCTGTACCTTTGCTGTACCTTTCTTCTTGCCTACGACTGTTACACCTGTCTTTTTCTTGCTCGTCAGGGTGATGTTCTTTTTCCCAGAAGTAACCTTCCATGTTACTTTCTTTTTGTTGTTTTTCAGTTTCAGCTTCTTGGACTGTCCAACTGTGACAGTCAGTTTTTTTGCGCTGAGTGATACTTTTTTAGCAGCACTGGCACTGGCGGGATTGATAAATGCCATCCCATTAACAGTGATTGCCAGTGCTAGTAATGTTGAAATTTTTTTCGTAAGTTTCATTTTGTTCCTCCTTGTAAGGCAAATATTTTTTGTATTTAATATGCTTTGTCAAAAGGTGTACCTTTTGACAATATCCTCTTATACATCCGTTATGAGAAAAAAGTATCAAAATCAACCCATATTGCAAGAAAAAACATCAAAAATCTGCCTTGAAATAAGGAAATTTGTTGCAAGAAACAATAAAATTTAGTAGAATATTCCATGTATTTTATGTAGATTTATTCCCTTGCTTCAACCGCATTTCACGCAGTCTCCGATAGAAAGTTGATTTACTCATTTGACATCTTTCCAGAACTTCATCTATTTTAAGATTGCCTCGCTCCCATGCTTTTACTATGCTTTTAAAATTATCTGGCACTTTTGATTCCGGTCTGCCAAAATGGACACCACGTTTTTTTGCTGCAGCAATCCCCTGTTCCTGTCGTTTTCGTATATTTTCCCTTTCGTTCTCTGCGACAAAAGAAAGTATCTGTAGTACCAAATCCGCAATAAATGTTCCCATAAGATCTTTTCCGTTTCTCGTGTCTAAGAGCGGCATATCCATCACGCAAATATCAATGCCGATTTCCTTTGTGAGCATACGCCATTGGTTTTGGATTTCCACATAGTTGCGTCCCAAACGGTCAATACTCATGATATAAAGCAGATCCCCCTCCTGTAGTATTGACACCAGTTTCTCATAATTCGCTCTGTGAAAGTCTTTACCTGACTGTTTATCCATAAAAATATGACTGGCAGAAACCCCGGCTTTCTTTAGCGCAATCATCTGACGGTCTTCATTCTGTTCTATACTTGATACACGCACATATCCATATACATCATTCATTTACATTTCCTCCTTTGTTACACTGTTTCATTGTTTTATGATACGGTTATGCCCGCATCGGTCAGACACCTCGCCTCTTTGCTCTGTCTGTATAGCTCTGGAAAATATTATTTTTGATCGGGAACAAATAAAAACACAGAATAGAAAAGTATTTTGCCAGCTTGATAATCATAGATTTGATAGAATATTACTTAAATAGGTTTAGAAATGTTATAAGACAGTCGATACAACTAGTAGCGGATAAAAAGCGATAAAGGAAGAAAACTTATGGGTTGTTGTATTTTATCACGCACTGATTGATATCGCTTCTGATTTACCACAAATATTTTTTAACATGCATGTGACAACATGCGGAGTTTCGGATATACCTTTTTATACTCTCCTAACAAATATATTGGCAAATTCTGTAATTTTATATGCCGGATTATTTATTGCCAGAAAATCTAAAAGTATGTACGCTGAAACATCAAAAACGAACAAATAATTTCTGAAAATAAATCCCCTTGCAGAAGTGCTACAAATCGTATAAAATATGTAGTGAAAAACAGAAGAATAACTATTATGGAGGGGATACGATGAATAGAAAAATTATATCAATCATACTTGTTCTATTGCTGATTACGAATCCATTACTGCCATGGATAAAGGCAAAAACTGTCTCAGCAGAAAATGTTAAGACTCTGACAATAAGTGATGAGACTCTATATAACAGGCTAAAATCCGGCATTACACCTACCAGCGCAATAAAAAATAGCAATGATGATGCAAAAACAATCCAGTTGGATATGGAAGCAGTTACAGGTATTCAAATAAATCTGCGGAGTGTAAATATAACCAACAACAAGAATACTATTGAGACACTGTTTTCTAATTGTACAAACCTAAAATCTCTTCTCCTTTGCTACGGTGAGCTAAGTACCATTGACTTTTCCGGTCTAAAGAACAAGACCAGCATGACCTCCTTATACCTTGATGCATGCAGTATATCAAATATTGATTTCATCCAGAATATGACAAATTTAGCGACTCTGTCTTTTGGAGATGATCAACTTACGGATGATTCGATCACTGCATTATTAAACATGAGCAGCAGTCTATCCAGTTTAACAACACTTAATCTAGGCGAATCCGTGCATGAAGGCGGTGGTCGCACTTCAATAGTAAATGCATTTAGCGGAAATAAATTTACCAATATTGCGAATCTGGCATTAATCCCGAAACGTTTTCCTAAGTTAACAGACTTAGACCTGTCCGGTCTTCAAATTGAATCTCTACAGGATTTTGTCGGCATCAGAGATGACATCAAAATTGATTTTAAGATTAATTCCATTACAGATTTCGCAGGATTTGAGGACTATTCAAAATTCACAATACAAAGACAGCATTACCCCTTTTTGTATGATTGTGCCAAGGGCTGGGGAAATGAAATTCCTGACATTCTGAAAAGAGTTTTGGATGAAAATGACCCACTGAAAGGGAATAAATTAAAGTATGAGAATTGTAGTCTTTCTCCCGATGGAACCACCATTGTAATTCCATCAGATGCCCCTTCGGCCAGCAGCGCAACTGTATCCGTACAGAGTGGAAGACTTGATGGAACAACATTCTATTTCAATTATATAAAAAATATTCCTATAGAAGTTCCTGCTACTCCTGAAAATTTGACGGCTACAGAAGGAGACACTCTGGCAGAAGTGGATCTAAATGTAGATCCGAAGGAGGATGGCTTCTTTTCCTGGGAAGATCCCAGCCAAGACGTAGGAACAGCGGGAATTCATACATTTCAAGCTACTTACACAATAACGTATAATGGTCACCGTTATGTTAAATATGGTATTGATGTGCCACTAAGCGTCAAGGCAGCTGCAAAACCAAACCCAACTCCGACCCCGGTAGTTCCAACACCAACTCCTGTAGTTCCAACTCCGACTCCAGTGGTTCCAACTCCAACTCCAGTGGTTCCAACTCCGACTCCGGTGGTTCCAACTCCGACTCCGGTGGCTCCAACTCCGACTCCGGTGCTTCCAACTCCGACTCCAGTGGTTCCAACTCCGACTCCAGTGGTTCCAACTCCGACTCCGGTGCTTCCAACAAAAACGCCGACCCAGGCTCCAGCAACGCAGACACCGGATGCGACAAAGAAACCCGTTGCAACATCAACACCCAGACCGGATGAATCCAAGTTAACCGGAAATCAAATCGAAAAGCTAAAAGATTTATCTCTCCTACTGGCTACCGGAAAACAAAAAGGAAAAAATGGAATCAAATTAACATGGAGAGAAAAAAGCGACTGTGATGGCTACGAGGTATATTGGTCATACTGTGACGGAAAACAGAACTTTAAAAAATTGAAAACAGTAGGAAGCAAGGGGAAACGAGAGTATGTCCATAAGAAACTAAAGAAAAACCGTGCCTATAAATATTATATTGCTACCTACACGATACGGGATGGTAAAAAGAATTATCAGTCAAAATCCCCATCGATCCATGTTGCAATGAAACAGGAAAAACACACGAATGCCAAACGAATCAAAGTAAATAAGGCAAAAATAGTTTTGAAGGAAAAAGGTAGCTTCCAGATAAAAGCGACGGCAGTGCTGGAAAACCGAAAAAAGAAACTGCTGAATCATGAGAAAAAATTCCGTTATTATGTGGATAACCGAGATGTGGTCAGCGTTTCGAAAAACGGAAAAATCAAAGCTAAACAAAAAGGCATCTGTACTGTTTTTGTCGCAACAAATAATGGTGTGACAACGCAGATTAAGGTAACAGTAGAATAAAATACTTTCGAACCAAATCCATTCAGGGCGGTATTTCTAACAATACCGCCCTGTTTCCTATGTAGTACTTTACTATTCATTGGCAAAATGAGAATAAAAAATACCATATTTCACAGGATATATGTTAGAATATAGCAAACAGAAGTACCACCGTACCAGTGCAATGATTCCAATGAGAATCTATTTTCATCTTGCGCTGGCAGAAAGGAGCGTGTAGCCATGATACAATTTGGAATTATTGGAGCCGGTAATATTGCCCGGAAATTCAGGGACGCAGTTTCACAGACAAAGGATGCCGAAGTAATCGCTGTGGCAAGCAAGGATATTCAGAGGGCAAAAACATGGGCAGAAGAAGAATCGGTTCCCCATTATTATGGCAGCTATGATGCCATGCTCCAAGACGAAACCATTGATGCCGTGTATATTGCCACGACCAATAATTTCCACCAGGAAAATATTCTGGCATGCCTTCATGCGGGAAAACATGTTCTATGCGAAAAACCTTTAGCCATGACTAGCGCACAAGCCAAAGAGGCAATCCAGTTAGCCAGAGAAAAACAACTTTTTCTAATGGAGGCAATGTGGAGCCGTTTTCTCCCCAAATCCCAGACAGTGCGAAACTGGGTTCTGGATGGCAGGATCGGCACAGTCAAACTGATGCAGGCAAGCATTGGATGGGTGGGGGATGAAGTATACAATCACAGACTCTTTGTACCGGAATTAGGGGGTGGCGCGCTCTATGATCTGGGGATTTACCCATTGGAACTTCTGCCTTATTATACCAACCAGAAAATTAAAGATGTCCAAAAACTGGTACATAGATCTGCCACAGGTGTGGACGATTTTGTCAGCCTAAACCTTAGCTTAGAACATTGCTATGCCAATGTACAATGCTCCTTTACCACCAAGCTCTCGGAGGACGCTTACCTCTATGGAGATCGGGGATATATTCGTATCCCAAAAATTCATTTTGGAACGGATGCCTATCTCTATGATCTGGAAGATAATCTGGTGGAAGAATTTATCGGCAAAGAGGAAAACGGCTTCCTCTACGAAGTAGAAGAAACCATTCGCTGTATTCAGTCTGGGCAGTGGGAAAGCAGTATCTGTCCACATAGTATGACGCTGGAAGCATGCGGGTTGTTTGAGAAATGCTTGGGGGATGCTCCATCAAATGATGTTTAAAATATCTAATGGCGTTTCAAGCTGTTTAAATTCAGGTTTTCTCTTAGAGGGCTGCATGGTACCTTCTTTTAAATACCATGTAGCTTGTACTGCTTCCATACTATTCACAATCGTTTTTTTGACAGGATAATTTTCTGTTATCCAACAAATCTCCATTTAATTCATTTACCGGCGGCAGGCACATATGATCCCGACAAACATAATATGTCGTCCTACCATTTACTAACGAATATTCCGTATTATTCTCTGGCAGTATCCGGACATCTGCATACAGTGGCAGATTTTTTATAATATCACTGGCACGATCCTGCGAAGACAGCACCACAGTAATTTTCTGGGGTGGATTCTGATAAAACAATAAGGCGATCAAAAACATGCTATGCCCTGTGGGATACTCTGCCGTTTCTACCGCTAAATATTCTAATTGCCTTTTTGTTGCTTCCTTATATTTTTCTGCATCTCCGTTGTCAATAATATCTCTGTTATCTTCCCCATCCGCAAGCTGCGACAAACGCACCAAACAATACGCCATCACCGCATTACCGCTAGGCAGAGCACCGTCATGAGTCTCCTTCGGTCTGGTAACTAATTTACTATTTTTCGTGCCATACAGAAAATATCCACCGGATACGGGATCTTGAAACTGTTCCATAGCTTCCTGTGCCATCCGTCTGGCTCTTTCCAAATACTCCCTCTCTCCCGTCGCTTCATAAAGAGAAAGTATCGCTGCCGTATCAAAGGCATATTCGTCCAGAAAACCATATGCCGACCGCACGCCGTCCCGACAGCTGACATATAAAAGATCTTCATCCGCAAGATGATTTTGAATAAAACAATCCGCTTTCATGGCTGCTTCCAGATATCTTTGCTTCCCCGTAACACGATATAAAACCGACATCGCTGTAATCATCAACGCATTCCAGGATGTGAGAATCTTGTCATCCAAATGAAGCTTTGCCCGGTTTTTTCGATATCGATACAGCTTTTCGATCTCTTCTGCGAAAGAGCCATTCATTACATTTCCATTTAACAGATTGGGAATATTCTTCCCCTCAAAATTCCCATCTTCCGTTATGCCATAGTGGTGGCAGAATGCCTCCCCGATATCCTTCCCCAGAACATCGCAGATCTCCTGTTTATCCCACACATAATACTTCCCTTCCTCGCCTTCACTGTCCGCATCTTGAGCGGAATAAAATTCTCCTTCTGCTCCCCGCATTTCACGTAGAATATATTCTGCTGTCTGTTCTGCGGTGTCCAAAAATTCTATCCTGCCAGATGCCTTATATGCCACAGAATACGCCAACATCAGCAGAGCATTATCGTACAACATCTTCTCAAAATGTGGCACCAAAAACTGAGCATCCGTGGAATAACGGGAAAATCCGTAGCCAATCTGATCAAAAATCCCTCCACGACGCATTTGCTCCAGTGTTTCATACGCTTGTTCTGCAGATGTGGAATCTTTCTGGATTTGGGAGTATAGTATAAGAAAAATCAGATTGTGTGGAATGGGAAATTTGGGTGCTGGACCAAAACCGCCATGCATAGAATCATAGGTCTGCGAAAAACCTACTGCTGCCAGCTCCGGCAAACGAAATATTTCAAATTCCATGTCAGAATCTACCATCTCCGTTCCGCCAGACCGATCCATACCATCTACTGCACTAACGGAATTCACGCTATCCTCTGCTGAGTGAACGGCCGCCACAATCTCATCGGCGGTCTGCAGGAGACCAGAACGATTGCTCTTCCATTTTTCCGCTACGGTCAACAGCAAATCCCGAAATCCAATCATGCCATAACGTGTTTCCGGCGGAAAATAGGTTCCTGCAAAAAACGGCTTTTGCTCTGCCGTCATAAAAATACTCATAGGCCAGCCGCCCCGACCTGTAAATGCCTGGCAAAAGGTCATATATACGCTATCAATATCCGGTCTCTCCTCCCGGTCAACTTTCATGGAAATAAAATACCGATTCAAAATAGCTGCCACTGCTTCATTTTCAAAGCTCTCCCTTGCCATCACATGGCACCAGTGACAGGTACTATAACCAATACTCAAAAATATCGGTTTATCTTCCTGCTTAGCCTGTTCAAAAGCTTTGTCACACCAGGGATACCAGTTGACCGGATTTTCGGCATGCTGTAATAGATAGGGACTGCTTTGATCTTTGAGATGGTTATGCATGGTAAAATCCTTTCCTTAAACATACAAAATACCTCGTTAACTAACGGGTCACGATCGAAGAATTTGACAGCATTTATGCTGTTAAATTCTTCCAGACTTGATTTAGTTTCACTTCGCATAATGATTTTTCATGCGTTAGTGAAACTTCAAGTCTTCTATACCTGCGTTGCGCCGTCCACCGACAGAACCGTTCCTGTAACATAGCTTGCCAGATCACTTGCCAAAAATAATACTGCACCAGCAACTTCCTCTGGTTCTCCAATCCTTCCCAAAGGAATTGTGGCTGCCATTTTTTGTACCATTTCCTCCGGAAGTGCCGCCACCATATCAGTCCGGGTGATACCAGGAGCTACCGCATTGACCCGGATTTGATCCCGTCCCAATTCTCTTGCCAGCGATTTCGTCAAACCATTGACCGCATATTTTGACGCTGGATATCCACAACCAGCAGGCTGCCCGTAAATACTTACCATAGAACTCATGTTAATAACAGAACCGCCCCCTTGATTTTTCATAATGGAAGCTGCCGCCTTTGTGCAATGAAAAACCCCTGTCACATTTAAGCGCATGATTTTTTCAAAATCCTCCGGACGATAATCATAAAGAGATTCCCTTGCTGAAATCCCTGCATTATTGACCAGAATATCCAATTTTCCAAACTGATTCTTTACCGCCTCGATTGCCTCTGCTACTTCCTTATAATTCCCCAGTTCCGGACACAACCCCATTACTTCCGCTTCTGCTCTCTCTGCTCGAATTTGTTCCAAAGCCTTATCCACGGTTTCCTGTCTGGATCCAAACAATGCTACTTTGGCACCCGCTTTTAGAAACTTTTGTACAATGGCATAACCAATGCCTCTAGTTCCCCCAGTCACAATTGCTACTTTTCCATCCAACATTCCTGTCACATTCATGTTAATCCTCCATCTAATATTAATTAATCTTTGTTTGCTGATTCGATTTTATTATGAAATAAATTGACAAAGTAATCAAGATTTTATCTTATTTTTACCAGTTCTGTTTATTTTATGTAGGAAAAACATTTAACTTAATCAGCATTTTCTGACATTTCAATGCCTTAATTTATGTGGTTATGATAATTCAGAAATCTAAAAATTCTAATCGGCTAGACCGTGAATAGCAACTACTCTGGCACAATCCTCCCATCCTCAATCCGTATCACCCTGCCACACCGTTCTGCCACCCTGACATCATGGGTTACGATGATGATCGTACGGCCGCTTTCATTTAACTGTTCAAACACCTGCATGATTTCATCCGATGTCCCCGAATCCAGTGCCCCCGTTGGTTCATCCGCCAGAATGAAAGACGGATTATTGATAATAGCCCTTGCGATCGCCACACGCTGTTTCTGCCCGCCTGATAAGTTTTTCACTTTCGTATCTGCATACTCCCGCATCTTCACCTGCTGCAGCGCATCCAAAACCATATCCCTCCTGCTCCTTCTGTCCTTCCGCTTTCCCCGACCTTCAAAATCCAGAGGAAGTGCCACATTTTCCCGAACGCTGAAGTCCTCTACCAGAGCAAAATCCTGCATGACAATGCCGATCTTCTCATTTCTGATAATGGCGAGCTGCCGTTCTGTCAATCCCCCCACATTGGTCCCATCAATCAGATACCTTCCATCTTCAAAACAATCAATGCAACCCATGATATGAAGCAGGGTAGATTTGCCTGCACCCGAAGTTCCCATCACTGCCACCATCTCCCCCTCTTCGATGCTTAACGTGACTCCATGCAGTGCCTCAAAGGCATTTCCTTTCCCCTGGTTATATATCTTCGTCACTTGTTCTAATTCGATCATCTGTATTCCTCCAGTGCTTTTGCCAGTTCATTAAATACATAATATTCCAACTCGATCTCTTTCTTTTCCTCTGTCGGCTGTAAAGGTTTTACCGGAAAACGGTCACTTGCCGATTCATCAAAAGCAAAATCTGTCGTCCTAACTGTCAAAATATGCCCTCTGACCTCACAGCTCATCTGCCGTTCCGTTCCATCATAATCAAAGAAAAACTCTATTTTCTGTGTCGGTCCGTCTGTTTCTGCCGCATCCGGGGCATCCAGGCATTTGTATTCTAAGGTATCCAGGTCCGCAAAAAAAGTGCTTCCATACTTTTCTTTCCCCGTCCTGCTCAAAGTTGCCCCTGAGAAATATATATATAGCTCCCGCATCTCTTCCCGTGCAGAAATTTCCCGACTACTGCCGCCGGACTCAATGCGGATCTTTGTCATATGCTGGTACATATCCCTGTTGAAAGTATAATTCATAAAACCGGACAGAAACTCATCATAATTCACATAGTCTCTGCAGTTCTCATAATCATCCACCCAGTCCAAATCCGCAAATACCATAGTGGTATATTCGTATTCTGTTGGTTCTTCCGCACAGTCATAGCCATCCGAGATCTCAAAGGGTGCGGCCAGATAATACATCTTTCCCTTAATTTTTACCGGGAGCACAATGCGGTACTTCCCCGCTTCCAGACAGTCACCGTCCTGCAGAAAATCAACTGCAGGTGTTGCAAAGCCAATACCCGCATATTTCCCCGTTTCATGATCCGTAGACCATTCGATGGACTCATCCCATTCTGAACTATGGTCCGTATCAGTGTCGCCGCCATAATACAAAGTCTTCCAGCGTCCTTCTCCTGCGCTCTTCTGCAGATAATAGCTGTCCAGCGTCACCAGTTTATACCGGTCTAGGGGAAAATAGATCCGAAGGTCCATCCGTCTGCTGTTTACATAATCAATCTTAATCTTAATATCCTCCGGCTGGTTCACCTGCACCTTTGCGAGAGGATCCGCAGACTTCCTCCGTAATAAGAAAAACATTGTCAACCCCAATACAGCCACCAGCAGGACAGCTATACCAATCCATACTATCTGTTTTGTTTTTTTCTCCATAACAACTCCTCCATTCCGCATCCGGATAAACAAGACCAATATCCATCCGCTCCAATATATACATGCCAGTCACGTTTTCATTTCTCACATCCGTATACACTCCATAATGCCCCGCCTGCCTTTGACAAGCTGCAGGACCAGTGTTCCTATCATGGCATATAAAAAGGCAAGCAGCAGGCTGATTAGCAGAATCCCGAAACGGAAAAATCCTGCCTGCACCGCAAACACTGCCGCTGCCAGCACCATGCACAGAAGCACTGTCAGCAGCTTTCCGAAATAAGCTGCCCGTATCTGTCCCCAGCGTCCGCCGAATAAAGAAACAATCCCATATTTTCGGATGACCGCTCTGCTGTTGATGACTGTGGTGGTTACCAGCCCCATCAATGAAACAAAGAAAAGCAGGAGACAGAACGGAATATACTCCATCACCTTATAATAACACTCCCGATATGTAACCTGCTTCATCTGTGCAAATGTCTCTGTGACGCCTTCTTTCTGCAGGATCTGTTCTGCCTGTTTCATTTCCTCTGGCGGCGTGTCTTTCCCAAAATAGGCAATGACACTTGTCTGGTCGTTATATTCCGGTTCACTGCCTCCGGAGCAGATTACCGTCCGATAAGCAGGCTGAAACAGACCTGTCTTCAATTCACTCAGGGCACAGTCATTTCCGTTTCCATAGGCACTGCTGATATCAAAAAATCCGTCCTCTGCAGAAATAAGCCCAGTAATGATGTATTTCGTACTGCCGATTTCAATATCTTCCCCCACTTCCGCATCCCTCTGCGCATTATCCACCATGACACAGGGAACCCTGTCCCCCTTTTTCTTTCCAAACCATTCCCCTTCCATGGGAACAGCAGAAAATAGGCGGCTACTGAGGGCATCATAGGTAATCACAATGTCCTTTTCCCCGAAAGTTTCCATATTTGTATAGCTCCAGCCCTGGAAACCAGGCAAAGCCTCTATTTCCTTTTTCACTGCATGGAAAGAACCGTTGGAAAAATCATCCAAAAAGGAAGAATAGTAAATGCCATTGTACGGAAAATGTACAATCTGTTCATAGTCTTTCATGTTGTCCAGCCATAAATCAGATATGAAATACAGCCCTGCCATCACCAGTGCCATTTCCAGGACAAACAGAATTTTCCCAATCCGCAGCATATCAGTCCACCCCCTCCACATAAAGCTCCTTCACCGACCTTCGGTAAATCTGCCAAAAACTGAAAAACAAAACCAGTAGGGAAAGCGCTCCGCAGATCCCGCCCGCCAGAAGTATATAAAAGGCACCCGGGGGCTGCTTCAAACTGAGCACATGTATCTGGTACATCCCGGCATATCCGGCATAGTAGCAGATCGCTGCCGGAAGAAAACTTGCCAGAAACAGCAGCAGAATTTCCGCCAGAGATAACAGATATAACTGCCCGGAACGGCAGCCGCATATACGATAGACCATGATCCGCCTCTTCTGTTCCTGCATGACAAACTGATAGATTAGGGCGATATTAAATACACTGATCAGTACGGCGGCAGCAAACAGATATGTCTTCTGCCGCTCCAATGTAATGAGACGGTCGGATACATTGATGGTGCAGTCATATTCCGAAAGGATTTCCTGCATCTTCCGCCGGAATCCCTGATAATCATTCCCGCTCATGCACCCGCAGTCCATCATAATTTGCCTAACAGGCAGTTTTTCGGCAGCTACCGTTGTAACCGGAATCTCGCTGTGGCCGGCATCCCACTGCCTCACCTGATACCATTTCCCTTCAATCTGTACCTTCTTTTCCTCCCGGTGCGAACAAACAATTTTTTCCTTTGCCTCATATTCTTCCTTGGTAAAGGTATTCCATTCCTCCTGAAAAGAATATTTGGAACAAAAGTACCATGGCTTGACGGATGTTTCGCCCATCAGAAACTTTTCCATTTCCTCATCCACATTTTCTTCAACCGCCAGTTCCAGCGTAATATAGGCCTCCCCCTCGATTCCATTCCGGTACTGCCCAAATACCCTGCATATCCCTTCCCACTGTTCTTCCGTAAAGGGCACTGCCCGCCCCTCTTCTGGCGAAAAATATAGCGAGGACTGGACAAAATGATGGTTCCTGACGCTTTCGCCATAAAACAATAACAGACTGTAAAAACTGACAAAAAGCACAAACAGCAGGATGCATAGTTTATACTTCATACAACGAAAAGAAAGCCATACATATTTCATATCCAGCCTCCTCTATCTGAACTTGAATACTGCCAGGTTATCCGGGTTCACGATCTCTTCATAGCGAACCGCCATCCTATCCCAGTCGAAACGTTTGCAGAGATCCCCCTGAAGTTGCATGCGTTCCGATTCATAATCGTTTAGATAGACTTTTCCGTCTTCCCGCAAAAAAATGGAATCATACTCAACCTCTGAGCGCATCAATATATACCTTGCCGACGGATTCTTTTCCATAGAATCCAAGGTCTGGGTATAAGATCCTGTCACATGGAGCTTCCCTTGTTCGTCACGTCCCAGAACCAGCAAAAAAACATCAAAACCCGTAAAATCGCCAGCTCTTTCCTTGTCAGTAAATGCCCATATGCCTAAATTCCCATCATAAGCAAGTGTTCCTTTTTCATAACTCCAACTCAAAAAAGGGACACAAGACACATAGTACTTATCAGGACTCCCAACTAAGTTTAAGCGTCCCTCTATCTCCGAATACAGCTCAGGATCCGGATGATCAATCAACCGCTCCCTTATATCCACTCTGATCTGCTCCATCTCCGCATAATCCTGCTCTGTCAGATTGATAGAATCCGCTGACAGAACAATCGGTGGATCCGTTGGCAGAGGTTCCTCCTCCTGTCCTTCACCTATGAACACATCAAAAAAAGATACCAAAAGAAAAGACAGAGCTATAACAGAAAAGAGAATCATATAATGCCATCTTCCCTGATCCTTATCGTCAGACAAACGAAACACTGCTTTCGAATTAGTAAAATACTGACTCGCAGCCAAAGCCATCCGAGAATTCTGTTCTGCTGTCCTATTTTCTTCCAATAAATCATAATCGATAAAAGACTCATCATATTTACTCAGATCAGACTCTTCCAAATACCGATCTAATACCATCTTCTTCCGACGAGTTTCAATCTCTCTGGAAAGACTCTGCCCATCCGCTATTTCCTCCTGAGAAATTTCCTCCAAAAGTGCACAAATGTCCGTCATCAGCGCAATCTCTTCTGACATTTGCTGACGATGGGTATCACATATTTCCGCAATAGAATCCGGCTCATCAAAAATCCGTTGTATCTCTTCAATCGTAAAACGAAGCCTACGCAACACAACAATAGACCGCAGTCTGGCCATTGTCTCCTCATCGTAATCCCTGAACTCTCTCCCCATCTTTAGTTCTTTCACCGGAGTAATCAGGCCGCACTGCTCATAATAGCGTATCGTCTTCTGACTGACATTTAGCTGCGCCGAAACCTGCTTAATTTTCATAACAAATTCCCCCTTGCTCGCTCAGGCAAAATCTGAAATTCTACCCTACATGTTATTATTTTACTCCAAAAATAGCATATACCCCAGGGGAACAAGCAAGAATTTTTTTATTGGGGATAATACTTTTTCAATTTGTCAGAGAAAATATATCATCTGCTAAAATGGACAATTAATAAGAATGTCATGAAGAAATGCGTTATGGATATATGGTCATTTATTCTATCCAATTAAAGGATCATCATAAAAATTGATACAAAAAAAATACCTCATGGCAAACCACGAGGTATTTTTCTACAAGGATAAACATCCATATCAACGAAAGTATGAATACTTCCCCTCCTATTCCACTACCCATATAAAAGCAATCACAATTTTAATCCATCACTCTACCGATGCATAGAGAAGGTATCCATTGGATAATTCTCCAGGTTTGCACGCACGCCACGATCATCCGCCTGATCTAACAGCATGTTACGATCTTTCATCGCTGCCTTCTCAGAACGATGCTGGCTAGGACCGCCAACACAACCGCCCTCGCAGATCATACCCTCGACGAAATCCTCCGGCAGACGTCCCAGTTTCAAGAGAGTCAATGCCGCTTTACACTCTGCTGCTCCGTTACATACACGCACTTTCAAATCGGTATTTTCATCTACTTCTTCCAGACACTTAATCACGGCAGCCGTAACGCCATTGGAATTTGCAAATTTCTTACCATAAACACTGGCTTCCTGTTTCTTATCTTCTTCCGGCTCAAACTGCACGTCTTTCGCCTTCAACATGGCACGCATTTCACCATAAGTCAGCACATAATCTGCATTACCCTCAATACTCTTATCCTGGCTCTCTGCTTTCTTTGCCACGCAAGGTCCGATGAATACAGTAACTGCATCCGGATCAGCCGCTTTCAGCATACGGGATACTGCACACATTGGTGAAACCGTAGTAGAAACATTCTCATATAATTCTGGAAAATGTTTCTTTACCATGTTGACAAATGCCGGACAACAAGAAGTAGTCTTCTTCTTACCATCTTTATAGGCCTCTGCCCATTCATCTGCCTCTGCTGCAGCAGTCATATCACCGCCCAGTCCCACTTCAATCATATCTTCAAATCCAATCTTTTTCAGACCGGTACGCATGCTTTCCATGGTAATATCTTTACCAAACTGTCCCTCGGTTGCTGGTGCCACCATAGCATAGACTTTCTTGCCAGCACGCATCGCATTAATAATATCTACAATAAAGGTCTTGGAACCAATCGCGCCAAATGGGCAGCTGTGGATACAATGACCACATTGGATACATTTCTCCTCATCAATGACACAGATACCATTTTCATCATAAGACATGGCATCCACTGGACATGCTCTGCGACATGGTCGCATCAGATCCGCAATAGCATTGTATGGGCATGCCTTGGAACACAAACCACATTCCTTACACTGGTTCGGATCAATATAAGCACGGTCACGTCCCATGGTAATCGCTCCAAAACGACATGCCTGCTGACAGGACTTCTTCATACATTTACGACAGTTATCCGTCACGACATAACGGGCAATCGGACAATCCTCACAGGCTGCCGAAATAACCTGAATCATATTGTCACTCTCACGGTCACTTGGGCACTTCCCCTCGGTCAGACGAACTCTCTGACGAATAATCTCTCTCTCTTTATAAATACAACAACGAAATCTTGCCTTTGGGCCTGGAAGTAATTCATAAGGAAGTAACTCCTTCTTATCATCCAGTTCTCCTTCATAGGCTAGTTTCGCTACTTCACGTAACACTTGATGTTTAATATTTAACACGGTTGCGTCATCTGCTAGCATCCCTTTTCTCCTTTCATACTCTTTTGTAATTATGAATCGTTAACAGTATAACATGGATCTACTATAAAATCTAGTTGAGAAAGCACCAGAATATGACAAATCCGCATCCTTTTTATTCCTATTTTTCATTGTGATACCATTATGACACAAATTATGTTAAAATACATTATAAATGAGCAGTGCAATCAAAGGATATATAGCCATTGACTGCTTGCAGGCAAATGGCTATATGACTTTGATTATTGGGCGAATGCCCTGACCGAGAAAAACCGCAGGTTTTTCGAGGTTGCACTGCGGATTCCCCCCTTGAATCAAAGGATACACAGCCATTGACTGCTTGCAGGCAAATGGCTATATGACTTTGATTATTGGGCGAATGCCCTGACCGAGAAAAACCGCAGGTTTTTCGAGGTTGCACTGCGGATTCCCCCCTTGAATCAAAGGATACACAGCCATTGACTGCTTGCAGGCAAATGGCTATATGACTTTGATCATTGGGCGAATAAAATTTATTGGAATGGAGAAAACACATGAGAAAACAAATATTAAGTACTTTTCTTTCTATATCATTAGCTTTATCTCTGGGTACTGGTCTCAGTTTCACCAATCCGGCACCAGCTGAAGCCTTCGACACCTTAACAAACAGTCTCAGCACTTCCAGTCCCTTTACCACCTCCACCTATAATCATGCATCGACCTTCCAGGACATGAATGTCTACCACGGCATTGATGTCTCCTATCATAATGGGACTATTGACTGGGAATCCGTCGCCGCCGACGGTGTAGAATATGCCTTTCTTCGGGCAGGCTACCGGGGATATGGCAACGGTTCCCTGCAGCAGGATTCCAAACTCATAACCTACGCTGCTGGTGCTGCAACAGCAGGCGTTCCTATCGGAGTGTATTATTTTACCGAAGCAAAGAATGAGGCGGAAGCCATTGAAGAAGCAAAAGACTGTATCCGAATCATTCAGGAAAATAACATCAATGTATCCCTGCCCATTGCACTGGATTACGAATATCAATATAATGCCGCCGGTCAATTGGTCAGTCCAAAGGCAGGATTGTCCAAAGCGGCTGCTACCGCAAACTGCCAAGCATTCTGTGACACTATTGCAGCAGCAGGCTATACCCCTATAATCTATGCCAATAAGAGCGATTTGGTCACTTTGATTGATGGGGCAACTCTGGCCGAAAGTTATGGAATCTGGCTGGCAAATTACACCACTTCCACCACTTACAGTGGTACTTATCAGATCTGGCAATATACCAGCAGCGGTTCCGTTGACGGAATCTCCGGCAAGGTGGACTGTAACTTCTGGTACACGAAAGGCGACTTGGGAATCACCACTCCGCCAAAAAAGACCTATGATCTGAAAACTGCTACCATAGATACCATTCCAAATCAGACCTATACCGGAAAGCAGATCAAACCAGCACTCAGTATCAAAGTAGGCAGCAAAACACTGACTGCAGGAACACACTATACCGTAAGCTATGCGAATAATATCAATCCTGGAAAAGCCACAGTAACCATTACTGGAAAAGGAAGCTATACGGGAACTCTGACAAAAACTTTTAAGATCAAACCAGCTGCTGTCACTTCCCTCACAGCCGAGACAACAGCATCCAAAATAAGCCTGGAATGGAATGGCAGCGAGGCGTACTCCGGTTATGAAATATACCGCACCACCACTTATGATGGCAGTTTTAAGAAAATTAAAACAATTAACAAAGGCGATACCATGGAGTGGGTCAACAAGAGTTTATCCAAAGAGCGGGAATATATTTATAAAATACGTGCTTTTGCCAATGTAGAGGGAAGCGTCTACTATGGTCCATACACAAAAATCACTGCCAGTGCATTATCCGGTACCAAAGCTGCATTGACCAAGAAATCACTCATTATCCTTAAGAAACCAGCTGCCAAAAGTAAAAAACTGGTTACAGTGCCATATGGTGCCACAATTCGTTACCTGGGTAAAACAGTATTGAAAAATAAACAGAAATACTTCCATGTTCAATACAAAAAGGGAAGTAAACTGTATGACGGTTATCTTTCCTCCAAAAAAGGACTGACTTTCCGCAAAGCAATGGTTACTACCGCTAAAGTGAAGTTACGTTCTGGTGCAGGAACAAATACCAAAGTTTTGGCAACTGTTCCAAAAAATCAGGCTGTCATTACCTTATCCTCCAAAAAGAAAAGCGGAACCACTTGGTATAAAACCAATTATCTCAAAGGGAAACACCTGCTTAGTGGATATATTTCCGAAGATTATCTGGAATAACAGTCACTGATATAATGTATGTAAGCATAAGTCAAATACCCCGCTCCATAGGTCGGGGTATTTGTTATTTCATAGGAAAGAAATCTCTAATGCATCATATATGATATTTTTAATCATCAATGGGATCTTGCTTATATTCCAAAATCTTTCCATCTTGGGCATTTATTTCAAATTCGTACTCTACATTGCCACTGACAAATTCCAATTCATAGACAATCTGCCCATTCTCCTTATCCCTTTTTTCCTCTTTCCAGGATCCATCCTGCTCGGTTAACCCTGCCTTGCCAAGTGCAATTTTTTTAGCGGCCTCCATTCCAATATCCTTTGTCTGGCTGGAAGAACTCGTCTGCTTCTTATTTTGTGTTTCTGTGTTATTACTAGAATTTTTTGATGTCGTTGTACTTTTCTTTCCGGCAGAAACAGCAGGACTTCCGGTAGTATCTGCATCTCCCGCATCATCTACAGCAGCGTTGCCGCTGGCATCATCCTGCCCACTCCCAACTGTAGTACTATTCCCGGCATCATCGCTCTGTCCATTCCCAGTGGCTGTAGCCGTGTCCATATTACTATCTTGCCCTGCTACCTCCGCTTCTCCTTCGGTGATATCAGTATTGTCTGTAACAGCAGGAGTATCTGGATCTGTTACCGAATCTTTTTGTTGATTGGAACAGCCCATCATCAGCAGAGTACAGCCAGCAAACAAACCAATTAAATATCCTTTTTTCATACTATCATCCTTTCTGTCTTGTTATCCAGCAGATAGCATATTTCGTATAAGTGCGCATTGCTATCTACTTTTGACCCTAACATCATATTATGATAGTATCTCTTGTCTTACCGTATAATATACCCCAAAATAAAACACCATATCAAAATCTCCTGCACAGAAATTTCCAATATGGTGTTACAATATCACACAATTTTATAGTTTATAAATCTTTAGCATTTTCCTGGGTTTTTGCTAATAAAAATTCCCGGACAGTCTCGCCAACATGTTTTTTCTCTGCCCGTTCCATCTGGTCCATGTAAATTGGTTCACAATACTCAATAATAATATGTGCACTGTGCACCCAGGGAAAATGTTTCTCAAATGCTTCATCCGTATTATTTAACGCTACCGGAATAATCGGGCGTTTCGACTTATCTGCCAATTTGAAACTGGCCTCATGAAAAGGCAAAAGACCTTCCCCCTTATTTCGTGTTCCTTCTGGCGCTATATAAATGGAAGTTCCATTTTTTAACAATTCTATTCCAGTCAAAATAGTCTTCATCCCCTGTTTCATATCGCTACGGTCCAAAAACAGACAGTTCATATACTTCATCCATCTGGACACCAATGGCACTTTTTCAATTTCCTTTTTAGAGACAAATGCGGTCGGTACAGGTGCGGTCACATAGCCCACTAGAATATCAAAATAACTGCGGTGATTGAATACATAAAGTGCACTCTGATCCCGTAAAATATTCTCCTTACCCTTAATAGTAACCTTAACCCCGGATATCCATAGGATTACCCGAAATCCCCATGCCACAAAAGGTTGTGCAAAACAAGGTTTCTTCACAGGATCTATTTTTCCCAAAATAAATCCAATCAAAAACATAGGCAGACTAAGCAACCAATAAAACAATAAAAAAATTCCAATTAATATCGTTCTCATCCTTTTTCCTCTCTCGCAATCGCAGCAAATATAGCCGCTTTTATTCTTCCAGCTCTAACACCGCTCCTTGCGTCTCTACTGTCTCTGCACTCTCTGTAGGAGCCACTGTCGGTTCTGGTGTCTTGACCGATTCCTCTTTTGGTGGTGTTGGTTCTGGTGTCTTCACAGGTGCTTTGGTAGCCTTTGGCTCCTCCGTCTCCTCCACATCCGGATCCATCGCTGGTTCTTTCGTCTTTTTCGGTTTCGGCGTTTTTGCCGGCTTTTTCGTGGCTTTCGGTTTCTTCGTCTCTTTTGGTGATGGTGACGGACTCTTTTTAGGCTTATAAGACGGATTTACTGTAGGAGCACCTGTCATCTCTGCCCCATCCGGTACACCTTCGTCCGTATCCTGTACTACTTTATCTGGTGCCACTTTATGATCTACAGTCGTAGTCTCATAATACTCCTCCAGAGTTAAATTCTTTTTGTGTAAATATTTCGCCAAATTCTTACCTACATAACGAATATGCCATGGCTCATAAGAGTACCCTGTAATGTCAGTCTTTTCCTCTGGATAGCGGATGATAAAGCCAAATTTATGACAATTGGCAGCAAGCCACTTACCCTCCTCCGTCGTGCCAAAACTTTCCTCCAAAGCACATCCAATCCGGCTGCAGGATACATCAACCGTCAATCCGGTCTGATGCTCACTGGAACCCGGCATAGCGGATACAGCATCCGCATTCTTTTTACCGCGGGTTGCCACGTTGCGGTCATATATCTGCTTCTGGCGTGCATAGGAGCGGTATGCAGACACCACTTTCAGCTGTTTCCCTTTCTGTCCCGCTGCTACAAACAATTCCTCCAAAGCAGTGGCAGCAATTTTACGCATATAACTCTTTTCATATGTGCCATAATAGCTAAAAGCAACATTCGGTTTGACCAAATCAGGCGGAATATAATCCTCTGGTAGTAAATAATCATGATTGACCAATACCGTAACACTCTCCGGATCAGTATCTACCTCAATAAATGACTTTGCCATTTGTGTTTGATTTTCTGACTGAATCACCGTGCCGTCCTCCGGTCGTTCTTTACCCTCTTCATTATAATAGTATTCATAATGCTCCTTTGGTGTGTCAGTCTCTTTTTTATTCTGTATATGACGTCCCACGCCTAATGCTCCGGACAGCGCTAAAATAATAACGACCCCTCTGATTACTATTCTCTTCACCATCATATCCCCTTCTTTAGTAGCATATCTTGTTATAACATAGCTAATAAATTCAATATTTTGTGTTTTGCTGATACTCATGTAACAGTATAGCAATAATGTTCCAAAATTTCTACCATATATCCCTATTATTTTCTTGAATTTTGTATTAATTTTTTGTAACATGTAAAAAAACATTGTAGAAATGAGGAAATCATGAATCATATCGTAACAAAAGCACCGGCAAAAATTAATCTGACCCTGGATATCATTGGCAAATTGGATAATGGATATCACGATTTACGGATGATTATGCAGACTATTGATCTTTGTGACGAATTAACTTTTCAGACAGCTACAGAACCTGGCATCCGCCTAACGATGAACAGACCGCTTCCCGATGGCTGCCCCATGGAACAAAACCTGGTATACCGTGCCGCAGATCTGATGCAGCAAAAATACCAGATATCCGGCGGGCTTGAAATCTATCTGGATAAACAAATCCCTGCAGCGGCAGGATTAGCCGGTGGCAGTACAGACTGCGCCGCCACCCTGACTGCCTTAAATAATCTATATGAACTGCATCTGTCACAGCAGGAATTATGCGAAATCGGTGTCACGCTGGGCGCAGATGTTCCTTTCTGCATCTGTCAGGGAATCATGTTATCAGAAGGGATCGGCGAAATTTTAACACCACTTCCCTCACTTCCTCCCCTATGGGTATTGCTGATCAAACCAGATATTTCTGTCAGTACCGGCTATGTCTATGGGCATTTTGATATGGCACAGGTAACAGATCACCCGGAAACAGAACGTATCATAGATGCCATCCATCATAAAGATGCCGCTGCCGTCGCCCATCATTTATCCAATGTTTTGGAAACTGTGACCATTCCTGCCTATCCTGTCATCCAGGAAATCAAGGAATTCCTGTTGCAGGAAGATGCTATTGGCGCCTTGATGAGCGGCAGTGGCCCAAGCACATATGGCTTGTACCAGGATGAGATTCGTGCCCGCATGGCATACCAACAGGCACAGGCACGCTACCCGGACTATGATGTCATTCTATGCCAGACAAAAATACCAGATCTGGCATAACCCAATGACTCTACCGACATATTTAACTTTATTCCGGCAATTTCATTCACAAATCACGCTCAAAACTAGAAAATACGGAATTTTCTGGCAAAATACTAAAGTTTTTACCAAAAAAGCCGATACAGATAATACAATATACAATACTGTATCGAAATATTCGTGATCCACGGATGGATCACACCAGAAAAAGGAGGTTCAACTATGATGGATGTATCAGTAACAAATGGCGTATCAAGCACATATACTAATGCTACACAGGACACAAAAACATCTGAGAATACTGCCGCTGCAAAAGCAGAAGACAAAGAAAAAAAAGAAGAAGAAGCTGTCGTTTTTGAAAAAACCGAAGAAAAGAAGAAAGCTTCTACCAATCAGATTTATAACAAGGACGCTGTCGTTGCTAAATTAAAGGCTGACCAGCAGTCCAGACTGGATTCTTTACAGAGTCTGGTGTCTAAGTTATTGAATAAGCAGGGATCTACTTTTGATCTTGCCAATGGTAACGGTCTTGCTGCTAAATTCCGTGAGGCTGCTAAAAACGCAGATCCAGATACCATCAAGGCTGCAAAAGAGTCCATTAGCGAAGATGGCTACTGGGGTGTAAATCAGACTTCTGACCGTCTGGTCAGCATGGCTATCGCATTATCCGGTGGAGATACCGCAAAAGCAGATGAAATGATGGCAGCCATTGAGAAGGGCTACAAACAGGCAACCAAATCTTGGGGCGAGAAACTCCCACAGATCTGCCAGGATACCATGGAAGCTACCAGACAGAAGATGAATGATTGGAAGAATGGAACTACTTCTGCAGCTGACTATTCCAACTATCTCTCATAAAACATAATGTGAACATACGATAGGGATAACTGATACCGTTATCCCTATTTTTTTACTTTATAGGAAACTTCTCGTTTCCTATAAAGTAAAAATATTTATGCGTTTACATACCCATTGTATAAGCTATCATTACACTGTCGCAATGGTCTTCCTTTCATCCCAGCCGAATGGCCTCCGCCTCACTTCCCAGATACAAAACGGTTCCTGGATGCACCACTACATAACTGCCAGAGTGAACTACCTTTCCATTGGATAGTATAGTTCCGGTAAGGGAATAGTCGATAACCTGATAGCAGCCTGTCAACTCATCATAGCGAATTCCACAATGTCTGCGGCTGATCTGCTGGGAAGCAAAAGTCACATCACAAAACTCCTCATCCCTGCCCAAAACAATTTCCTCTCCCGGTTCTATTTCAAAATCAAATCCGGCATACTGTCCCTGTACACCGTGCAAATATCCCTTGACCTCCATCTGCATGGGAAAGACAGTCTCTTTCTCCTCTAATGGCTGTTTCTGTATAACCTCTCCCGGTTTCCTTACCTG